>CP053446.1:921428-1228571 GCA_013285405.1 Ignavibacteriota bacterium | reverse complement strand
GTGAGATGAGAGATAAAGAAACAGCAGAAACTGCTATAAAGCTTGCAAATACCGGTCACCTTACCTTTTCCACATTGCATACGAATGATGCACCAAGTGCGGTATCAAGATTATTTAAAATGGGTATTGAACCGTTCTTAATTGCTTACGCAATAAATTTAATTGTAGCTCAAAGACTAATCAGAAAATTATGTTCTAAATGTAAAAAGAGAGTAACTGAACATGATGATGATTACCTGGAAGCTGTGGGAATAAATCCTGAAGAGTGGAAGCAATATGAGACTTATCGTGCTGTCGGATGCGATGAATGCGGTGGTACAGGATTTAAAGGTCGGATGGCAATTCATGAAGCGTTTTATTTTTCTAAAGAAATAAGACACCTGATAGTTAAATCCGGTGAAGAAGTGAACGAAGAGTTACTCAAAACACAAGCAAAAAAAGATGGAACGCTAAACTTAAGAGAATCAGGACTTGAAAAGGTTAAATTGGGAATGACTTCAATCGAAGAAGTTATTTCATCAACAACTGAAGATTAATTTTTTCAGGAATTAAGTAAGTTTTACTAAAAGGTTGGGTTGTTTTGGTAGTTAAATTTTTTTACAAGTGGTTATAAATTTATCAGAAATCAGCATTTTTTCTGTTTCAGAGAAGTTTTTATGACCTATTGTTATGTTTTTGGTTGGAATAAAACATGTAAGTAACTAAAACTGAGTAGAGAGTTAAAAGTAAAATTAAGGTTGTAAGTTGATAGTCAAAGAAGAAAAAAAGATTTTATCAGATTTTTGTGCAAGGATACCTGAATCCATCTATGGACCAGACCGCGTTGCATACATTCTTGAGAACAGCGGCAAACTTAAGGAAGATGAAACAGTACTTTTAAGAAAGTTTGTTAATAAAATTCTCACTTCGATGATTGAGCGTGATGCTTCTGATATTGAAATCGGTGGTCATGGTAATGAAGGCTACATCTGGATGAGGATTTATGGAAAACTTGAAAGAATAAAGGACCTTCCTCAATTCACTGAAGATGAATCCGCATTACTGATTGCAAATATGTTCAATTCCAATCAGAAGAAATATATTGCTGCGACAAGAAATCTTGACTTCAGTTATACATTTTTCTATGAACGCAGGAAAATTAATGTAAGATTCAGAGCAGATGCGTATTTTGATCTTGATACTCTTGCATGCAGTATGAGAGCAATTAACACGACTATTCGTCCTCTTGCTTCTTTAGATTTCCATCAGAATGCAATTAAATATCTTAGTCATAATTACATAAAATTTGGTTTAACATTAATTACAGGAATTACAGGTTCTGGTAAATCAACAACACTGGATTCTATAGTTGATTACCATAATAAATTTGATCCGGCGCATGTAATAATAATAGCTGCACCGATTGAATATGTCCACAGCTCTAACTTTTGCATGATCAAGCACAGAGAAGTTGGAAGAGATGTTCTATCTTTTAAAGAAGGAGTTGTTCAATCATTACGACAAGATCCGGATATAATAATCATCGGTGAAATGAGAGACCCGGATACAATTATGGCTGCACTTGAAGTAACCGATACAGGTCACAAAGTTTTTTCAACTCTTCATACTTCATCAGCCACTGAATCTATCGAAAGAATTATTGCTGAAGTAGATGCACATGAACAGGAAAGAGTAAGAAACAGATTAGCAGACGTATTAGTTTCTGTTATTTCTCAAAAACTCGTTCCGAGTCTGGATGGAAAAGTAATATTAGCAAAAGAAGTTTTAATTATAACTTCGAGTGTTAAAGCTGCCATAAAGAATAACAATCTCAGTGAAATATATATGATGATAAATCAGGGTGGTCCGATGGGAATGGTCACAATGGAACAGGACTTAAAACGTTTATACGATCAGAAAAGGATATCGCTCGAAACAGCGATTACTTATTCAAATAATAAAACAAGAATAAACCAATTATTGTCTGCAAAATGAAACCAGTAATTTCAATATATTGTGAAAGCAATGACATCAAGCTGGCTGTTATTAATAAGAGTGCGGCAACAGGTAAGCCCGCTGTTATAAAAACAGCCTCGATCAGTCATTCAAAATCAGCTAGCCTGGATAAACCCGGCGGCGGATTCAGCGTAGAAGAAGAATCTCTTGATCTTGAGGGATTAGAAGGGTCTCTGTCTTCTAAAAGTGAGCTCGATTTATCAGGAATGAATGAACTTAATGCTGCTCTCAGTTCATACAATCTGAACAAACATTTATTCCTTCCGGCTTTAGCCGAGCCAAATATTTACTATCATCTTTATGAAGGGGAGAGGTCTGAAAATCCAGCCAAACTCAAACAAGCTATAATTAATGACATACTTGAGTCAAAGAACATTGCAGTTGACAAAACCAGCATTGATTATGTTGAACTTTCTGATAAAGCCTTGCTTGCCGTTTTTGTGACTGAAAATATTCCTTGTGCAAGTCTTGTAAATTCTCTTGCGCGCCAGAAGGGAAAAAGAGGATACAATATACCGACGATAAAAAGTTCTGATATATCTCTTGCATATTATGTAGCAAAGCGAAAAAAATTCTTCCCAGATGATCATTCTTTAATCGTTTATATCGGGAAAGAATACAGCAAGTTGATTTTCCTTCAGGGACGAAGAATAAAACATATCGGAACAACGCTTGATATCGGAACACAAAACCTCCATACTTACGATGTATATTTTTCTAAGATTTTACTTGAAATGGAAAACGGAGGAATATCATCACTTGATAATATTATTGTTTGTGGTGAAGATGATTCCGAGAATATAATTTTATCCTTTTACGGAACTTTTCCTGAAGCAAATGTCAGCCGTTTGGAATTTGATGATCTTGATCTTTCTGCACTCAACGAAGAATCAAAAGAAAAATTTTCAGCATTTAGCATTCCGGTTTCTGTAGCACTCGATTATTATGATGAATTAAATAAAGAGCATCAGGGACTGCATATTCTTCCAAAATATATCAAAGAAGAACAGAAGGTATTTCAATTCTCCTGGCACGGATATGCACTTCTTCCATTATTATTTGTTGCGGCATTCTTTATAACTCAGAAAGTACTGGATAATAATAAACAGTTAGCTGAACTTGATAAAAAAATTGAAGAGAAGACAATTTTGATGAGGCAGAATCAGGAGGTATTAGTTAAGATAGCTAACCTGGAAGGCAAAATCGGAAGCTTCGGGCAAACTGTCGCTATACTAGATTCTGCGGCTGCAGGAACAGGTGTCTGGAAGGAACTTATTAAACAAGTATCGGGTTTCTGCCAGACCAGCAATAATATGTGGTTATCAAAATTAACGAACGAGGGGAATAAAGTTAATACAGAAGGTTATTCATTAACACGAAGTTCTCTTACAGATTTTGCGTATTCTATTCAGGACGCTGTCCTTCAGAGTATGATATACGAAGAGTTAAGAGAAAAGAGTGCATACAGGTTCAATTTAAATTTCCAAATTTCAAATCAGAAGTACCAAAATGAATAAGAAATTAATTAGCACTCTTAGTGTTCTTGCACTACTGATTATCATCCTGGTTGCTGGCGGCATTTATCTTTTTGTCATTCAGCGAGGAGATATTTCAGAAAGACAAGAAAAACTTGATGAGTTGAATAAAAATGTTTATGATCCGGTTGAGCTTGAAAACCGCTATAGTGATTTGCAGAAACAATCTGCAGAGCTCGACTCAATACTTGCAAACCGGAAATTTAATATTCCACAGAATATTTCTTCCATCAAGTTTTATAATTTCGTTAATAACATAGTTGCTAACTTCCCAGGAGAAACTACGGTAAATGTGGAGTACATCGGGCAAACACCTGATAAGGAATTTTTCTTCCACGAATACAAATTGACAGGATCGGGCAACTATAACGATTTTTATAAACTGGTTTATGCAATCGAGCAAAGCAAGGAGCTCAAGAAAATCAGCAAAGTTTCTTTGAGTAATCTGGTTAAGATACAGGAAGAAATCCCGATGTTCTTAGTGAACTTTGAAATGCAGGCAAAAGTTTATTTCTCATCCGACAATCGTTTTGCCCCTGCTGAATATGTTGAGAATAATCTTGCCACCGGACCAGTCTATGATGCCTTCTATCCGTTAATCAGAAACGAAATTCCACCGAACGTAGATAATCTGCTTGATGTTCAGGGAGCCAGACTGCTGGCGCTTATACCTGAAGGTGCTTTTGTGGCTGATAATAAAGGCAGCACATACTTAGTTTGGGAAGGAGAACAAGTTTACCTCGGATACCTTACAAAAATTGACTATGACAATAACACAGTCAGCTTCATCCTGAACAAGGGTGGAATTATTGAACAAGTAACCCTTGAATTAGACAGAAATTTAAATACAAAATAAGAGTACAAGCATGAAAAACATTATAGCTTACTTCGTTATATCAATTTTCATCGTCCTTCAGGCGTCGCCTCAGGAATATTGGGAGCGAAGATTTAAAACCAACCAGAACCCGGACGAGCTGGTGACCATGTCTGAAACACTGCCTTTCAACCAGGCAATTGAATTGCTCAGCAAAGTGAGCGAAAGTGTTTCCGGAAGAGGAATTGTCGCAACTGTGCAGAAAACAGATCCTATTGGTATTGAAATTACTAATATGCCTTACGATAAAGCTCTTCTTATGATCGTTAATTTTGCTGGTCTTGAGTATGAAATGAAGGAAGATGTAATTATTGTAAAATCTAAAACAAAAGAAGAGCTTGAAAGAACTCCCGAAACTTATGCTCCCCCAACTCAAAGAGAGGTGAAAATATCTGCTCTCTTTTGCGAAATAGATTTGGTCGAAGCAAAAAAAGTTGGCCTTGATTGGAGAGTTTTGCTTTCCGGCGAACAAACTAATCTTGCTGGTGTTTTAAGAGGTGAAACAGAAACATCACGTGAGCAGAGTTCACAAGGTCTCCAACCAGAATTTAAATTGGGTGTTACATCTGATTTTCAGATAGGTGATTTTTTTGGACAAGCAACTGCAGTATTCAAATTCTTTGAACAGAACAATATTGGTGAAATAATTTCAAATCCGAGTATTGTGGTAAGAGATCGAAACGAAGGTAAAATTCAAATTGGATCGGACTTCTCTGTAAGAACAAGAGATTTTGCTGGCAATACAACTGAACAATTCTTTCCAACCGGAACAATAATAATTGTAACCCCTTACGTTCATAAGGAAAATGGATTAGATTATGCACTTTTAGATGTTGCTGTTGAGAGGAGTTCATTCCAGACAAGTGAATTAACAACAGAAATCAGAAAGACAACAGCAGCTACTCAGGTTATTATGCTGGATGGTGAAGAAACTGCTATCGGTGGTTTGTTTGTAAATGAAGAACTTGTAGTTCGTAATGGAATTCCATTCTTAAAGGATCTTCCATGGTGGGTATTTGGTATTCGTTATCTTACCGGGTTTGATCAGACCACAATAAGAAAGAAAGAACTTGTGATTCTGTTAAAGCTGGAGATTATGCCAACGCTTCAGGAAAGATTCGAAAATCCTCAGTGGGAAAATGTACTTAAAAGGGAGATGGATGGAGGCAGGAACAAAATTAAATTGTACGAGTTTGAATCCAAAGAAACCCCTTAACAGATGGAATCAATTCTGATTGTTGATGATGATATTAATTTATGTAGTTTTCTTTCTGAAGAGTTAAATGCAAAAGGATACAATGCAAGGTATTTAACAGACGGAGAAAGCGCAGTAGAATTTTTAATTCAGAATAATCCGGATCTCATTCTTCTTGACCTTAACATGCCCGGGAAAAATGGTTTTGATGTTCAGAAAGAAATCAACAACATCCCGGGCTTCAAATCCAAAGTAATTATATTAACAGCTCAGTCAGATGTAAAGAGTGCAATTGAATGTGCAAAGCTCGGAGCATCTGATTTTCTTTGCAAACCTTATGATTTAGCAGAGCTTCTTTCAACTATCAATAAAGTAAATCACCAGTAAATCACATTCTGTACAAGAGTGATAGATGAAGATCAGTCTCAGAATATTGTTAATCAACTTTCTTATAGTCGCACTGATTCTGGGAACTTCATTTGTTGTGTTCTATTCAATTATTTATGAAGTTCTAACAAACTTTCAAACGCGAAGCCTGCAGCAATCTGCCAGAAGTTTAGTAAGTGTTAATAAGCAGTTCCAAAATGGAATAGAAGATGATTTTATTTCCTTATATACAAATGGAATTGATGATTTATGGTCAGATAAAAAGTTTCAAACGAGCAATCTTGATTTTATTATTGAGCTTAATAATAAATCCGTGTCACATTATGAAGTAAAGAACAATATTAACTTACCGCCAAAAGAATTCAGCTTAAGAGAGTTTACCGCTTCAAATCCGTATCTGATAATGATCTCATACACTGCACCTGATGGTAAAGAATATCTTTATGGGAGAGAAATAAATAATGAAATGCTTAATGATATTGCTCAAAGAGTAAACTCGGAAGTAGCCCTGATCTGGGATGGTTATGTTGCTGATTTTTCTAATGAACAGGCTAATCAAAAATATCTTCACGCATTAAATCTCGCAGCTGAAGATTTAAAATCGAAAGGAAATTTTGAACTTTATCTGCAGGGGACAGAATCTGAAGATATTCTTGCAACTATCTATAAACCTGCCGCCGACGAGAATAAGAATAATTTCTATTATTTAGTATTCTCAACTTTTGCTGAAGCCGGCGAACTTAGATCCACACTTAGAAACATTTTTTTAATAATCGGGTTAGTCAGCATTTCACTCTCGTTAATTTTTACTTTGGTTTTTACTGACAAACTAAGGAAACAATTCACCCAACTAAGTAAAGCCACCGAGCAGACGTATGCCGGAAAGTTTGACAATAAAATTGAAATTAAAAGTAAGGATGAAATTGGTAAACTCGGGATGGCATTTAATAAAATGCTGGACGAACTCAAGAAGAGAGAAGTAGCCAGAAATGAATATGCGGAGTTCATCACGCTCATTAATCAGAATCCAACTTTGAAAGAAATTTCTGATGCCGCTTTAAAGAAAATATTGGATGCGGGTGATTTTATTATCGGTGGATTGTATTCTGTAGAGGATGAATTGAAACTGATTTCTTCTTATGGTCTGAATACAGAAAAACCGGGGCATTCACAAAACAATTCCTTCTTTAAAAAAGTTCTGGAAACTAAACAGAGCCTTGAATTAATTGACGAAGAATCACTCCCGGTTGTCTCCACAGGACTTGTGGAATTAAAATTAAAATATCTGCTTTTCCTTCCGGTAGTTTATAACAATAAACCAGTTGCACTGTTAGAACTCGGTTCATTAACAAGACCCCGGGAAGAAGTAAGAGATTATCTTGAGAAAATAAAAGATCAGTTGGCAATTGGAATTACAAACGCACGTGCTTTATTGCAGTTAGAAAAACTGGTTGCCGATTTAAAGATTCTTAACGATGAGTATCAAAAGCAGAATATTCAAATCAAAGAACAGAATGAAACTCTTCTCTACCTGCACAGAGAGTTGACGGCTCAGACTGAAGAATTAGAAAAGCAAAAACAGAAAGCAATTGAACTGACTGATGCCAAATCAAAATTTCTTGCGAAAATGTCTCACGAGCTTCGAACACCAATGAATTCAATTCTGGGTTTAACAGAGCTGATGCTCGAAAAAGTTGATCTTGAACCACGCAATAAGGAAAGGTTAGAAGTCGTTTTTAACAGCGGAAAAAGATTGATGACTCTGATAAATGATATTCTTGATCTTTCAAAAATCGAAGCCGGTAAAATTGAAGTCATTAACGAAAATGTTTTGTTAGATGAGATCCTTACAGAAGTTTCCGGAGCTATCTCACCACTCGCTGCGGAGAAAAAAATATCGTATGAAATTATCAGGAATATTGAAACGCATACTATTATCAGCACAGATCGCGGGAAAGTAGTTCAAGTACTAATAAATCTTCTTGGTAATGCAATCAAATATACAGACTATGGAAAAGTGACGTTGAGAATTTCCGTACGAAACGAAATGCTCAATTTTGAAGTGATTGATACAGGAATCGGAATCGCAACTGAAGATATCAATTTTATCTTTGAAGAGTTTCAACAGGCGAATAGTACTAAAGCAAAAAAGCGCGGTGGTACCGGATTGGGGCTCTCGATTAGTAAAAAACTTGCTGATATACTTGGTGGAGAACTCACAGTTAAAAGTGAACTTAATAATGGCTCTGCGTTTAATTTTTCGATTCCATTTAAACAGGTGTTTATGATTGTTCCTGATAATCGTTCTATGATGCTAAAAGATGAAGTTGACGCAAATGATAAAAATTTAATACTTGTTATCGATCAGGAAAGAAAATTAAGGACTTCAATAAAACAGGAATTGCTATCAATGGGATATGAAATAGCATTTACTGATGAATCAGCAGATAATCTCAGTTTTGAGGATAGCAGTACACCACTGGCAATAATAGTTGATGCCAAGAATTCCACTAAGAATGTTTGGAAGACACTGTCTGATCTAAAGAAAAATCCCAAAACAAAAAACCTTCCCATAATTTTAATTTCTTTGTTAACGGAAGCAAACATCGGCTATTGTTTAGACACATTTGACTTTGTATTAAAACCTGCAACATTTGAAAACCTTGATGATTCATTTACGAGATTGACAAATCTCCTTAAAAAGAAAATGAGCAAAGTTGTTATTGTAAATTTTGATGATGAGGACTTTAGCTTCTATTCAGAAACATTCAGGAATAATGGAATTGAACTTAGTTTATTTAGTCCGGGCGATTATTTTTTAATGCACATAATAGAGAATCAGCCGGATGTTATTATAATTAATCTGACAAGCCCGGGTGTGGATGGTTTAAAACTTACTCATCAGTTAAAATCAACTTCGAAAACCAGACATATTCCGGTGCTTATAGCTATAAATGATGAATTTTCCGATTCAGAAAAAAAATCATTGAATGAAAGTTTAAAAGAAATAACTTTAAAATCAGAACAGCACACAATAGATGTATTTCATTATGTAAGCAACTGGCTTGAGATTCAAAAACTTGCCAAATCAACAATTGTGAAGGTGCCCGATTCTCCGCCCAATACTGAAAAGAAACCTAAAGCAATATTACACTCAGAATCAAACAATAATCAGCAGTTTGATTTAAATGTTCTGATTGTTGATGATGATTCTAACACATTGTTTACATTATCTGAAATTGTTAAGACGGTAAACTGTAATCCTATTCTTGCTCACAATGGCAAAGAATGCCTGGATATTTTGGAAAATAAAATTCCAGACCTGATACTGCTTGATATTATTATGCCTGAAATGGATGGATTCAAAACCATAAAAAATATTAAAGCAAATACTAAGTGGGCAGAAATCCCTGTTATTGCAGTGACTGCAAAAGCGATGAAGGAAGATAAAGAAATAATTATCAGGCATGGTTTTTCAGATTATATTCCCAAGCCTGTAAACCCGGCATTTGTTTCTCACAAGATTCAGACATTGATTACTCAATTGAAAACCACATAAAATGAAAAAGATTCTTGTAATAGATGATCTGCCCGAAAATGTTTTCATACTCCAGGATAGATTGATTCAGGAGGGATATGAAGTCATCACTGCGTATGATGGAAACGAGGGATTAGAGAAAGCAAATGAAGTATTACCCGATCTTATTTTGTTGGATGTGATGATGCCTGATATTAGTGGATTTGAAGTTTGTAAAATTCTCACCAACAGTGAAAAAACCAAACATATCCCTATAATTCTTGTTACTGCAAAAGCCAGCGCTGAAGACACTAAGGAAGGACTTGAGGCAGGAGCATTTGATTACATTAAAAAGCCATTCAACAGGATTGAATTAATGGCAAGAGTAAAATCAGCCTTAAAATTATCTGAAGCCAATAAACAGTTACTGGAAATTGAGAAAAGAACAACCTTCATTGCTACTATTGTAACAGCAAATCATAAAATAAAACAACCACTTACTCTTCTTAGTCTTTCTTCTGCCGCACTTAAAAATGAATTAGAAAAGGAAGTCATAACTAAAGACGCAATATTGAGTAGAATAAAGTACATAGATGCAGCAATAAAAGATATTGGTGATGTACTTAATAAACTTAATGCTATTACAAATCCGGAATTGTCTGACTATGCGAAGGATGTAAAGATGATAAGAGTTGAAGAAAAGGAGGAGACCTAAATAAATTTCCGTATTGTTGCAAGCATCGATTCAAATTCGTATGGTTTATTTAACTGACCATTAATTTTATATTGTGTCAGCTCTGATTCGTGACTTGCCCACATACTGCCAGAAGACAAAATAATCGGCAGATCCAAATTTAACTTTCTAATTTCTACTATTGTTTCAAGTCCGGACATTCCCGGCATATTATAATCAATTATTGCAAGATCAACTTTTATTTCTTCAAGAAGCACTGTGAGCGCTTCCTTTCCTGATGAAACTTTAATTACTGAATAACCATTTGTTTCAAGCAATTCAGCCAGCAAATCTCCAAGCATTGGTTCATCATCAGCCAGCAGTATTATCTTTTCACCCGGCTCCGGTTGTTTTTCTTTCGGTGGTTCAAAAGCCGGAATATAAACATCAAATGTAGTTCCGGCGCCTGGTTTACTTGTTACGTCGATTATCCCATTGTGTGCTTTAATAATTCCGTACGAAACGTATAAACCTAAACCCGAACCTGCATCTTTAGATTTAGTTGAAAAATAAGGATCAAATATTTTTGTCAGATGTTGCTCTTCAATGCCCGCACCATTATCCTTTACTGAAAACTTCACATAATTCCCAATTTTTAAAATTGGCAG
Organism: Ignavibacteriota bacterium; assembly: GCA_013285405.1. Taxonomy (NCBI): domain Bacteria; kingdom Pseudomonadati; phylum Ignavibacteriota; species Ignavibacteriota bacterium. The sequence goes on along the minus strand of CP053446.1, from coordinate 1,217,727 downwards.
AAACGCAATGTTGTTTTCATCTATGGAAATATTCTTTGCACTAATTTTAATATTTCCTTTTTCGTTGAAGGCTTCCTTTGCATTAACACATAAGTTGAGGAGTACCTGATAAATCTCGGTCCCGTTTCCTATAATATCATAAAGATGTTCGTCGATTTCTTCTGTAAGCGTAATCGTTCTCGGAAAAGTTTGAGTTACAATTTTATTTATCTCATTTAATATCTGATGAGGTTTAACAAGTTCTTTTCTTTTAGGAGTCGGTTTGCCGAACGAAAGTAAACGTTTGGTTAAGTCACGTGCCCTGACAGAACAGTTTTCAATATTATCAATTAACTTTTGAACATTGTCTGATTGATCGACACGCTTCCGTAATAAGTTTACGCTGCCGAAAATGCTCGATAGTAAATTGCCAAAGTCATGCGCCATACCACTCGAAAGTTTTCCGATAGTTTCCAGCTTTTGTGTCTGCAGCAATCTGTTTTCTAATGCTGTATTAAGATTCCGTGTACTAATGTTGGTGATTACAAATGTCAGGAGAATAGCAAACTGTTCCAGCAATTGTATTTCATCATTAGAAAAACTATTTTTTTTCTTTCCAACAATTAATGTGGCAATCAGTTTATTCTCAAAGATACAAGGTGAAATTATCAGATTATCACAGCCGATAGAATTAGCAAGATTACTCCCCAGGTTATTCTTCTGGTTAGCTGCAATCAGTGAAGACTTATTCAGAATTAACCATTTTGAAATAAACTTATAATCTGAATTGACGACTTTTTCGACTTCTGGTTTGTTAATTATTATTTTTCTTTGATCGAAGTATTTGAATTCTCTGGTGGAATTTTCATTTATAAAAGTTATGATACCGAGATCACTTTTTGTCAGGAAAATAGATTTGGATAGTACTTCTTCAGAAAGTCTGTCGATAGAATTTTCTTTAACTAATAGAGTCAGAATATCCTGTAACACACTTCTGAAATCTAAATCGTTGGGTTTTGAAAAGGACAGAGAAGTTTTTTCTAGAAGTTCGCTTGTTGGTTCCGTGAGTTCTATTTTGTAATTGTCAGGAGTTTTCTTTTTGTTTTTGTCAAAGAGAGGAACAATATGTAAAACTTTATTAATCTGATGGATGTGTCTGTAGGTGGGTTTAGTATAAACAGAATCAATCTCTTTATCGATTCCAAATGAACTTAATAAGCTGACCAGATCCTTTCCCTTTAATCTGATCCCGGTGAAATTTTCCCTGAACTTTTTGTTGTGCCAAATTATTCTCAGTTTACTATCAGTTATAGCTACCGGAATGTTTTCTCCGAAAACAAGATCAGGCGAATATTTGGCAATTATGCTCGAAGGCATTAAAAATTAAACTGGTTTTAATTCATATTTCTTGATTTTGGTATACAGAGTCTTTGGACTAATTCCAAGCTGATTAGCTGTCTGTGTTCTATCCCATCTGTTTTTATCAAGGACTTTTTTAATGTGCCACCGCTCAAGTTCTTCCATACTTAAAATTTCCTCAGCATGTTCAATATCCGTGTGTTTTCTGGTTGGAGTTTGATAGGATTGAGGAAGATTTAAATCTTCAGGATAAATAACATCTCCTTCTGCAAATATTAAAGCTCTTTCAATAATATGTTCAAGCTCTCTTATATTACCGTTAAATGAATAACTAATGAGCATATCTTCTGCTTCCTGTGAGAGATGTTTTGGTGAGCGTATCGGAGATTTTTCCTTTATGAAGTAGTTTGCAAGCAGAAGAATGTCTTCCTTTCTATCTCTCAGTGGTGGAATTGTTAGCGTAATAACATTTAACCTGAACAATAAATCTTTACGAAAATTTTTATTGTCAGCTTCTTCAAGAAGATTTCTGTTTGTCGCACCAATAACTCTTACATGAGATGTTAAAGTAGTAATTCCCCCGATCCTTCGGTACTCTCCATTTTCAAGAAACCGTAACAATTTTGGCTGAAGTGAAAGACTTAGTTCACCAATTTCATCGAGGAATAATGTACCGCCGTGAGCAATTTCAACCAATCCTTGTTTAGTATTTTTTGCATCTGTAAAAGCTCCCTTTTCATGCCCGAAGAGTTCACTTTCAATAAGTTGGTCGGGCAGAGAAGCGCAATTAATTACAACGAAAGGTTTATCTTTTCGTGCGGAGTGTTTATGAATGTATTCTGCCAGAAGTTCTTTTCCCGTTCCGGTTTCTCCTTCGATAAGAATATTTGAATCAGAAATTGCAGCTTTGTTTGCAAGATTAAGAACTCTTTTAAGCTGGGCGCTGTTTCCAACTATATTTTCAGATCCCTTTTTACTTATCTCTTTGGTTAAAATTTCCGTTTTAACAAGTAAATCTTTATGCTCAAGTGCTCTGCCGACGGTGAGCATCAGATCATCAAATTCATACGGCTTGGTTATAAAATCGTAAGCACCTGACTTGATACATTCAATTGCTTTTCTCATTTCTCCCTGAGCAGAGAGTATAATAACTTGTAGCGAAGCATTATAATCTTTTACAAATTTAAGTACTTCCTCTCCCTGAACTTCCTTCATATTCAGATCAAGCAAAAGTATATCATAATTTGATCTTTTTATTGATTCTATTGCAAATTTACCATCATAGACGGCGTCAACTTCAAAACCTTCTTCGAGAAGTTGTTCTTTAAGAAGATAACAGAGAGTTTCATCATCATCACAAACAAGAATTTTGGAATTTTTAAGAGAAGCCATATTTACCGCCAATCGATTTTGGTGTTCAAATCTTTATTTTGTATTAGAATTATCAACTTACTATATTTGAATTCCTTTTTAAAAAGGGCGCGTAGCTCAGGGGTAGAGCATCTGCCTTTTAAGCAGAGGGTCGGTGGTTCGAACCCACCCGCGCTCACTCTATTTTCTTTCCCCATAATTATTTACAATGACGAACCCCTCTAAAAACTTAGTTAATTAGCACTCAATATTAATATTTATATGTAAAAATTACAAACACAACACCCTCAATTAACTATAAAAAACCCTCATTTGAACTTAAAAATTTAGACTTTTTATACTGGCATTATATTAGCAAATTGTCAATAACCTTTTATTTAATAAAGATATTTTAATTGGGCGCAATAGTTTTCTGGACAATCATCAGGACAGCAATGACAATTCCCGTATTGTGGATATTAAGATTGCACATGGATATTCAACTATGGTGGATTGTCAGCGTCGCAGCAATTTATGTACTTATCATTCATCCTGCAATGGCGAGCTATAGATGGTTTGAACAGCACAACAAAAAAGTCATTGAATCAACACTCTGTTCTAGTTGTAAACATTTTGATAGCTCTGCAGTACTTTGTATCAAGTACGACAAACACCCAACCGAAAACTACATCCCCTGTGATGGTGTTGACTGGGAACCAAAATAAAGTATTATAAAAAAATTAAATATTTTTTACAGAGTCTTTAAAAACTTTTAACCAATCTCAATCGTTAATTATTTCAATACTACCTTCCGATGGCAGCTTAATTGAGTATTTCATTCCTGATTTGTTGTTAAGATAATTATCACGCAGCCAGGGGTTGTACATCTTCAAAATAAAATAATTTATTCCTAATCCTTTAGCATAGTCTGCTAAGTCAGTAACTGAACTGTCCAATATTATTTCAGTATATTCAAGTGGTTTGTACTTCTCCTTATCTTTAATATCGAACCCATACTTTTCAGGATTTTGCAAAATGTATTTAAGAGATACGATCCTCGCAACAAATCTTGATGTTTCTGAATTCAAAACAAGATTGAAATAATTTTTTGCTTTCTGTCTTTCCTGTTGATTTTTTACTCCATCCTGACCCATATTATAAGAAGCAGCGGAAGTAATCCAGCTTCCAAACATATTGTAAGAATCGAGAAGATATTTGCACGCAGCTTCTGTAGATTTTTCAACATGATATCTTTCATCAACAAGCGAATTTATTTCCAGACCGTATTTTGTTCCAGCTTCTTTCATGAATTGCCAAAAGCCTGTTGCTCCAGCAGGGGAAACAACATTTTCCATATTACTTTCTGCAACACATAAATATTTAAAGTCATCCGGAATGTTATTCTTCTTTAATATAGGTTCTATTACAGGAAACCACCTGCCAGCTCGTTTAATTGCAAGTATAGTTGCTGAATGCCAGTAAGTATTTGATAAAAATTCTCTTTCCATTCTTTCATAGACTTCAAAGTTATCGGTTGGAATTTCTTCTCCGGCGAATTCAAGATAGGCTGGTATTTCGGGTGAAACTATTCTGTATCCCTGTGGAAAATTTTCATCGGGATTACCGTTTGCAATAGTTTTGTTCTCTGTAAGTAACAGCACTGTAATAATAAATAAAATTCCGATTGTTATTAGTATTCCAAGGGAAATAAAGTAGAGATTAGATTTGTTATCTTTCATAAAGAGTTCCGCAGTGATTTTGTATTTTTTTATAGTTTTCGATTGCGAGTATATCAATTTTTAATCTAAAAGGAAAAACAATTAGCCATCATGCAATTATTTTGATATGAACACAAGTTCTGATCCCGAGATAAAATCTAATAAACAATATCATCCTCAGATGCATTCAGCAGAACATATACTCAACCAAACAATGGTGAGAATGTTTAATTGTGGAAGGTCCTTCAGCAATCACATTGAAAAGAAAAAATCGAAATGCGATTATCATTTTCAACAGGAATTTAACTCAGGAAGAAATTGCAGAAATAGAATCAAGAGTAAACAAAATTATTCAATTCGATTTGAAAGTAACAGAAGAATTTTTTTCTAAAGAAGATGCAGAAGAGAAATTCAATCTGTCAAAATTGCCAGATAATGCCGGAGAAAAAATCAGGATAATTAAAATCGGTGATTATGATGCATGTCCCTGCAGCGGTTTACACGTTTCAACCACAAAAGAAATTGGCGGTTTCAGAATAATCTCAACAGATTTTAAGGAAAGTGTACTCAGAATCAGATTCAAATTACAGAAAGAAAACGCATGAGGAAAAATTTTATTTATCTGAAAACTATAGTCGTTTTAATTGTAATACTTTTATTCCATAGTTGCGGAAATGGAAACAATGAAACTGAGCTGTTATCGCCTGATGGAAAAATAAAACTTATTTTTTATTTGTCAGGTGAAGGCAAAGCCGGTTACTTAATTAATTATTCGGATAATAAAATAATTGATACTTCGTATTTTAGTTTTGATTTTAAAGATCAGGAATCCTTTGGAAAAAATCTAGAGATTGTAAACATATTCACTTCATCGTTTGATCAAACATGGCAAACAGTATGGGGTGAGCAGCGATTTATTAGAAACAATTACAAAGAATTAAAGATTGACCTACAGGAAAAAGATCAGAATAAAAGAAGATGTTTTATTACTTTCAGAGTTTTCAACGATGGCGTCGGATTCAGGTTTGATTTTCCCGAACAGGAAAATTTTAACGATGTTGTACTACTGGACGAAAATACGCAATTCAAATTAACCGGCGATCATACCTGCTGGTGGTCTCCAGGAGATTGGGACATATACGAACATCTTTTCAACACAACGAAATTCAGTGAAATAAATGCTCTTGCTAAAAGAGGAAATGAAGCGCTTGCACAAACCTATATTCCTGAGAATGCCGTTAACTTACCGGTCACAATGAAAACAAATAATGGAATGTATATCAGCATACTTGAAGCAAATCTTACAAACTATGCAGATATGACATTAAAAGTTGATAAAGAAAATCTTCTATTTCAAAGTGAACTCGTTGGAAATGATTCAGGAATAAAAGTTAAAACAAAAACCCCTTTCGTTACTCCGTGGAGATTAATTTTAATTAGTGATAAAGCCACTGATTTAGTTAACTCAAGAACAATTTTAAATCTCAATGAACCAAATATCATCGAAGATGTTTCCTGGATTAAACCTACAAAGTTTGTTGGTATCTGGTGGGAAATGCATCTTGGTAAAAGTACCTGGGATATGAAAAGCGGCAGACATGGGGCAACAACCGAAAATGCTAAAAAATATATTGACTTCGCTTCAGCTAACAGTATTGGTGCTGTGTTGATTGAGGGATGGAATACCGGATGGGAAAACTGGTTTGGTGATCACGATCGCGAAGGTATTTTTGATTTCGTTACTCCGTACGCTGATTATAATTTGAAAGAAGTTGTTCGATATGCAAAAGAAAAAAATGTTCAGATCATTATGCATCACGAAACATCAGCTGCAATTCTGACTTATGAAAAACAAATGGACACAGCTTTTGCTCTCTGTAAAAGTCTGGGAATTCATGCAGTCAAAACCGGATATGTGGGACAAATTCTTCCCAATGGTGAATATCATCACGGACAATGGATGGTTAATCATTACAGAAAGGTTATGGAAAAAGCTGCCGGATATCAGATTATGATTGATGTACACGAACCAATAAAACCAACTGGACTGAGAAGAACTTATCCAAACTTAGTTAGTGCCGAAGGTTTGCGTGGTCAGGAATTCAATGCCTGGTCGCCGGATGGCGGAAACCCACCCGAACATTTAACAATAATTCCTTTCACACGAATGCTTGCCGGACCAATTGATTATACTCCGGGAATATTTGATATAAAATTTGATAAGTATAAAAAAGAAAATCAGGTTAACACAACACTTGCTCATCAGCTTGCAATTTATGTTGTGCTTTACAGTCCGCTGCAAATGGCTGCAGACTTACCTGAAAATTACGATGCGCATCCTGCGTTTCAATTTATAAGAGATGTTGGGGTTGATTGGGACACTTCAATTGTTCTGAATGGTGAGATCGGTAATTACATCACTATTGCAAGAAAAGAAAGAAACACAGATAAATGGTTTCTCGGAAGTATTACTGATGAAAATGAAAGAACGATTGAAATTTCTTTAGATTTTTTAGATGAAGGCAAAAGTTATAAAACAACTTTATATCAGGATGCAGAAGATTCTCACTGGGATAAAAATCCTACTGGATACAAAATTGAAAGCAAAGTGCTCAACAATTCAGACACGTTGAATTTAAGATTAGCACCTGGCGGCGGTACGGCAATTAGTTTTATACCACAGAAGTATGAATAGATATAGTGTGGCTGTCATTCCCGCTTGTCGGAATCCGAATGTAGCTGCTCAGATCCCAGATTCGTCCGCTAATCGCAGACTTCACCGGAATGACAATCCCTGGTAAACAATTATAATTTATAATGTGTTCTTTATGATTGAATATTTTGATGGGATAGTAATCGCAGATTATTTCATTGTTGTTTTTCTTGTTGCTTTCTGGAAATCATTCAGCAAAAAAAAGAAAAGCGAAAACTCAACTGATTACATTCTTGCAGGGCGTCGAATTTTACGTAATTTTGTATTATCTGTTATCACTACTCTTATTATATAAATTATTATTTGGATGAAATTTTTTACGAAAAAAATCCCTAAAATTATTTTCTGGTCTGTACTATCTCTCTTCCTGGTATATACAGCAGCAGGTTTTTTCATTGTACCGATGGTTATAAAAAGCCAGGCAATTAATTACATAAAGATAGAACTTAAACGTGATGCTGAAATTGAATCGGTTTCCTTCAACCCATTTACATTTTCACTTTCGGTTGAAGGATTTAAATTATACGAAAAAGAAAAGAAAGAAATCTTTATTTCGTTTAAAGAATTTTTCATCAACTTCAGTCTTATGCCGTTGATCAATAAAGAACTTGATTTTCAGGAGATCAGACTGACCGAACCAAAAGGTAATGTTATCAGACTTAATCAGGAAGAATTTAATTTTTCAGATTTGATTAAGAAATTATCTAATCCCAATACAGATACCGTTACAACTGACCCAAAGATAGGTCCTGTTAAAACTGGTATAATCACGGATCAGGTTAACAAAGAGGAAAGTAATTGGGAAATTTTAATACGCAAATTTGAACTGGAGAGACTGTATTTATTGATAACTGATAAATCGATTGCCCCACCAGCAGAAACGAAAATTGACAGCTTCAGCGTTACTGTTACTGATTTACATCTTAATTCAGCGGACACATCGGGATTTCATTTGACCTCAAAACTCAGACGAGGCGGAACATTTTCGCTTAGCGGAAATTTTTCAATGACTCCATTAAAAGCAGATTTAAAATTTTCATTCAATGAAGCCAGTCTGGTGGTTTTATCTCCATACATTTCAGATTTTGCATATCTGCGGCTGGATGACGGAAAACTTTCTATTGATGGAAATCTCAAACTGAACGAACCATCTGCATCCGATAAAATTCAAGTATCATTTAATGCGAACTCAAAACTTGAGGATTTAAAACTTTACGATACAAAAAACGATGAAAGATTCCTTGAATGGAAAACTCTTACGGTTTTAGATATTAAAGGGACGTTCAACCCAACACAGATAAGCATTGGCGAAGTTGATCTCAAAAATCTTTATGCGAGGATAGCCATTGCTGAAGATAAAAGCTTTAACCTGTCTGAACTATTTAAAGTATCACCTGCAGCAGAAGATTCGGGAGAGATCTCTGATACACTTGCTATGGGATTTACCGATCCCAATGCACGTTTCATTAGTCTCACTGATACGAATCAACCTTTCGTTGAGTCTGTCGATACCGGAAAGAACCAAATAGATTTTGAATATGATATTGGTAAGATAAAAATTGAAAACAGTGAAGTGTTTTTTTCTGATTTTAGTCTGCCGCTGAAGTTCGCATCGAAGATTCACAATATGAATGGAGAAGTAACAGGTTTTACAAGTGAAAATCCTCTTGGTGCAGAAATAAAACTGCAAGGAACAGTCGATGAATATGGTCTGGCAAAAATAGAAGGAAAAATGGATCCGTTCGATCCGATAGCTTACTCTAATATCAAAGTGAATTTCCATAATATCGAAATGACAAATCTTACCCCATATTCAATTGACTTTATTGGTTATTATCTGGAGAGCGGGAAACTTTCTCTCGATATTCAATACAAAATTGATAAAGGAATTCTTACTTCATACAGTAAAATATTTTTAAACAAGTTTACACTTGGAGATGAAGTTGAAGGTGAAGAAGGATTAGGTCTGCCGATTAAACTTGCAATTGCACTTCTGAAAGATGCCAACGATAATATAGATCTTGACCTTGAAGTAGAAGGAGATTTGAATGATCCAGAAACAGATACCGGGGCTTTAGTCTGGTGGGCAGTTAAAAGGGTTCTCACAACAATAGTTACAGCACCATTCAGGTTTTTAGGAAACTTGCTTGGAATTGGTGGAGAAGATCTCGAATCAGTTGACTTTGAAGCTGGAAATGCAAAACTTGAAAATCATCAGTTTGAAAAGATGATAAACCTGTCAAAGATAATGGCAGAACGCCCGGGAATTGTTTTGGAAATTTATGGAGCTGTTGATACAATCACAGATGGAAGGGCAATTCGCGAAGCAAAGTTTGACAGCATTTATAATTACAGATTAACAGGACAGAACTTTAGTGATTCGAGTTCATCTCCGACAAATAATGATTACACCAAAGGTCAGCAAATTATTGAAGAACTTTATGTGCAAAGCTATGATGATTCAACTCTTAGCTTAATTAAAATTAAAAATTCAATTGATTCTGATGGTAACGGTGATTTAAGAAATTATCTCGATGAGTTAAGAGAAAAAATTATTTTAGTTCAACCTGTTTCTGTAATTGAATTTCAAAATCTTGCAACTACACGAGCCGAAGCAATTCAAAATCATATGTTGACCGTTCATCAAATTCCTGCAGAACGAATAGTGATTAAAGAAAATGAAATTTTTGAAGAAGAAGACAGGAACTGGGTGAGATGTCCGCTGGGAGTTGGTGTACTTTAGTTTTCAGTTTAAGAATTCAGGAATGTTTTCATTATTAGATATATAACAAATCTTCATACTATTTAAATACAGCTGTTCCAGTTGTTGCCGTTGGTCCAAAGCCAACTTCCTGATATGTAACATCGCTATCTCCAGCTTTTATATAGTGCGTTTGGTTTGCTGGAATGCAATACACTTCACCATTTGAAATTTCAAACATCGCAGAGTTATCAATTGACTTTCCGAATCCAATATAAAGAGTTCCAGAGAGTACAGTACCATAACGCGTGTCAGGATGTTTGAGTGGCGGTAACTGTCCATTAGCTTTTAATTTCACCCTAAATATGTAAATGTTCTCATCTTTCTCATTTCCGGTTATCCATGTATAACTGAATTGAGGGTAACTTTGTTGCAGACCAAACCATCTAAGCGTGTCAGGATTAATTGGTCTCAGAGTTTCTTGTTGTGCGAAACAAAATGAGGTTATGCTTAAGGTTAGATATATAACTATGGTTAAAAAATTAATCATTTCATATCTCCATTTTTATCTGGCTGGCATATTCAGTAATTCGTTTATTAGCTAACTGTATATACTTTTTGTTGGTGTCATAACCGATAAAATCACGTTTATTTTTTACAGCGGATAAGCTAGTAGTACCACTACCAACGAAAGGATCTAATACCACATCGTTTTTGAAAGAATATAAATTTATTAGACGTTTTGGAAGTTCTTCGGGAAAGGGAGCGGGATGACCAATTTTTTTTGCAGATACGGGTGGAAAAGTCCATACACTTTTTGTCCACTCTAAAAATTCTTCTTTCTTAATAGTGCTTTCTTTTCCATTTCCCGAATGGGTAAATGATGATTTGGAAAAAATTAATATATACTCATGAATATCTCTAAGAACCGGATTTGCTGCAGATAGCCAACTACCCCAGGCTGTAGAAGGGCTGGCATTTGCAGCTTTGTTCCAGATTATTTCTCCTCGCATCATAAAACCTATCTCTGTCATATCTTTAATTATGTATGAGTGCAAAGGGATATATGGTTTTCTTCCAAGATTAGCTACATTTATACATGCACGTCCACCGGGAACTAATACACGATAAGTTTCCTTCCATACATTTTTAAGCAGGAGTATATATTCTTCAAGATTAAGATTATTATCATATTCTTTGGTTACATTATACGGGGGAGATGTTATCATCAAATGAATAGAATTATCAGGTAATTCATTCATCTGTTCACTTGAGTGGCAAAAATGAGAATTAATTATTTCGGTTGGAATTTTGTTCTCAAGATAAATTAATTTTTTATCAGGAAGTAATCCTTCATATAATCGCGAGTTATAAAATTTTGATGAGTCGTGATTAATTCTACCGGGGCTACCAAAAGAACTTGTTGTGGTTCCATTTTTAGATAAATTTATTCTTGATCCCATAAGTCAATCCATCTTTTAAATGCATTAAATTTAATATCCTCTTTTTTCCAATCAATATTCACAAATTTATTCTTTTTATGTTCAACCAACATTTGCAATGCCTTAGTTGAAATTTCAACGCCTCTTGGATTTGTTCCTTTACTTGGCAATTTAATATAATTCTCTCTGCCCAACAATTGAAATACTTCTAACTGTATTTCGAGCGGAATATAGAATAAACCACCTTTGCTTCCCCAATTTATTTTTACAAAAATAATATCACAGGACGGTTTATATGTATTCTGAAATTCTACTGCATTTTCAGCATCAACTGTCCAAATCAGTTTCACACCTGTGTAACTATTTCCTGTCTTAGTTTTAATAGATATTGAGTCACCAAATAATTTAACATCCACTTCAGGTTCAGTAATAGGAATTTCTGTTTCGACATTTCTTTCGCCAAATTTATATACCAGTAGTGAAACAATTATTCTTTCCCTTATTGAACCTACTTCCATTCCAACTTTTCCAGCTCTTTGGCTTTCTAATTCAGCAATTTGAAATAGCTTTGGTAATTTATTCTGAATTTTCTTAATAGTCTTTTCTTCGGTAAAGAGGGGTAATATTTTTTCGTTCATAAAGCTGTTTTATAATTTCTTTAGTTGGGTCAGTAAAATAGTGATTTCAAAATAAATTAATTTAAGCAATCACCGAGGCAGATGGATTTTATAATAATTTCTGAATTTATTTGAAATAAAAATAAATAAAAAAGGTCGGCTGTTAAACCGACGCTAGGATTTTTAAAAATAATTTTCAGTTTCATTTCTCCGGATAAATTATTTTCCAATCGTTTTTCATATCAACAACTGTGCAAACCTTTTAATCAGGCATTATAATATTCATCCAGTTCCCACTTGAGTGGATTGTTTTGTATATAGGTTCTTATCCTGTGTAAATCATTATCATTTCTAATAATATGCTCATAATAATTTCGCTGCCATATTCTTAATTCAGAATTACCGGATAGTTCTCTTATTTTTTTTGTTACGGATGATTTGAAACCTCTTACAATAGCACCGAGTGTATGAGACGGAGATATAAATGTATCGTTTGTAGGGGCGTATTGTATACGCCCCGAATCGATTTTTTCGGGCGAATTCAATTCGCCCCTACCTTTTATAATCACATCTTCGAACGATTGTTCAATAATAATTATTCCATGCAAATGGTTGGGCATAATTATATAATAATCCAGATCAACATTCTTCCTTATTTCTTTTGTTTGCAGCCATTCTTCTTCAACAATTTTACCATCCTCATTTAAAACCATTTTCCCATCTGCAATTTTCCCAAATAAATTTATTCTATTAAATGTGCAAATAGTTACATAATACCATCCGGGAAATGAATAATCATATTCCTTTAGCCTGATGTTTTTACGCTGTGGTCGATTTTCATTGTCCATTAAAAAATATTTCAATAATGAGTGTTAGGGATAAATTACTTTCCAATCATTTTTCATATCTACAACCGTCCAGCCATTGGAATTTGCTTCTTCCATTAATGAATCAGAAAAAGTTCCTCTCTTCGATTCGGGACCGTAAGCCCATTCACGTTCGGCATCAGTGTGATGAACAATCAGCATTAATCTTTTTCCATCTCCGGCTGCGGTCCATTGAAGCATTTGCAAATCGCTAGCCGAATTTCCGAAAGATGCAATTAGTCTTTTACCGATGAACTGATTAATCGCAATCGGTTTACCATCTTTATCATCAACAAAATTTATTTCTTGCAATCGAAACAAAACTGGTTTGCCGTTCACAATTTAAAAATTGTTTTTATTCATTTATCATTTTATATGGAGCAACTCGGATTTTTTTGGTTTGTTAACGAACGCTTCAAAGCAGAAAATAATAAGGCGGAAAAATTCTCCGCCCTAAAAAATTGTCTATGGTTTGAGTTTCTATTTCATCATATCTTTAATATTACCCATATTTCCCATGTCAAGTTTTTGGTATGAAGGAGGAAGAGTAAACATATCAGCACTCAATTCTTTTGGCGTGACTTCAACTACTGTGTAATTGCTTTCTACCACTCCGTCTTCATCGTATTCAGTTACTTGCAGCGGGAAATAACCTTCTTTCAAAACTTCATTCTGCCAGCCTGCTACATCTTGCTGATTTTGAGTGAAGAACATAAACGAACCAAGTTCTTTTGTCATCCATGCTTCGCCTTTTGAATCTTCATCTACAAACGTAAATTTTTCACAATCATGACCAAGTATTTTTTTTGTCTGACCAGTTTTGGTGATACTACGGGTACTGCTATTGCTATTTTCACCCATTCCCTGCAAATCAGTTTCCATATACATTTCCTGTTCATCCATAATTATGTACATTTTTGAATTCTTGGTGTCAAAAAGGATATAGCCGCCCTCATCAGGTACTTCCATTCTCAACTTATTATCTTTTGCTAAGTAATTCATTACTTGTTCTTCACCATCCGTTTCAACAGAGAAAACTACTTTGCCTTGAAATGCTGATTGTGCAAAAACATTAGTGATCATAAATATTAAGAACACTGTTAGGGTTGAACAAAATAATTTCATTAAATCCTCCACATTTGATTATTTCAAAATTATCATCTTTTTATTTCGGAAAAATTTCCTGAGTGAACTTTATAAAAATAAACTCAATTTGCAAGTTCGATTGTATTAAAAATCTTTTTAATATGAACGCTTAAAAAGCTTGAAGCTGAAAAAAGCTGTCCAGGTTAAGAGTCTGTCTTAATACTGTCATTCCGTCCCGAATTTATCGGGATCGGAATCTATTGCTTTGAAATTGAAATGGAATGAGAACCTGAAACCTGTCTGCCGACAGGCAGGCGAGTTCAGGTTGACAAATTGCTAGTTCTCTGACAAACTCCAAAGCTGTAACAGCTAATAAAATGTTTATCTACCAATCTTTTTCAATATAGCTTCCATCTGATCCATTACACTATTCATCTTTTTCATTGTGAGCGCAACCGGTTCCGGTGACATCGGATCAATTCCCGCATCTTTAATTAACTCGGTTGGATATTTTGATCCACCGCCTTTTAGAATATTATAATATGCGTCAACACCCGCTTGACCTTTCAATGTCATCTTTTCTACAAGTGCCGTTCCGTAAATGAGAGATGTTGCATATTGAAAAACATAATAATTATAACCAAGAAAATGTGGAATGTATGACCATTCATACTGAATGTAATCATCGACTTTGCAAACACCCTGATCGTTTCCGTAATATCTTTTAACGATATCAAAATAAATTGCACACATATCTTCACCGGTAATTGGTTCTCCGGCTTCTACTCTTTTATGAATTTCCCATTCAAATTCTGCAAAGGAAGTCTGACGAAAGATAGTGGTTCTGAGTAATTCGAGATAGCTCCCAAGAAGATAAAGTTTCTCTTCATCATTTTTAGCATGATGAACCATGTAGTTGTTCAGCAAATTTTCATTTACTGTTGATGCAATTTCTGCAACGAACGTAGCATAATCCGCTTTTGAAAAAGGCTGTGTCTTGTTTGAAAAATAACTGTGCATTGTATGACCAAGTTCGTGAGCAAGAGTGGAAACTGATTCATAATCATCTGTCCAATTCATTAATATATAAGGATGAACATCATAAGCCCCGCCTGTTGAATATGCACCGCTTCTTTTTCCAACCGTTGGAATGTAATCGATCCACCGATTGTTAAATGCTGTTTGTAATGTTGAAATATATTCAGTGCCAAGTGGTTTTAGCGCCTCAAGCAGTATCTGTTGTCCTTGTTCAACTGTAAAACTCATGTCAACTTTCTGAACAAGAGGAACATATAAATCATAATAATGCAGTGTATCTAATTCAAGCATTTTCTTTTTCAGATCCAAAGCACGTTGAAGAGTTGGTAAATTTTTATTAACCTCTGCAATCAGTGTTGTGTAAACGGACACGGGAAGATTATCTGAATTCAAAGCGGCTTCCATAGAAGAATTATAATTTCTGTCCTTCGCATAAATCCAATCCTTCTTTACTTTTCCACCGAGATTTGCACCGAGAGTATTTTTGAAATCGCCATAGCTGTTAAAAAATGTTTCAAAAACTTTAGAACGATCTTCGCGGTTATCCAATGTTCTATATCTGGTGTATGATGCTGGAGTCAGTTCAATCTCTTCACCTGTTGATATAGTAACTGTTGGAGCCGGTTTTTCTGCATTAGTGAAAATATCGTAAACATCACTTTCAACACCAGAAACTAAACCGAAGCTTGCAAGTATTTTTTCTCCGGCTTCATCAAGTGTGTGTGCACGAAGTCTTTGAATGTTATCAATATACATATTGAATTCTTTTGCAAGTTCCGGTTTCTCTTTAAAAAACTGATCAACCTTCTCCTTCGGAATCTGAAGAATTTCTGGTTCCATAAATGCAGTAACTTCGCCAAGCTTTGTTCCGAGTGCGCTCATCTGCTGCATCATTGCCTGATTTGCAGAAATATTCAGGTTTTCATTGCTCAGGTTGCTGGCATAAGTCCATGCTTTTGATAAAGTCTTTAGGAGATTTGATGAAGTTTTTAATGCTGTGTAAAGTTCATCAGCACTTTTGCCAAGAGTTCCTTTAAATGCAGCAAGTTTATCAACGTCTGTTTTAAGCATGTCAACATCTTTTTGCCATGCATCAGTAGTTGGATAAATATCAGAAAGATTCCATTTGTATTTATCAGGAACGTCTTTGCGTTCGGGTGATTGTGCGAATGTAAAAGCAGCAATCAGAATAGTGAACAATATAATTAGTAAAAAATATTTGTGATGCTTCATTATTATACCTTATTGTAGTTAGTTGATTTACAAACTTAAGCAGAATCGAATTTAATTGTCGTAATTATTTGATGAGTGGCTTTGATTATTATCTGAATCTAAGCTTTAATTGCGCGTTTATTTTTATATTTCTTATCATTAAAATCATTTTTTATAACTTTAAAATAATAATCGTCAGATTCAATCGAATCTGGCTGAATTAATGAGGTGATTCAAATGAAATATAAAACATACATCCATGTATCCATTCAATCATTCATATTCGTAGTTCTTGCTTTCTTCCTTCTCGGATGTGGAAAGAAAACAGAACAAAATAAAGAAGCAGAGGATATAGCAATGCTCAAAGAAAAAATTGCAAAGTTTGTTCCTACCAAACTTGATTATGATTCGAGCACCCTCGATGAACGTGAAAAAGTTGTAGTCGAAAAATTATACCTGGCATCAAAAATAATGGATGAAATCTTTCTTGAACAGGTTTACTCAAAGAACGATGAAATAAAAGCACAACTGCTGAAAGAAAATACAGAAGTTTCCAAACTGCAACTCGAGTTATTCAATATTATGTTTGGTCCGTTCGACAGACTTGAGCATGATGCACCTTTTATTGATTCACTTAAAAAACCACTCGGTGCAAATTTTTATCCTGAAGATATGACCAAAGAAGAATTTGAAAACTGGATAAAAGCAAATCCAGGTGACGAAAAACCTTTTACATCAGAGTTTACTGTTATAAGACGAGAGAATGGAAAACTCGCTGCAATTCCTTACAGCGAATACTGGAAAGATAAATTAACTGAAGCTTCTAAATTATTGAAAGAAGCTGCAGCGTATGCTGATAATCCAACACTCAAAAAATATTTAAACTCAAGAGCTGATGCATTCCTGAGCAATGATTATTATCAGAGCGATATGGACTGGATGGATTTGAAAGATCATAAAATTGAAATCGTGATTGGTCCCTATGAAGTTTATGAAGACGGAATGTTCAACTATAAAGCTTCATTCGAAAGTTTTCTTACGATTAAAGATCAGGAAGAAAGTAAAAAGCTTGATGTGTTCAAGCAGTATTTAAGAGATATGGAAATTCATCTGCCGATTCCGGATCAGTATAAAAATTTTGAACGTGGATCAGAATCACCGCTTGCAGTTGTAAATGAGATTTTTACAGCAGGTGATACAAAAGCCGGAGTTCAAACCCTTGCATTCAATCTTCCGAATGATGAAAGAGTGCGTAAAGTAAAGGGTTCAAAAAAAGTTATGCTTAAAAATGTTGCACACGCAAAGTATGACAAGCTGCTTATCCCGATTACAGAAATTGTTCTTGATCCTGATCAAATGAAATATGTTACATTTAATTCATTCTTCACTCATTCATTAATGCACGAAATGTCTCACGGAATTGGTCCCGGTTTTATAAAAGTTGATGGAAGGGATACTGAAGTAAGAAAAGAGTTGAAGGAAACTTATGCAACCCTTGAAGAATGTAAAGCAGATATACTTGGAATGTATAACAATGTTTTTATGATAGAGAAGGGGGTTTTTCCGGAAACATTTGAAAGAGAAACCTATGTTACATTTCTTGCAGGTACTTTCCGTTCAGTGAGATTTGGAATTAATGAAGCTCACGGCGGCGGCAATGCAATCATCTATAATTTTCTTCTTGAAAGAGGTGCTTACGAGTTCAATGATCAAACACAAAAAGTAAAAGTTAATTTTGAAAAGATTGGTCCGGCATTGCGTGATCTTGCAAACCTGGTTTTGATGATTCAGGCAAAAGGAGATTATCAGGGTGCAAAAGATTTAATTGCAAAGTATGCAGTTAATTCACCTTCAATGGAAACATTAAGAAAGAATCTTGAACAACTTCCGGTAGATATTAAACCTGTTTATGAAATAGAGAAATAAGGACAGCCCCTCTCCAAACCTCTCCCCGAAGGGGAGAGGCTTTGTTTTTTTAGATAAACAAATATATTTAATTGTTGATGTCACACTGAGATGACTGCACTGAACTTGTCGAAGTGTCGAAGGATGACATTTTTTATTTTAAAGAATTATTTTAACAGAACCATTTTCTTTGTCTCAGAATAACTTCCGACTTTTAATTGATACAAATAGATTCCGCTCGGTAAAGACAAGTCGTGACTTGTCTCTACAGAATTAAATTCAACTTCGTAATTGCCGGCTTGCTTTTCTTCGTTGACAAGAGTTGCAACTTCGATTCCTAAAATATTATAAACTTTTAATGACACATATCCGTATTCACCAATCTCGTATCGGATTGTCGTTGTTGGATTAAACGGGTTTGGATAAGCATCCGATAATGAAAATCCGGAAATCATTAGATCGGGTTTGACATCTGAAGGGCTGTTACCGGATTCAATTAATAAAAGTCCGGCATCACCTAAAGTTACAATATTAAAATCCGTACCGGCAATTAAAAAATATTTGTATCCAACATTTATTACATCGAAACATCTGTCTTGCCCCGCATCACCATAAGTTTTTGTTTGAACTGTATCGCCGTTTTGATCAGTCCAGATTAAAAAATAATCAAACTCACCAGCGGTACCTGAATCAGTATTGCCCAGGACAAGATATCCGTTATCTCTTTTTAAAATACTTCTGCCTTCATCGTAGCCAGAACCGCCATAAGTCTTTTGCCATTGAAGATTACCGGCAGAATCAGTTTTGATCACATATACGTCCAGTTCACCATTACCAAAAGAAGATGAATGTCCGCACACAATATATCCATTGTCATCAGTTTCAATAACTGAAACTCCCTCTTCAAAATTATTGCCACCGAAAACTTTTGTCCACATAGTATCACCTGATGCATCAACCTTTAGTAACCACAGACCACTCCAATTATATTGTCCGGTAATGATATATCCGCCATCGGAAGTTTTACTGATTCCATAACCACCATCATTTCCGGCTGTGCCGTAAGTTTTAAACCACAGTGAATCGCCATCAACATTTGTTTTGAGAATAAACAAATCTTCTTCGCCAACACTAAAAGACCTTGTTACTCCAGTGATAACCAAACCGCCGTCATCAGCATTTACAAGTGAGAGAGCAACTTCTTTTTCCGGTCCACCGAAGTTCTTTTCCCATTGAAGATTGCCATCGATATCTACCTTTACCAGGTAAATATTTTCAAAGTCATTTGGAGTGTCTGTTAATCCTGTAGCAACAAACTTACCGTCAGATGATTCAACAAGGTCAGCGAAAACATCGTTTCCATCCCAGCCGAAATTTCTTGTCCACACTGAATCACCTGATGAATCAGCTTTGAACAGATAAGCATTTCCCCATCTTCCCAAACCGTATGACTGTGTATAACCTGCAGCAATGAATTCTTCGGTGTTTGTATAAACTACCGAATTAGCTTCATCGTATTCTGTTCCGCCAAATAATTTGTTCCATACAATATCGCCGGGATTTTGTGCAAACAAATTAATTCCAGTTAGTAACAGAACAGAAATAAAAATCTTAAGCATTAGCGCTCCTTATGTAGTTAATGAATTATGAATTGATAATT
The DNA here is from genome assembly GCA_013285405.1 of Ignavibacteriota bacterium. Lineage (NCBI taxonomy): Bacteria > Pseudomonadati > Ignavibacteriota > Ignavibacteriota bacterium. The sequence goes on along the minus strand of CP053446.1, from coordinate 1,198,081 downwards.
GTGGATAAATTACCGGGCGGCAAATATAGATTAGACATCTCTTCAATTCAATCTGCTTTTTTGTAGTGCGTGATACCTGTCACTTAAAACTTATTTGATTAAATTTGCCACTCATTTTATTTAAATAGAAAATGGAACTCACACAGTAATGACAGAATTAGTAGTAAATAAATATGGTGAAGATGTTCACTTTATAAATAAAGCTGGACGAGAATTCATCATTGTTGGAACAGCACATATCTCACGTCAGTCTGCTGATCTTGTAAAAGAAGTGATAGAAAAAGAAAAACCAAACGTTGTTTGTGTCGAGCTTGATGAAAAAAGACTGAAAGCACTTTCGGAAAAAAATCGCTGGGAGAATTTAGATCTCAGAAAAATAATTAAAGAAAAGCAGCTTAGTACATTGATTGTTAATCTTGTTCTTTCTTCATATCAGAAAAAACTTGGAGAAAAACTTGGAGTTTCTCCCGGGACTGAATTGCTTGAAGCAGTTCAGGTCGCAAATGAAAAAAACATTCCCATTGAACTTTGCGATAGGGAAGTGAGAATAACATTACGACGTGCCTGGCATTCAATGAACTTGTGGCAGAAAAGTAAATTCCTTGCCGGTGGTCTTGGTGGTTTGTTCGAGAAGCAGGAATTAACCGAAGAAAAACTGGCAGAGCTCCGAAATAAAGATGTTCTTTCTGAAATGATGGATGAACTTGGAAAAGCAATGCCAGTATTAAAAAAAATTATTATAGATGAACGAGATCAATATATCGCACAGAAGATGAAAGATAGTAATGGAAAAAAAATAGTTTCTGTTGTTGGTGCCGGACACGTGAAAGGAATTAAAAAGTTTTTAGAAAGTAACGAGAAAGTTGATTTAAAAAGTATTGAAGAAATTCCTAAGCCCCCAGTATTAAATAAAATATTAGGATGGGGAATTCCGTTCATAATTGTTGCATCAATATTTTATATCGGATTCAGCCAGGGAATTACCGAAGCTGGAAGCAATGCACTCTTCTGGATTCTTGCCTGCGGAATTCCAAGTGCAATTGGTTCATTACTCGCCGTGGCACATCCGGTAACAATTCTTGTTTCATTTTTATCGGCACCGATTACAAGTCTTTCGCCATTAATTGGTGTTGGATATGTTGCAGCTTTTGTTCAAGCGTATATGCAGCCACCGATTGTAAAAGAGTTTCAGGAAGTTTCAAAAGATTTCAGGAAAGTATCTAACTGGTGGAAGAATCGTCTGCTAAAAGTTTTTCTTGTGTTCATACTTTCAAGCATCGGTGGAGTTATTGGTACTTCGGTTGGCTTTTTTGAAATTGTGAGGAATGTTTTTAAGTGAAGGCACATTATGTAAGTTAAAGATTACATCTTTTTACTTGTCCCGTTTTGGCGGGAAAAGATGTCATCTTTAGTACAAAAAAAAGTCCGGCAATTGCCGGACTTCAATATTAATTCAAATATTTATTTTTATCCGAGATAAGCTTTTAATCTTCCGCTTCTTTTTGAATGTCTTAAGTTTCTTAAAGCTTTTTCTTTAATCTGTCTTACTCTTTCGCGGGTGAGATTAAACTTTTCGCCAATCTCTTCTAATGTTGCCGAATGGTCTCCTTCAATTCCAAAATATAATTTAATTACTTCAGATTCTCTTTCCGTAAGTGTACCGAGAACATTCTGAACTTCTTTCTTCAAAGATTCTTTCATCAATTCTTTATCCGGTAATGGCTGTTCATCATTTGGCAGAACGTCAATAAGAGTATTCTTATTTTCATCACCGGTTTTTAATGGTGCATCCATTGAAACGTGACGACCTGAAATCTGAAGTGCGTAAGCAACTTCGTCAGCAGTCATATCAAGTATTTTTGCAAGCTCATCTGTAGTTGGTTTTCTTTCGTACTCCTGTTCAAGATCTCTGTACGCTTTGCTGATCTTTGTTAAGTTTCCAACACGATTCAAAGGCAGACGAACAACTCTCGATTGATCTGCAATCGCCTGCATAATAGATTGTCTTACCCACCAAACAGCGTAAGAAATAAATTTAAATCCACGTGTTTCATCAAAACGCTGCGCAGCTTTTATCAAACCAATATTTCCTTCGTTAATTAAATCACCGAGTGAAAGTCCCTGATTCTGAAACTGTTTTGCAACTGAAACAACGAATCTTAAATTAGCTTTGATTAATTGTTCCTGGGCAAGCATATCACCCTTTTTAATTCGAATAGCTAACGTAATCTCCATATCAGGAGTTAATAGGTCAACCTTTCCTATTTCCTGTAAGTATTGATCAAGAGATTTACTTTCACGATTTGTAAACTGCTTTGTTATCTTCAAGCTTATCGCTCGCTTTCATTTAATTTTTTAGTGAATAGAAAAACTGTGGTATTACTGGACTAACTATCCAATTCTATTAATTTCAAAGTGGCAAATATAATCCGATAATAAGATGAAAGGAAGACTAAAAAGTTCCCTATATCACAAATTTTTCTCCTGACATAGGATAATCTGCGTTTTTATATCCTTTTTGCAATATTTTTTCTTTAAGAGGCAGAGCCTGATCTTCTTCACCATGAACAAGGAAGATATTTTTTAAGCGTTTTTGAGGATTTAAGCTTAAATAATCTAAAAGTTCATTTTGATCAGCATGACCACTAAAATAGTCCATTATTTTAATCTGACAATTGACAGAATATTCTTCGCCTAAAATGTTCACTTGTTTTATTCCATCCATAATTTTTCTTGCAAGAGTTTGCTCTGCAGCGTATCCGACAAACAAAACCAGGTTTTTTGGATTTCCAATATTGTTTGCAAGATGATGAAGAATTCTTCCACCTTCAGCCATTCCTGATGCGGAAATTATTATTATCGGATCATTTATATCATTCAGCTCTTTTGATTGATCAACAGTTGAAATGTATTTGAGCCTTCCAAAACCAAAAGGATCGTTGCCGCTTTCCAAAAATATTCTGCTGGTTTCTCTGTCAAAACATTCAGGATGATCTTTAAATACTTTAGTTGCATTTACTGCAAGCGGACTATCAACATAAATCGGAATTTCAGGAATTCTTTTTTGATCGAATAATTTATGAAAAACGTAAACCAGTAATTGAGTTCTGCCAACAGCAAACGCCGGAATAATTATTTTTCCTTTTCTGTCAAAAACTTGTCTCACAACTTTTGCAACTTCTTCTTCTACTTCATCCTTTTTTGTGTGAAGTCTGTTTCCGTAGGTGCTTTCCATTATAAGCAAATCAAGATCACGGAAATAATCAGGATCCTTTATAATTGGCGTATCATATCTTCCAATATCACCCGAGAAACCGAAATTAATTTTCTTCCCGTTTTCTTCTTCAATCTCCAGAAAAATTCCCGCAGAGCCGAGTATATGCCCGGCATCCTGAAAGTAAGCAGTTACTCCGGGAAAAATTTCCGTTGCTGTGTTGTAATTTACCGGAACAAAATATTGTATAGCAGCATCAACGTCTTCAATTGAATAGAGAGATTCGTCAGGTATATGCTTTTTATTTTTTTTATTCAGCCATTCAATATCTCTCTGTTGAAGATATGCAGAATCTTTAAGCATTATCTCACACAGATCTTTTGTTGCAGAAGTGGAATATATCGGTCCTCTGAAACCGTCCTTTACGAGATGAGGTATGTTACCGCTGTGATCAATGTGCGCGTGTGAAAGAATTAATGTGTCAATTTCTTTTGGATCGAAGCTGAAGTTTTTATTTTTTTCATAAGTATCTTTTCTTCTGCCCTGAAATAGCCCACATTCGAGAAGAATTTTTTTATTGTTAATGGTAAGAAGATGCTGTGAACCGGTAACTGTTCTGGCTGCACCGATGAATTGAATTTTCAAAATAAACTCCGCAATTACAATCCTTTAAAAAGCTGCGTAAGGTTTAGGCTTTTCGCTTTCTGCTTGCTTGCAAGTGAAACATAAGCCAAAGCCAATGACTCCTTTCCTTTACCAAGCACAGTGCTAACAAGACCAAGTGATTCAGCGAGTTCAGAAGGATCAATTTCTTTAATAATTGTATTCCAGATAGTTTCTTCCAGAACATTATAAGCTGAGTGAACTTCGTGCAGGTCAAAGCCCAGCTCAAATCTTTCCTTCGCAATTTTTTCAGAATACGTTATCATATCAACAAGACTTTTAGTTTTTACTCCGTTTAAAGTAAGATCAAATAATTTGGCAAGTCTTTGCCAATTCTCATCTGCACTAGAAGATTTATAATGTTTTAAATGTGATCTTTCCAGAGCGGCAAATGCTTCGTTGATTATATCGGTTTGATTGTTAAGAAGAATATCGTGGAGTTTCATAATAAAATCCTTCATTTGTTTCCACAAAAATAGTAAAGATTGAATCAAGTAAATGTTATGTAGATCAAAAGTTTAATTTCAGTAATGAAATCTTTTTACAAAGAGTTATCTCAGTTCTTTCTCAAAAAAAACTTAACTGATCTGATTGAACAATTGAATCAAATGATTCACCAAGTAAACTCAAAACAGAATCAGCAATTGGCTTAAGCTGCTTTTCGATATAATGATCATAATCAATATCCGTATGTTTCAATTCTACCGGAACAGGACCACGTTTTGTAATAACATAATAAACTGTTCCACTCCGGCTCCGGCTTGTCGCTTCGCCGGGACGAGTTGTTTCGGGAAGCATTCGTGCAGCACGAACGTGTTGAGGAATATTCTTTGTGTATTCGTCAACATCTTTTCTCAATCTTTTTCTATAAACAAGCTTGTCGTCATACTTGCCGGATTTAACTTTATTAACTACTTCTCTCAGCCAGTTTTCTATTTCTTCATTGTTAAAAATTCTGTTGTAAAGTTCAACCTGGAATTCTTTTGCGAGTCTTGTCCAATCAGATCGGACAAATTCCATCCCAATAAATTCAATTGTTTCTTTTCCTCCGGCTTTGACGGACTCAGACAATAATCCTGCATATCTTTTCTTTGCACCGGTTTCACTTCCTCTTGCAGGAGTTAAAATAAATTTACGATAATATTTTTCATATTCAATTTCCAGGTATGATTTCAATCCATATTCATTTTGAATTTTCTTTGCCCAGTATTGATTCAAATCTTTTGCAATTTTATTCCCGGTTGATTCAGCGGTTTCTCCTTCACCTTCTTTTCCCGAAGGGATCCCGATTTCACGGGGAAGTTTTACAAAAAGAGAATCGGTATCTCCGTAGATAACTTCATATCCTTTTTCAGCAAGAAATTCTTTACTGCCAAGTAATAATTTGTGTCCTGTTCCAGTAATTGCCGTTGGCAAATTCGGATGATAGAATCTGCATCCGAATGAACCCATCACCCCGTAAAAACTATTCATCAAAATTTTAATTGCCTGCGAAAGCTGTTTATCCTTTTTCTTCTTAGCAAGATTTCTTTGTTCAATAAGATGATCAATAAATTCAGGCAGAAAATGTTTTGTTGATGAGAATCGGAGATTATTCAGAGTTTTTATTGTATCAACATCAGATTTAAGATTTGAATATGGATCAATCTTGAATGTTTGAATAATAGATGGATACAAACTTTTAAAATCAAGTACAATTACGTCATCATAAATTCCAGGAACAGGATCCATAACATATCCACCGGCTGAATGTTCGGAAGCTTCAAGATCTTTCACATTTGGTGCAACATATCCGGCTCGATGAAATTTTGGTAAAAGAAAGTGATCGAAGGCTGCGGTCATCATTCCGAGTTCATCCATTAATAATCCGGAAAGCTGTGAACGACGAATGGAAAGTTCAATCAATCCTGCTTTCTTAAAAATATTTGTAACAAGCACAGCATCATTCAAATTATATTCAGCAAGTGCAGCTTTGTCATCAGAAAACAACCTTTCAATTTCCTCAACTTTATCTTTATCTGCAGTGATTGTTTTTCCCTCAGCCAATAATTCCTGTGCAACAGTTTCAAGCCGATAATCTTCAAAAGTAAAAAATGAAGTACGAAGTGCCTGCGGTCCATCAATAATTACTCTTCCGGTTACAGAAGCAAAATATCCGCGCGGTTTTCTTTGTCGAAGCGAAACTCTTCCTTCGCCCCGTGCGATATTAAAAGGAATCATCAATTCTTTGCATTTATTTTCAAGGAACATCAGATCAAACCCAATCACATGCCATCCGATTATCACATCAGGATCTTTCTCATTAAACCAATGCAGAAAATTCTCAAGAAGTTCTTTTTCATCCGGAAAGATTTCAATATGTGCGGGAAGTTTTTCTTTTTTATCTGAAATAATGAATACTTTTTTCTCATCAATTTTTCCGGAAAGATGGATTGCAATGGAATATAACTGACCATTCTGACCGGTTTCGATATCGATAGAAGCAATTAATAATTTTGGTGTGAATTCACATGGTTCAAGCTTTGGATTGTTAAATGACGACAGATTATTTTTATGATAAAATACTCCATCAACTTTTATCTGTGCGTTTATAAATCTTTCCATCAGAAATCTTCTTGCAGGATTGACATCCGATTCAAAAGTTTTTATTCCAATTTTTTCCAACTCTTCAACTGCTGTTTTCAGATCACTTTGTGAGTTGAAGTATAAAGCATCAACATTTTTATCATCAAAATTTTTAAGTTCGACTTGCTTCCTTTTAAAATGAACTGAGAGGTGTGGAATTTCTGATTTATTCTCAACAAAAAAAACAGGATTGTTTGAAAAATTAATTTCAACCGTACCCAAATCATCTGATGTCCCGATAAATTTTAGATTATTTCTTCCTCTGATATCCTGCCATTCGCCGGTAAGTATAAAAACTTTGGCTGATTGTTTACCTGATTCCGGCATTAATAATCCTCAACAATTTTTTTGAAAAGAGATTGAAGGGACATCGTTATCTTGCCCGGGTTTCCCTGATTAATTTTCCAATAATCAATTTCTGTAACCGGAGTAATTTCTTTTGTTGTGCTGGTGATAAAAAATTCGTCATAACTTTTGAGTTCATCTTTATTAATAAAATCTTCTATGAAATCAACTTTAAATTTTGAGCATAATTCCAAAACTACTTTTCTCGTTATTCCTTCAAGAATAAATCTTGATTTTGGTGCTGTGTAAACAGTTTCATTTTTTATTGCGAAAAAGTTTGTGTGTGTTCCTTCAGTGATTAATCCGTCGCGAACCAGAATTGATTCGGCGGCATTTTGTTCTTTTGCTTTCTGACTTGCGAAAACAGCAGGAAGAAGGGAAGTAGATTTGATATCACATCTTAACCATCGTACGTCCTCCTGAAGAATAACTTTTACTCCATTGGTTTGTTCTTCATAATTGTTAGTTAGTTCTTTCACTGAAATGAAAATTGTCGGTGAAATTTTTTCTTCCGGGAAATGATGAGTTCTTGGAATCGCTGATCCGCGTGTAATCTGAATATAGGCTAATGCTTCATTCTCAATTTCATTTTTTATCATCAACTCATAGATAATATTTTCTAAACTTATAAGTTCAGTAAAATCAATTCTGGTTTCTTTCAGACTTCTTTTTAATCTTGAAAGATGATCATCATATCTGAATAGCGTTTTGTTGTAAGTTCGGATTGCTTCATACACTCCATCTGCAAAAAGAAATCCTCTGTCAAAGGGCGAAACTTTGATATCTGAAATAGTTTGAAATTGTCCGTTGTAGTAGCAAATCATTTGAATTATATTAATTAGTGTTTACAATTTAACAATTTAACAGTTTAGCAATCAGCGTATAAATGAATATAGAACAAATCCGAGAATTTTGTTTGAAGAAAGAAAGCGTAACCGAGGAATTTCCTTTTGATGAAGAGACGCTTGTATTTAAAGTTGCCGGGAAAATTTTTCTTCTTGCTTCACTTGACAGCGTCCCCCTGCAGATAAATCTAAAATGCGATCCGGAAAAAACGATTGAATTAAGAGAGATGTTTGAAAGTGTTCAACCCGGATACCATATGAATAAAAAACACTGGAATACAATAATTATTGATGGCTCTATTCCATCATTACATATTCTTGAATGGATAAACGATTCTTATAATCTTGTTTGTAAAGGAGTAAAAAAATCTGATTTGAAAAAGAGAAAAAGATAATTTTATTGAAAAGAAAATAAATATTTTTTAAAGAGCAGAATAATTATATTTCACCACCTATTTTAAGTACTAAATATTAGCACTAATTAACTATTCTTTAATAAATCATTGGAGGATCGGATGAAAAATCTATTATTAACATTTGGATTATTTTTAATGATATCTGCGGTTGCTTTTAGCCAGTCGCAGGTACTCAGCGGAACCTGGGGTGGAAACTCAGAGACCAAATATTACACACTTCACGAAAATACAGGTGAAAGAAAATTCACCGTTGAAGTTAATTTTCTAAAACCGTTTGAAAACAAACCCGAAGTTATTTGTGGTATTACGATGATTGATGTTGATAAAAACACCGCAGTTAAATATGCTGTTAAGCCATTATCTATATCGAGAGATGGATTTACAGTAGAAGTAAAAACCTGGGGTGATACCAAAATAGGCAGCATCGGTGGATTCTGGTTAGCTCACACAAACGCAATGAGTTCCGGAGAATAATATCTATTCTCTGATATTATTGTGCCGTTATTCTGAATAGAGTAACGGCATTTTTATTATTAGATTGATCTTTTACAAAGTGTGGATTAATTGTCTTTATTATTTTACTATTATTGAATAATTTAACAACACAAAAATGAAAATGTTTATTACTTAGTCATCTGTTTCATTTATAGGTTTTAAAATTATGATCAAACATTTTGTAATTCTTACTCTCCTTGTATTATTAACTTTTAGCTGTGAGACAAATCCGCCAATCACTCCTGAAATATTACCAACCGGAAATATAATTCTTAATATGAACGTTGATAACTCCGCAAATATTTCAGCGAATAGTAAGGTTGTACTTATTGAAGATTTTGCAAATGTAAGTTGTGTTCCGTGTGTTACGTCGAATAAAATAATTGAAAAATTGACAGATATTACTTATGGCAGAAGTAAGTTAGTTGCTGTTAAGTTTCCTACAAACTTTCCGGCGCCAAATGATTTATTTTATTTAGCTGCTCAGGAAATTTGTGATACCCGCATCAATTATTATAATGTTTTCTTTGCACCAACTTCGCTTGTGGACGGATTATTGAAACCGATTTCAACAGATTCTAATAGTGTCAAATCCGCCGTGGACACGAGACTTGCTATTTCTCCAAGATTTAACATTAATGTTGATGCAACTTTGGAAGGTGATTATACAGTCAATGTAAATATTAAGTTCATAGATACATCATCTATAAATATGAGTGACCTTGTCATTCATACAGTACTCACTGAAACTGATATAGAATTTGAGCAAGCACCCGGTTCGAATGGTGAGACAAAATTCTACGATGTTACCCGTCTTATGCTTCCCAACAAGGATGGAAGTCCCATGCGTCAATTCATTGATCAGGGAGGACTATCTTTTAATTTTCAAGATGCTCTTCTCTCATCGTGGAATATTGAAAAACTAAATTTTGTAATATTTATTCAGAACAAGATTACGAAGGAAGTTTTCCAAACCGGATCAACATTCGATTAAACTATTGATTTCCTGCGTTTACTGATTGAATTTCAAATAAATTAGAAATCATTGGAAAATTTATTTGAAAATTATATTCCTATTCTTTAGTTTTACCCCCAGTGGGGTAAAATTTATTAATTGTTAACCCCTTTAACAGGTAATTGAATAGAAATCACACCTAATGGATACTTCAAAATACCTCAGATCTTTTATCGAGATTGGGCTTACCGAGAGGGAAGCTAAAGTATATATGACACTACTGAGTGGTAAGATGTTTACCGTATTAGAACTCCAGGAAGCTGTCAACATTCCACGAACGAAAATCTACGAAGTGCTCAACAAACTTATCAGCAGAAATATATGTGTCGAGAAAAAATTAGGCAGAAACAAACTTTACGAAGCAGTTGAGCCCAAAATTGCACTTGAACGTGTTGTCGAATCATATAAAAAAGATCTTGAACGGAAGGAAGAATTAATAAACCAGATTTCCCAGGTTTTCACGCCAATATTTCAAAGCAGCAAAACCATCGTTAATCCTCTTGAATTTATTGATGTGATGAAAGAAAAAGGACAAATACATAAACGCTATGCTGCCTGTGTCCGAAGCACCAGAAGAGAGATGCTAACATTCAATAAAGGACCGTATGCTTGTGATACTTCCGACAGATTGGAAGAGCAAGAGGATGAAGAATTTAAATTATTAAAACGCGGTGGTTCCTGTAAGGATATTTATGAATTGCAGGAACTTAAGGAAGTTGACTGGCTGCTTGCTTCAGTAAAAAAATCTCTAAAGCTTGGTCAGGAAGCAAGAGTTGTTAAGAAACTGCCGATTAAAATGCTTGTGTTTGATCAGGAGAAAGTAATGTTTGCACTTGAACAACCAGTACCCATATCAAATGAATTAACAATGATCTATATTGAACATAAACAGCTTGCTGAAGCCTGCAGTATGTTGTTCTATCATTTATGGGATCAGGGAATTGATATCAGTGAAATAGGAAAAGATCCCGCAAACAAAATTGAATCGTTTTCATTTGTTTCAAACTAAAATGTTTAAAATTTTAAAATAGAAAGCTCAATACATCCCAAATATTATTTGGGTTAATTATTTAATAACTACAAATCATTAAACCAATGGAGCTCTTATGAAAAAATTCGTACTCACTCTATTTTTGTTACCATCGTTATTGATGGCACAATCAATATTCAATGTTGATTTCTCAGGTACATTTCCACCCAGCGGATGGACGATTGATGCCCACGCAACAAATTGGTCTGCAGTTTCGACAAATAATTCTGGTGGAACTGCACCTGAAGCAAGATTTAGCTGGTCACCTTCCTTTGTTGGTGATTCACGATTAATCAGCCCAATAATTAATACTACAGGAAATACAGTTGTAACAACTGAGTTTAAATTTAATCTTGATCATTATGGCGGGGCTTATACACTGGGAGTTGCAACGAGATCTGGTGGCGGTTCATGGAATATTGTATGGTCAAAAGTTAATCCAACGGGTTCAATACCGGCTACAACAGAAATTGTTACTATTAATAATGCAAATGTTGGTGCTGCAGATTTTCAAATCTGCTGGTTTTTCTCAGGTGATTCATACAATCTTAATTACTGGTACATTGATGATCTCAAATTATTTGTTCCACTTACACATGATGTAATGGTAAAAGATATTTTAGTTGATGCAACATACCCACCAGCTACAAATTTTACTCCGCAGGCAATTTTAAAAAACTTTGGATTGAATTCGGAAACATTTGACGCAACTTGCACAATTAAACTTGGAGGAAGTCAGGTTTACTCACAAAACTGTACACCAATTACTTTAGCTGCTGGCGCTGAACAAACTGTATCCTTTCCATCTTACGTGCTCAATGCAGCAAATGATTTATATGAAATAACTGTAAAGACCAATCTTACTGGTGATATGGATCCAACAAATGATTCCAGAACAGAATATTTCAATACTTATACAACTGATAGAGAAATGGTAATTCTGGAAATCGGAACCGGAACATGGTGTGTTTATTGTCCCGGGGCACAGATGGGCGGAGAGGATCTTGTTGACAATGGTCATTCAGTTGCAGTTATTGAACATCACAATGGAGATTCTTTTACAAACAATTACTCTAATGCAAGAAATACTTATTATGGAATTAACGGATTTCCTACAGCAGTTTTTGATGGAGTAGATTATTTTGTGGGAGGAAGCAATACTGAAAGTATGTATCAGAATTATCTTCCAATCTATCAAAACAGGAAAGCACTGATGTCGGCATTTTCAGTTGACATTTTTGGAACAAACTCTGGTTTAGATTACAACATCCTTGTCAGGCTAAACAGGGTAGCAAATATTCCTCCAACATGGAATAACCTTGTAGTTCATTTTGTACTTACAGAAACGGACATTCCGTTCAGTTGGCACGGGCAAACACAGGTGGATTATTGTCAGAGATTAATGATCCCAGATGAAAATGGAACAGCAGTTGATTTACTTAATAATTCATACATAGAAATTCCACTTTCATTCAATAAAAACTCAACCTGGATTACTGAGAAATGTCAGCTTTCGGTGTTTATTCAAAATCTTAATACAAAAGAAATTTTGCAGGGAGATAAAGTTTGGTTAACAGAATTGCTGCCAGTACCAGTTGAACTTACAGCATTTACAGCAGAAGCTTCTGTTGATGGTGTTATTCTCAGATGGACAACGGCAACCGAATTGAACAATCATGGATTTGAAATAGAAAAATCTGCTGATGGAACCGAGTTCTTTACAATTGCATTTGTTCCCGGTGCCGGAACAACTACTGAAACTAAAAATTATTCATATACTGATGAAGTTGGTTATAAGGGTGGAGAAACATTCTACTACAGATTAAAGCAAGTTGATCTTGATGGAAGAATTCAATACAGCAATATTGCAGAAGTTGTTTTTGATGTTCCAAAAGATTTCGTTCTGCATCAAAATTACCCGAACCCATTCAATCCATCAACAACAATAAAATTTGCAGTTCCTAAAACAAGTCTTGTCAACATCAAAGTTTATGATTTAACCGGTCAGGAAGTTTCGGTTTTAGTTAATGAAGTCAAAGAAGCCGGAACTTATGAAATAAAATTTGATGCACGAAGTCTTGCCTCGGGTATATATTTATATAGAATGACGGCTGAAAATTTCAGTTCGGTTAGAAAATTGAACATTCTGAAATAAATTGATTTAATAAGTTAGATAAGGCACATTAAGTTTGTGCCTTATCTATTAAATAATTTTGATTCTGTTTATGACATATTTATTTTGGGAAAGAATCAAAGCAGACAGGTTATTTTAATAGTGAAATTTACGTTTGAGAAGGTTATTTTTATGATCGGATATTTATCAACAGCTGAGATTACAAAGTTTGTCGAATCAGATTTGAATGTAGAAAAATTAAAAGTATAAACAACAAATAATCAAATAATCATAAATCATAAAGAGGTAGTTATGAAACTAAAACTACGTAACCTTGCGTTAATCGTAAGTATTTCACTTGCAGTGATCACACTTTCACATGATTCACTGGCGCAGACACAAAGAAATCCGGTTCTTGAAGAAGTTACCGGCACATGGTGTCAATGGTGTCCCTGCGGACATACAGCGATTCAACAAATACATAATGCTATACCTAATGCAATAACAATTTGCTATCATGGTCCGGCTAATTCTTCTTCTGATCCATTTTCCTATTTTTCAGGAAATTCGATTATCTCAAGCTTTGGTTTTTCATCATATCCAACTGGGATTGTAGATAGAGTAAGCGGAATAATTGATAGAAACGCCTGGTTAGGTCAGATGAATACCAGGAATTCTGTTCCCGCGACAGTATCAATTGATGTTGATAGAAGCTTTAATAAAAACACCAGAGAATTTAATGCTACGATTGATTTCAAAGCACTTACAAGTTTAAGTGGGCAGTATAAATTTAATGTTATATTACTTGAAGATAGTATTATCTGGAGTCAAACTGGAAATGGATCTTGTCCAGGTTCTTCTCAGTACGTGCACAACCATCTTGTAAGAGATATGATGAACGGCGCTCTGGGGGAAGAAATAATAAATGGTACGTGGAATGTAAATGAAACCATAACTAAAACCGTAAGCCGTACTGTTCCAGCAGTGACGGGAGTAATTCCCGATATGGTCTGGGAGAAATGCAACATAGTTGTTTTAGTTTACAAAGTTGGTACTCCTCTTTCAAGTGGTTCGCCAATTCAGCAAGCTGTTGAAATGACATTGATAAGTCCGGACTATGTTGCCGCAATAGCAACACAAAGTCCCGATGCAATTATATCGAATAACTCCACTGCGGAGTATTCAGCAACTCTGTACAATAAAGGTTTATTAGACGACACATACAATATAACTGCAACTTTTGACGGACCAGCTGGGTGGACAGGAGAGTTCACAACTATTAATGGTACCTTTCCATTCGGAGAAATAGATTCCGTTCAAGTAGCTGTTGATGATTCAACAGAAATTTCTGTTGATATCGATCCCAATGGTTTTAACGGTGCCGGAACAATTACGATTCAGTGTGTTTCAAAAAATGATCCCGGAACAATAGTTACAATTAACTTTAGTCTCGTTACAAACACCGGTGTTCACTTGCTTGTTGTTGATGCAAGCGAAGGCAGTTATGGTTCAATTATTACAAATTCGCTTGATAATTTCTATGAAGGAAGATATGGTATGGTTTCACGAAACGCATTAAGTGCAGCGGGTGTTGATCTTTCCTATTTTACATTGATTGCCTGGGTTGGTGGTAATACAATGCCAGCATTTTATCCTGAAGAAGTTAATAATTTACAAGCATATCTTGACGGTGATGGCAACTTGTTAATGTCAGGTCAAAATATTGGGGCAGATATTTTTGAACCAGGCGGGCAAAGCCAATTTGCGCAAAGCTTTTTCAATAATTATCTCCACGCAAATTATGTGGCAGCAATTGGTCCTTCTTTCTTCTTTACAGGTATTACTGGCGATCCAATCTCAAATGGTATCCCCGGATTTTCTTTAAAAAATATATATACAATGTCTCCTGATGAAGTATCTCCCTTTGATGCAAACACAACACCGGTAATTCAATTCAATGCTGGTCCCAAAATCAACTCTGTAAAAGCTGATAATGGAGACTATAGAGTAGTTTATTTTGGAATTGGATTCGAACAAATTATGGATAATGCAAATTGGGGCATCGCAGATTCATTGATTTCCAGATCAGTTCGATGGTTAACTGAAGGTATTGTATTAGATAATCCTGTTGAGGGCTCAATTCCAGAGTCTTATAATTTAGATCAGAATTATCCGAACCCGTTCAATCCATCGACAACTATTTCGTACTCAATTCCGGAAGAATCGCTTGTGAGCCTTAAAATTTATGATGTTATGGGCAGCGAAGTAACCGAACTTGTAAATGCAAGACAAGCAGCCGGAGTTTACAGTATTAATTTTGATGCATCATCTCTTGCTTCAGGAACATATTTTTATAAACTGACAGCCGGAGATTTTATATCGATTAAAAAAATGGTTTTGCTTAAATAACCATTTGTTTTGTGAAGGTACATCCCGATGATGTACCTTCAATTTTTAAAAATTTATTGCAAGTATATTTAATCACAAGGTATATCATGAAAAATGTTTATATAATTTTTGTAATCTTTTTTTTATTCCTGATACCGGTTACCAATGCACAGGAAATCCAGATTATAACACACGGGATGACCAAGTATGAGCCAGTCGGCACTTATGAGATTGTTATCGAATTTGAGGTCGTAAATATTTCTCAATTCCAGCAAACTATTTTTGAAGTAAGAACTATCAATGATGTTCCAAATGATTGGACCTCATCCTTGTGTTTTGGTGAGCTGTGTTTTTCTTCAACAACAGATAGTGTTGCAACCACACCTGATTTTCTTACTCCGCCTCTTGATCCGGGAGATACTCTTTTAACCTCGCTGCATGTATTCACCGATATGGTTTCTATAGGAACTGCTCATGTTCAGATTGAAGTTGGTACTTTTAGAAATCCATCAAACAGATTTGTTCTTGATTTTATTTGCAGTACAGATCCTGCAGTCAGTGTAACTGATAATCAAATTGTTAATGCATATCAGCTTAATCAGAATTATCCGAATCCGTTTAATCCTTCAACAAGAATTAATTACAAAGTCGGAGAACCCGGCTTGGTTCAATTAAAGGTTTATAATGTATTAGGAGTAGAAGTTGCTTCACTTGTTAATGAGCACAAAAGTACCGGAGAATATTTTGCTGATTTTAATGCATCAAACATTTCAAGCGGAATCTACTTTTACACACTTACGATCAATAACTTTAAACAAACCAGAAAAATGATCCTGGAGAAGTAAATGAAAATAATAATAACTCTCTTTCTGCTGATAATTTTTTCAACTCCTGTGTTATCGCAGGGAGATTCAGAAGGTATCCGTAAAGGTCCAAATTTCAAAACAGAAAATCTTGATGGAGAATCATTTGAACTAAAATCTGAATTAGGTGATGGACCAATATTGTTAAGTTTCTGGGCAACCTGGTGCAAGCCTTGCCTGGACGAACTCAGCGAATACAAAAAGTTATATAAAGAATTCAAAGACAAAGGTTTTAAAATGTATGCAATCTCGACAGATGATGAAAAGACTGTTTCGAAGGTAAAACCGCTGGTTAATTCCAAAGGATATGATTTCCCGGTTTTGTTTGATACTAACATGGATATTTCAAGATTATATTACGCTCAATCGGTTCCATACTCGGTTATACTTGATAAAAAGGGGATGATAATCTATTCACATCTTGGCTATATGAAAGGTGATGAAATAAAAGTTAAAGAAATCATCTCAGCAGAACTTAATAAGTGAAATTAATCCCCGGATACACGCCGGGGCTTTTTATGTTAATAAAAAATGATTTTTGAGTTCAATACTTGATAGCATATCAATATTCTTTCAATCTAATTCATCCGGTAAACAACAAATGAAAAATTTCTGCTCTGCATATTATAGTTTATTTATTGTCGTATCAATTTTAACTCTATATCCTTCAAAATCATTTTCACAGAATGAATCAGTCGGTCTTACCTGGCCGGAGGGATTAGGCTTCGCAAACCGTCTTGAATATTCTTACAATGTTGATGAGGAAAGAGAAATTTTGGAAAACTGGTTAAATCTTGATTACTCATTAGGAATGTTCTCCACAGGTTTAAGATTGGATGTGTTTCAACCAAACGATCCTGACCCATCAATTAGTCGCGGGAAAGAAAAATATGCCGGTGTGGATTTTCTGTACTTTAAAGCTGACATTGGCGAAAGTGAAGAAGGATTAGCAATAACCGGCGGAAATTTTTATTCTCTATTTGGAAGAGGTATGGTTTTAAAAAGTTACGAGGATCGCGCGATAAGAATTGATAATAATTTATTGGGATTGAAAGTAACTGGAAGATATGCTGGGTTTGTTTTAACAGGGCTAACGGGAACCGCTGCTAATTTTAGTAATGAAAGAAAAGATATATTGCACGCTGCCGATTTAGAATACCGTGGCTGGACCCCGGTGAAAGCCGGGCTGACAGTTGCTTCAAATCTCCCTCCATCAGAAGATGTTGCAAACACTACAATGGCTTCAGTTAGAGTAATGCCGAGTTTTTGGAATATTGATATCTATGGTGAATACACTACTAAGTTTAATGAGGATATTAAGCAAAATATTTTTAATGGATCCGAAAATATAGTAGGTCAGGGATTTTATGGAAATCTGAATTTTTACTTTGGTGATTTATCACTTCTTGGTGAATATAAATATTATGACAACATTGCATTCACCTCTCAAGACGGAACAATTTATTACAATACTCCCCCAGCCGTCAGACTTGAATACACTTATATCTTGCCAAACAGACATCCATCACCGTTAAATCAAGCTAACGAAAAAGGTTTCCAGACTGTAGCTGGTTACCAACTAAGTGATGCCACATATCTGACTGCAGCATATACACAAACTAAAACCCTCGCATCTGGTTCTTATTATCAGAGAGTAAATCAAATAAATATTCCAGTAACGACTCAGCTTGAAGAAATATTTGTAACAGGTCAGCAGGATTGGAATGAAAGCATAACAACAATTGCAGCATTTGCATACAATGAAGAACTTGCTACAAACACAAAAAATATCACACCTATTCTTGAAAACAGATTCTATTTCGGAGGAGTGAATACCATTAAAATAATAATTGAACATCAGCACGTTACAGATAGAACAACCACTGAAGAATACTACACCGATGTGTTAAATGTTGAATATCTCAGATCACCTAACTTCAGTATTGCGTTAGTCTCTGAACTCCAAACAAAGGAGCCCGAACCGGGAAGAACAGTTAGAAAATTTTGGGGCTTTGCACAGATTGGTTACAAAATTGGAAATCATTCCGATATCAGTTTGCTTGTTGGAACAAGACAAGCAGGTAATATTTGTATCGGTGGTGTATGCAGATATGAACCAGCATTTCAAGGTGTTGAATTAAAATTGCTCACAAGATTATAGTCCTGTGGTCGATCTTCCCGACTTAAAATAGTTGACATAGCATAATTATTGAAAGCACAAATTTTTTTAAAAAAAAGTTGACTTTATTAATAATTTTTACAAGGTTAGCTATAACAATTAAAAAACATTAAATAAACGGAGGTTTATTGACTTTTTTTTACACTTTCCTTAACACAATTGTGTCATTCTTTTTTTCTATTCACGGGTTGTCAAGATTTTCTTAGGGTTTGTCCACTCTAAGGAAATCTAATGTTAAATATTTTCTTTTACAGATCTTTTAGTAAGAGTTCAGATTTAATAGAACAGGACAGAATAAATGAAAAAATTAATTCAATCATCATTATCCACTAATTTAGGAGAGAGATATGAATAGATTAATTACTATTCTCTTTTTACTCCTGCTCTTGCCAGCAATGGCACTGGCCCAATCTGGAAAGTTGAGAGGCCAGATCACAGATCAGGAAACGGGTGAGGCTCTTGTAGGAGCTAACGTTATCGTAGTTGGCACCTCATACGGTGCTGCAACCGATGTAAACGGTGAATACATCATCCTTAACCTTGTTGCAGGTACATACGAAGTTAAGGCATCGTACATCGGTTATCAGGCAAAAACAATTTCTAATGTTCGTATAAATGCCGACCTTACTACAGGGTTGGATTTCCAGTTGCCAGCTGAAGGCATTCAGGTAGGCACAGTAGAAATTGTTGCCGAGAAACAATTAGTAAATAAGTATAATACAAATGCAAACAGAATTACTACCAGCGATGTAATCGAATCCTTACCAATTAGAGGTGTTGATAATATCCTTTCGCTTACTCCCGGTGTTGTACTTCAGGACAATACTATCTTCGTCCGTGGCGGCAGACAGGATGAAGTTGGGTTCTATCTCGAAGGCACTAATATCACCGACCCCATGGTAGGCGGAAGACAAGTAACACTTGTTCAGGATGCTCTTGAAGAAATAAATGTTCAGTCTGGAGGTTACAATGCTGAATACGGAGGTGCTAACTCTGGTATTGTCAGGCAGCAAATCAAGAGCGGTACTTCAGATTTCAAAGCAAGTGCAGAATATATTATGGATATGCAGGGGTTCTCAGGATTTGAGTATAACGGTGAGAAAACACTTGGTACGTATAATTGGGGTTACAATGAATTTGTTGGAAGTCTAAGCGGACCAATTTATGGCAATGTAATTAAATTTTTCGGACTCTTTGATTACAATTATTTTCGTGATCAAAATCCACAACCATATCCAGGAATTAGTTTAGGTCGTATCGGAGATCCAACAACGCACGACACTGTAAATTTTGAATATCCTGCAGGTGCAGTTTATGGCAATTCCCTTATGAATTACACTGGGACTGGAAGCTTAAACTTCGATTTTAATCCCGTAATCTTAAGAGCAGTTGGAACTTACACCTCTTCTACTTCTTTTAATCCTTTCAGTTCTTCACGTGTGGCTGGTAACATAGCGAATTTTCTTAACACTGCCAGAACCGAACAGATTGATGAGAGCAATGGAGCTTTTAACTTAAAAGCAACCTGGCTTGTTAATCCAACTACCTTTGTTGAGTTGAACGGCGGATATGCATTCAGTACTCTTGACAGATTTGATCCATATTTAAAGGACAATTTCCTTGCCTATGGTGATAGCGCAGCAAATGCTGAGGTTGGATTTGTGTGGAATAGAAGACCAGCAAGTAACTCTGGTAGATATGTTAGGCAACCACAGTATCAGATATTCACCTTCGCAATTAATGCCCCGGGTGATGTAGTTGCTGGTTATCAGAATTATAACAGACAGAATCTTAACTTCTCTGCAGCCCTTTCAACTGTTCTTCAAAAAACTCATACAATTAAAATCGGTGGTGAATTCCAGAGTTATACTATGAGAAATTATAGCCTTGGCAACGAAGGAGTTTTTGCGCTTCCTGCATTGCTTGAGGGAGTATCAGATTTAGAACAACAAAAAAAAATTTATATTACCAGAGGTGTAAACAATTTCGGATATGACGTTTTTGGAAATGAATATGATGGTGATGATCCTGTTGAAAAAGCACATAAACCTATCTTTGCTGCTGGTTATATACAAGATAGAATTGAGTATAATGATATTATAATCAACTTTGGTTTTAGATATGACTATATTGATATAGATAATTTGCAGCTTTACAATCCCGAGAGACCCGAATTATCTTTCAATAAAGCAACCGGTGAAGTCTGGAGAAATGAAGACGGTAGCATTACTGGTGCAGGCCCGGAAGGGAACGATCCGCTTGTTGAAGTTCCAACATTCAGTGCTCTCAGTCCTCGATTGGGTTTTTCATTCCCAGTAACTGATCAAACTGTGTTCCATGCACAGTATGGTAAGTTTGTTCAGCAATCAAGATTAAGAGATGTTTACCAGGGATACTATCTGACATCCAGCAACATCGGCGGCGGATTCTTCATTCCAGCCCCGGTTGGATTTAATGTCAGACCTACAAGAACAACACAGTATGAAATTGGATTCACACAGCAGATCGGAGAAATCGCATCAGTTGATATCACTGGTTATTATAAAGACATAAAAGATCAGGTTGTTTATACAACGCAAAACACGAACGATCAATCCACATATGGTGCCTATTTCATATTAACAAACGGCGATTTTGCAACAACAAAAGGAGTTGAAATATCATTTAACATGCGTCGTTTCGAAAGAATTATGGTAAATGGATCTCTTACATTTCAGGATGCAAAGGGAACAGGTTCATTCCCTAACTCAAACAGAGGCATAGTAGGAGCACCCCTTGATGGTGTTACTATTTTTGAACCACAATACATTTCTCCGCTTGAATACAACAATGATGTTCGCGGTAATTTTAATATTGATTATCGTTGGGGATTAAACGATGGCGGTCCTGTTCTGCAACAATTGGGTTTATCTGCGCTGCTGACGTTCACGAGTGGTCACCCATTTACTCAGGGAATTGGCGGAGCCGACTTGGAAGGAGATGCTAGAGACAGACAACCTATCGAACCGTTAAATTCTTCTACGACTCCCTCAACATTTCAGGTTGATCTGAGAGTAGATAAAACTTTTAACCTTTTCGACATGTTAAACCTTAATGTTTATTTTCAGGTAGTTAACCTTTTCGATACAAAGAATATTGAAAATGTATTCCTCAGAACCGGAACTGCTGATGACGACGGCTACCTTAGCGATCCAAGCCTAGGAGGGACCTTGATTGAAACCTACGGATCGGATTATGAAAAACTTTACAAAGCAATTAATATTGATTATTATGAACAATGGAGAGCAGCTACTACCGGCGCTGCTTATACTACTAATCCGTTCTTCTACGGTACACCTCGGCAGATCAGATTAGGTATTAGGTTAGAGTATTAAAAGGATGGTTTTATAAATGATAAAACAAATAGGAGTTTAATAATATGAACATTAAAAACACAAATATTCTTATCCTTCTCCTTTTGCTGATAGTTAGTTTTAATATCAGTATTTTGTCAGAGGATGATAAGAAAAACAACAGTAACACATTTCAAAAACCAACTGATGTAATTGTTCGTACATATACCGATATCAACAACATATTAACCGTTCATAAGAACGATGGGATAACGGATATAGATGTGAACGAACAAAACTCAGGATTGGTTTATCCAAAAGGAAGCGGTAAAACTGCAGTATTCCAATCTGGATTTCTTTGGGGTTGTTTAAAAGCAGGCGTTCCTCAGGTTGGAGGCACTGCTTATAGAACCGGGCAACAATCTGGTAAGATTTTAAATAGTGGTGTGCCAGTTGCACAACTACAAGCCGGACCCGAAATGAATATTTTCAGAGTCCGACCTGATGTTTATCCAGGCGGTCCTCCCGTAGATTTATCATCTGATGCTACATTAGAAGCTTCATCGGAATCTGCACTGCGAGCGCAGTATGAATCCGATTGGAATAACTGGCCTGCAGCTGATGGTGCACCATATGATGATGTTGATGAAAATGGTGTCTATGATCCGGCTATTGATATTCCAGGTGTACCTGGTGCCAATCAGACAATTTGGTTCGTAACTAATGATTTGGATGCACAAAGAGTACAAAACCTTTATGGTGCCGCACCACTTGGTATTGAGATGCAGGAAACTATCTGGGCATACTCTCAGACTGGCGCATTAGGAAGTATGTTCTTTAGAAAATTTGTTCTTATAAATAAAAGTGATGCTGTTTTAGATAGTATGTATGTATCAATGTGGTCTGACGTTGATTTAGGAAACTCTTCAGATGATTATGCGGGTTGTGATGTTGAATTAAGTTTAGGCTATGTGTATAATGCTAATGCAACAGATGCCACTTATAATCCATTACCTCCACCGGCTGTTGGTTTCGACTTTTTCCAGGGTCCAATTACTGCGGGTGGTGATACTTTGCCAATGACAGCCTACTACTATTTTGCAAGAGGTGATGCGAACGTTACGGATCCAACTCAGGGAGATATACAAGGGTCCTATCAATTCTACAATTTCTTTCGTGGAAGAATTGGTAAAACAGGAGAGCCATTCGTAGATCCAACTACTGGCTTGCCAACTTCATTCACACTTAGTGGTGACCCACAAACAGGACAAGGCTGGTTGGATGGACAACTTCTACCTGCCGGTGATCGTAGAATCGGATCCGCATCAGGACCTTTCCAGTTTGAACCTGGCGATACTCAAATTGTTGTGGTTGCCGAAATAGTAGCTGGAGCTATTCCTGGAGTAGATAGAATTTCTGCTGTTGGATTGCTTAAATATTATGATCAGGTTGCACAGGTAGCGTATGATAATAATTTTGATTTACCGGTTCCTCCACCTGCTCCAGCCGTAACTGTAAGTGAGTTGAATGAGGAAATAGTTCTTGATTGGTCAAAAGACAATAGCAAGGTTCTGGCAACGGAAACATCGGATAGTAAAGGCTATCGATTCCAAGGTTATAATATATATCAACTACCTTCTGCCTCAGCTTCTGTCAGTGAAGGTGTAAGAATAGCAACCTATGATCTTATAGATCAGGTTGGAAAAATAAATGACCTGGTATTCGATATTAAAACAGGATCTGTTGTAGTCCTACCGGTTCAATTTGGTAACGATACAGGAATTAAACGATATATTTCTATTAAGAATGATGCCATCAAACAGACACCATTGATCAATGGAATTCGTTATTATTTTGCCGTTACAGCATACAATTACAATTCTGATCCAGAAGCTGTTCCGAATAACCTTGAAAACCCGATATCAATACTTACTGTTGTTCCCCATTCACCAGATCCAGGTGTTACTTATGGTGAAGGTAATGGAACTGAACTAGAATTTACACACAGTGGAACTGCTGACGGCACACTAAACCTAAGAGTAGTTGATCCAGCAGCAACGACAGGACATGATTATCAGATATTCTTCTCAGAACGTCAGGAAATCAGAGACGCAAACGGTGACTGGGTTCCTGCAAGTGTTGTAAACAGAAATATGAATTCAAAAGGTCCTGATACACTTACCAATGTTGCAGTTGACATTGCTGCAGTTTACGGTGCGCAATCCGGAAAGCTGGAACTTAAGTGTATGTTAAGTTATGAATCTCCCGATGCTGATTGGGTTGATGGTTTAATAATGGTATTTCCGCCAGGAGTTACAATTCTTGAAGCTCCGGCCTTTGATGCTGGAAATGATGGAAGTGTATATGAAGGTCATATCACACCCGTAATAATAGGAAATACGATTGTGTTCGGTGATAGCAATCGTACGGGTAATGGTTCATTTGTTGGCGGAGAAGAATGGAGTATAATGATACAAGGAGCGGTACCGATTGATGTTTATTGGAAAGTTTATGATGACGGATATGGTGGTGGTCCTTTGGATGGTGAAGGAACGACTACTATAACAACTGTTGGTTTTAATAGCAGATTGGCTAAGTATTGGAATTTAACCGATCTTACTAGCAACTCGCCTAAACTTGAAAACCAGTCTGTTATTGATGGAATAGACATCTACCCGGATAGAGATGACATTAGCACTAATTTTGGAATCGCTGCAGACCCAATTATAGATGGAATTCAAGTTGGTGTAAGTGTTGGTTATGCAGCACCACTAACTTTCTCAGAAAATAATCCGCCATCAGTAAATGGTGTCGCATTGAGCTTCGATGGTAGTCAATGGTCAAATGATAATTATATATTAAATGATTTTATTTATTTCGGTTATCCTGATGGTCTTGCAAATTCTTCTCTGCCTGTTTATGGTGGAGCAGGCGGCACATTAGATGTGAACATATTGCAACAGGATTATGAATTCCGATGGACTGGTGTTTTTGCTGATACAACAATAAATGGGGTCACTATTAAGTACGTCCAGAGTGGTGGCTCATATATAACCATTTTTGGTGCAAGCGGTTATTCGCTTGCTGATCATCCGCTTAATCCTAGTCCAGGTGTTGATCAAAGGTTTGCTATCAAAGTTCCATTCGAAATATGGAACATAGATGCAAATCAGCAAGTTAATGCCTTGTTCTGGGATAGATCAGGTAATCCAACAGTTAATGGTGGTGCCGCATGGAATACGACAAATAGAGAATATATGTGGATAGTGAACACACCATATAGTACAGATCCAATTGATGAAGCATCTCAGACTGTTGCTGATAATGCAACATGGAATCTAGTGCTGTATAAATCTACATTTACAACCGGTGATATATTTAGATTCAATTATGATAACCCAATTCAGATTGGGACCGATACTTATAATTATAAGACAACCGCGGCTACATTCTCTACAGAATTAGCTAAAGATCAAGTAGATGAAATCAATGTGTTCCCGAATCCATACTATGGAGTTAATTCGGAAGAATTGAACAAATACAACAGGTTTGTAACATTCACGCATCTTCCGGAACAAGCAACTATTAGAATCTTTAATCTAGCTGGTGTTCATGTTAGAACCATTCAAAAAGATGATTCTGGTCAATTTCAAAGATGGGATCTTGCTAATGAAAATGGTTTGCCAGTTGCAAGCGGTTTGTACATAGCATATATCGATATGCCAGTGGTTGGGACTACCAAGATCCTCAAGCTTGCAATTATTCAAGAACAACAGATACTGGATAGATTCTAAATGAAATCAAGTTTAAAAGGAGTAAAAATGAAAAAATTAATAAATTTATTTACGGTAGTATTTACCCTCCTGCTTGTGCTTGATGTTGCATACGCCGGAGGTGGTAACAGAACCGGAACAGGAGGAGCTGCACAACTGCTGATTCCTGCTGGCCCGCGTGGAATTGCAATGGGTGAATCAAACGTTGCAACATCTTATGGGGTCGAGTCTTTATTCTGGAATCCTGCAGGTGTTGCGAAAATAGATGGTTCAGCATCTGTTTTATTTTCTCACATGTCATATATAGCAGACATAGGTGTTGAGTATGGAGCTGTTGCAGCAAACTTTGAAGGATTTGGAGTTATCTCTTTTAGTGTTAAAGCTCTTGATGTAGGTGACATCCTTGTTACAACAACGCAAGATCCTGATGGTACAGGCGATACTTTCTCGCCACAGTTTCTTACCGCTGGAGTAAGTTATTCCAGGCAATTGACTGAACGAATAGCGGTTGGCCTAACTGGTAATTTCCTGAGTGAAAAATTAGGAAATGTCAGCGCCAGCGGATTTGCTCTCAACGTCGGTGTAATTTATAATGATCTTGCAGATATTAACGGCTTGAGCATTGGAGTTGTGATGAAAAATATCGGTCCGGAAATGGAATATGATGGCTCAGGTCTTTATACTCAAGCAAGTGTTACTGATTTAAACAGACCGCCACAGTACTATAAAATTGATGCGGCAGCTTTCGAGCTTCCCTCAACATTCGAAATAGGTGTAGGATATAAACCTGTGATAGACGAAATGAATACCTTACAACTATCAACAACTTTCCAGAATAACAACTTCTCGCCTGACGAATATAAGCTCGGTGCAGAATATGGTTACAATAACTTATTTTTCTTAAGAGCCGGATATCAGGGCGGCCTTGAAGTTGAATCCACAGATTATATCTTTGGATTCACCGCAGGCGCTGGTTTGAATTATGCATTTGAAGGAATCAGTGTGAAGGTTGATTATGCTTACAGAGATGTTGAATATTTTGATGGCAACCACATATTTGCTCTGACATTAGGATTCTAAAAAGTATCTAAGTCAAGCAGTTTAAATTTCATTAACCAGTGTAGCTAGTTTAGCTGCACTGGTTTTTTTATTGAAACGAATGAAGAGCTAATCAGATAAACATTCGCCGCTACTCTTCCGGCAACCAAAGCAAACATCGCTGCAACAACTCCAATAACATCCAATTCATTAACCAGAATTATCATCATAATTACGATTATTAAAACCTCGGTTATTGTTGCCGTAGTAATTGGCTTAGTATTCCTGGATGCAACCAATAACCCGCGCTGAAGGCTAATCAGAACAGTTAATGCGGGGAAGAAAAACATGATCATCAAAGGTACTCTGGCAAAATCAGCGAGCGAAGCGCTCAAGCCGGATACTGTAATAAACCAGAAATCGGCAAGGGGTGTAAATGCAAATAAAGATAACCCGCCCACCAGAAATAACGC
This sequence comes from Ignavibacteriota bacterium, assembly GCA_013285405.1. Classification (NCBI taxonomy): domain Bacteria; kingdom Pseudomonadati; phylum Ignavibacteriota; species Ignavibacteriota bacterium. Next base: position 1,171,274 of record CP053446.1, on the reverse strand, counting down.
GAGTAAAAATGCAAAGTGAAGCAATGGCTTAAGTCCTTCATTCTTTTCACCGAGAAGTGCGATAATTACTTCCTGATAAGACAAACCAAGCGATCTGAAAACAAAAATGAACGATGTCACCACCGGCAGTACCGCAAATGATTCAATTGCCATTCTGCTCTGACCAATAAAAAATGTGAGCAGTGGCTGAACACCAAGTCCAATAAGGGAGGTGAGAGCTAGAGGGTAATAAAATTTTATTATTTGTTTATATTCGAGATTCTGTAAAGGGGAGAGTTCTTCAGAATTGATTTTTTTTAACGTGCTGCTGACCATTAGTCTTACAGCAATTGCTTCCATAATAACTGCAAATGAAAGAGAGGCTGCACCAATCACAACACCCTCAGCAATACCGGATATATATAACACTGATCCGCAAACCAGCATAGCAATTAATCTGACAACTGTGCCATAGGCAACTCTTCGTGTAAGATTATTGTTGATCAGAATTCCCTGATAGAATCGCCGGAAGCCAATTGCTCCCGGCCATGGAAGTAAAATAATTGTTGCAATGTGCGTTAACCGTGAAATTTCTTCAGGTAATCCTATCAGGGTTTCTGTTATGAAGTAGAAGATAATAGGTATAATTGCAATCAGCATTATCAGTGTAATTAAAACATTTACTGCATAAGTAAAAATTTTTAGCTTGAGAAATGATTGTTTGTTTTTAACTAGTGCAATTGCAGCGCTCATCATCATTATTATTGGTGCTTCAATGATCAATGCAAAAGAAAAAGCAATTCCGTAAGCGGCGAGATTGAATTTTGGTTCTGTTGAACGGGCTATCAGGGATGCAAGGAATGGTCCTTCAACTGCCATCATAAGCCAGGTTGCTGCAAGAGGCAGCCAGAAATAGAATATTTTTTTATGTGTTAACTGGATAGATGAATCTGTCACTTCAATTGTAAATTTTATTAAAAACAAAATTAAAGATATTCTGACAAATCTATTTTAGGGTTGAGATTGAGTTAAATCAAATCACTGTTTATGTTTGCAGAAACAAGAGGAGCAAATCATGAAAAAAATATTCATATTAAATGTGTTAATTATTTTTGGATTAATATCAGGATGTTCCGAAAATAAAATTGAGGTAAGTGAAAATCAAATAGCAGGAATGCGGGCTACAGCAGTTGAATTTATGAAGGATTTAAAAAGTATCCTCATAAATCAAATCCGGACAAATGGTATGCTGTCAGCAGTTTCCGTCTGTTCCGATACAGCACAGATTCTTACAAATAACTTTGGTGTTCAGAAAGGTGTTTATGTCAAGAGAGTATCTTTAAAAAACAGAAATGTTAATAATGCACCGGATGATTTTGAAAAAAGAGTACTTAACAAGTTTACTCTGATGCAGCTAAATAATGAGTTGTATGATGATAGTGAATATGCAGAAATTGTTGAAGAAGGTGAATTCAAGTATTTGCGCTATCTGAAACCAATTCTTGTTCAGGCTGAATGTCTGAATTGTCATGGTTCTGAAAATGATATTTCACCGGAAGTAGAGCAGCTTATAAATCAGGAATATCCGAATGATAATGCTGTCGGATATAAAATTGGTGACTTACGAGGGGCTGTATCTTTGAAGAAAAATATTAAATAAAAAAGGCGATCACACAGACCGCCTTTCAAATTAAAATACTGATAGTTTATTTTATTACAATCATCTTATTTGTTTTGGAAAAACCATCAGCAGTCATTGAATAAAAATATGTACCGCTTGGCAGATTAGTTGCATCTAAAGATAATTCATAACTTCCAATGGACTTTGTCTCACTTACCAATGTTTTCAATTCTCTTCCGAGGAAATCATATATCTTTATGCTTACAAAACTTTCCTTGGGTACAAAGTAGCTGATTATAGTTGTTGGATTAAATGGATTAGGATAGTTCTGTGAGAGAACAAACTCAGACGGAACATCATAGTTTACGTTTACAACACTGCTGTAGCTGAAAGCTCCATCAAAATCAACCTGCTTCAGACGATAATAAATTTTATTAATACCACTTACCTGTGGATTGTCACTATAAGAGTAGTAATTAATTTCAGTAGAGCTGCCTCGTCCATCAACAAATCCAACAGTAGCAAAATCATCTTCAGCATTCACTGAGCGCTGGATTTCAAAACCCATATTATTCAACTCAGTAGCTGTTGACCAGATCAGTTGCACTTTCGAATTGTGGACCGAAGCAGTAAATGTTATCATTTCAACAGGAACAATATCTGTCAATTGTGCAAGTGTTGCTACGGTGCCGTATGCCAGTTTACTCATTTTATGATAATACGGCTGGTTGTAATACTGGATTTTATCATTTACACTATGATAGTAAGCATTAAAATCACCTCCGTAATATTCTTCAATGAGAAGGATTGCGCCATATCCATTGTTCCAGAAAGAAGCATGATCACTTGCAGTTGTACCTGGGTTTTCAACAACTGGTGTTATACCAATTGAATAAGTTGTGTTAACCTGAATCATTAAATCTTTAAGAGCATTTGAGTTTGCATAATTCCTGACGTGAATTTCTCCAACACTGTCATTATCATTATCCCATGCAGTCATATCCATATTTATTACTCCCATAATCGAATCTCCTGCAAGTGCTGCTTGTTGAGCGTAATAAGCGCTACCAACTAATCCTTGCTCTTCTTCATCCCACAATGCATAGATGATCGTGTATTTAGAATCATACTGAGTGAAAATTCTTGCAGCTTCAAGCACCGCAGCAGTTCCGCTTGCGTTGTCATCTGCGCCCGGCGCAGTTGCACCACTCGGCATATCATCATAGTGCGCACAGATAATATATTTTTTATTTGGATATTGTGAGCCAAGCTGCACACCATAAACATTTCTTCCGGTTCCACTCCACCACTGGTCATAAGTAACTAAACCATAACTATCAAGTTTCTGCTTGATATAATTTGCTGCCATATTATTGCTTGCATTGTTTTTATTTCTGGATACTATTGTATATGGTGATCCGCCAATAATAGTTGAAACTTCTCCGGATAATTCTCTTACGAAGTGAGTTAATGAATCGAGATTTGTTTGGTTGATAATGTTTTGTATTACAGGTGACTGACCAAAATTTACGCTTTGGATAGTAATGAATATCAAAACGATCAGTAAGAATCTTTTCATTTTAAAGTCCTTTATTTTTGTTAAAATAATCTTTCGTTAAATCTATTGTAAAATTGAAGAATAATAGCAATAATTATGCTAATGGGATATGAAAAATCCACTAAATCTGTATGCTGAAAAATGCCTGTATGAAGAAAAACAGACTAATTGAAATCTAATCTTATATGATGATTTTCACAATTGATAAAATTTTCTTTCTTTTGAACAATAATTATTGTTTCCGGGAGGGAAGTTAAAACCAAATTATGAAACTGCTTTTAATCAAATAATGTTTTAATTTAACTATTAACAAAGTTTAAAAAATAAATGACAACAGAATTAAAATATTTTACTCCATCGGAAGCAAAAAAAACTTTACCTCTTGTAAAAAAAATAGTTCAAGATATTCTCGACTCAAGCAAAGAAATGAGATTGATTGCCGATGATATTGGTGGTGAAGTTGAAAAAGATCCGCGCATTCAAAAGCTTGCTGATAACATTGATGATTTTATGAAAGAGCTTGAAGAAATCGGATGTTATTTTAAGGACTGGAATTTTCAAATCGGTTTGGTTGATTTTCCTTCGATAATAAATGGCAAGGAAGTTTTTCTCTGCTGGAGAAGCGATGAAGATGATATTTTATATTATCACGAAGTTGACACAGGGTTTGCTGGTAGAAAATTAATTCCGCCTGAAGAACTTACAGATTGATTTTGTTTATTATTTTTGCAGTTCGAATTCAGCCAGTGCTGAAGTAGTCTCACCCGAATTATTATCAGTGATATTAAAAACGATTTTGTATAATCCTTCGGGTGAATCATAATTTAATTCAAATTGTGCTTCAAGTTGAAGATCAGTTAACTCGTTACTTGTTACTTCTTTTGTGTCAGCAAAAATTGCTTCTACATCAAGGCTGTCGGGTCCTGATATGTCAACAGTATAATCAATCGAAGCTGAAAATTCTTTTTCAATTTCTTTCACTGCGAATCCTTTTACATTGACTGTTGCATTCACTTCCCAGCTATCACCAATATCGTAAGCAAATGCTTCTGGACTGAATGCCTCAAATTTCTCTTGTTCCTTTTTACTGCAAGAAACAAATACAAATAAGAATAATAATGCGGGTACAAACTTTTTCATTTTGGGCTTTCTGGTTACTCTTTGTGAAACTTTTGGCAAAGCCATCCCTTTGGGAGTGCTCTTAGTGTCTTAGTGGCAAAGCATTTTTTTTCACCACTAAGACACGTAAAACACTAAGAAACACTTAGATTTAATTATCCATTCTTTTTTTGGAAATCTTTCATAAATGAAACAAGATCTTCCACTCCTTTTGTCGGGAATGCATTATAAATTGATGCACGTAATCCACCAACCGATCTGTGTCCCTTTAATCCGTTGAATCCAGCTTTTGTTGCTTCATCAATTAATTTCTTTTCTAATTCAGGTGTTGCCAGATTGAATGTAATATTCATTAATGAACGACTATCTTTTTCTGCGTGACCTTTGTAGTAACCACCGCTTTCATCAATGCACTTGTAAAGCATACCGGCTTTGTGCTTATTGGTTTCATACATTTTATCCAAACCGCCAAGCTTTAAAAGATGACGTGTTACCAGCATTATTATATATATACCAAACGTATTTGGTGTATTATATAATGAATCGTTTTCAACGTGAATTTTGTAATTAAGCATTGTATGCAACGAATCCTGACTTCTTTCAACAAGGTCTTTCCTCATAATTACCAATGTTACACCCGATGGTCCGATATTTTTTTGTGCACCAGCGTAAATTAGTCCATATTTTTTCATATCAATTTTTTTATGAAGTATATCTGATGATGCGTCGCAAACCAATGGAACATTTCCAACTTCAGGTTCTTTTGTCCATTGAGTTCCAAAGATTGTATTGTTTGATGTGTAGTGTACATAAGCAGCATCAGGATCAAGTTTCAGTTCACTTTGCTTCGGGATTCGTTTAAAGAATTTTTTATCTCCTTCGCCTTCTTCTGTGGTTGCAGCAACATTTACAGTTCCAACTCTTTTTGCTTCTTTAATTGCTTTCTTCGACCAGCTTCCTGTTGAAATATAATCAGCTTTATTTTTCGGAGGCATAAGATTTAGAGGAACCATTGAAAATTGTAAGCTTGCACCGCCTTGTAAAAACAGAATTTGATAATCGTCCGGAATATCAAGGAGTTTTTTAAGCCCTTCCTTCGCTTCTGTGTGAATCGCATCGTAAGTTTTTGAACGATGTGAAATTTCCAGTATTGACATCCCCACGCCGGGAAGCGCAAATAAATCTTTTTGTGCATCCAATAAAACTTCTTCCGGTAGTATTGCCGGACCTGCACTGAAGTTATAAATTCTTTTTTCCATAATATTTTCCTTTTATTGTATTTTTTGTTTCGAAGATTAAGGTTCCCAAAATAAAATTTCTTTTTTCCCAGGATAAACAGCGTTTGGATTACTAGTCCATTCGAACTCTACATAAATTTTTTGCTTTGTTAATTGAGCAAGTTTAAGTGCGTTTTCCCAAGTTTTATTTGCATCCATTCCCTGATAAGATAATCCGGTTTTGGGAACAAACTTGAATCCACGCTCGTGCTCTTCTCCCTTAATTAAATTAATTGAAGTGTGTTTTTGTAAATCATTTATTGAATATCCTAATTTGACAGCCATAGAAATTCCAGCGGTAATTAAATTTGCCCATCTATTTCCAGGATTGTTTCCACCAAAACTACAATTGATTATTCTTGTAAATCCTAAACCTCCCGAAGGTTTAATCCTTAATTTTGCCGTGTGTACATCTGTAGTTACTTTATGTTCTACAGGTTCTGTTTCAACATTAAGTTTCGAAAGATATTTAAATACTAAACCTTTTAAGGGTTTATAATTACACAGTTCTTCAACTTTGTTTGCAACTATTTCAAAAAGTAATTCATCATTTTCATCTATAATTTTTCTCCAAGCATTAGGTAATGTTCGGATAATTTCTCTTTCACGATTTATATCTTCGTAATCTTTTTGCAAGATTTTTTGTGCTTTACCTGTAATTACATTTGAGTAGTCCAAGTATTCATTAAACTTAGAACAAAGTTGTTCCAAATCATCATATTCAATTAGATCTAATTTATTTACTTTCCTTTGTTCGTAAGTTCCAAGACCTGCAGTGAGAAAAAAATGCCAGGTTGGGCCATCTGTAAGAATCAGAATCGGAACACCAGAATGAAATGCATATTCAAATAATTGTCTTTCAGCACCATCAGCTGCTCCAATTTTTTTAGCTTCGATGAATATAAAAGGTTGGTTATTGTGGAACAAAGCAATATCTACGCGTTGATTCCCTACAGTATATTCAGGACGAACAATTCTAACATCATTTGCCGGCCAATTTAGTTTTTGCAAAATCGGATTAATTATTCCGCGAATAACTGAAGCTTCATTAGTAAACAGTCCATCCTTAATTTGACTTTGAATTGATTGAATTACTTGTTTCATTTCTTTAACTCAAATAATTTTTAACCTCTTCCAAACACAGCTCAATTGCTTCTTTTGTTCTTTCCATCAACTCATCAAGAGATTTTGCCTGAGTATGGCAGCCCTTTAACGCAGGTACTGTAGCAACATAATATCCCCCCTCATCTTTTTCAATTATCACATTAAATTCTTTTTTCATTTCATTCTCTGCCTTATTTATTTCCTGATTCAAGATGATTTTTTAATAGTTTAAATCAAGTGCGTTAATAGTCCATCTCTTAGTTTTGGTTCAAACCAGGTTGATTTTGGCGGCATAACTTCTCCTGCATCCGAGATATTCATTAAATCATCAAGCCCGACTGGATAAAGTGAAAAAGCAACCACAGCTTTTCCCGAATCAACTAATTTTTCAAGCTCTGTCGTTCCTCTGATTCCGCCGATAAAATCAATACGATTGTTTGTTCTCGGATCATCAATTCCAAGTACTGGATTAAGCAAAAAGTTTTGAAGAATACTCACATCAAGTTTTTCCCCAACAGATTTTTCAAGAGATAAACTTGCAAGCACAGAATCTCTTGCCTTCAAATGATACCATTGTTTATCCAAATACATACAAAAATTGTTTTTGGTTTGCGGTTGTTTGTTGGTTGTGGTTTTCACTTCAAACTTTTCACTAATTGTATTGAGAAAATTTTCTTTACTCAATTTATTCAAATCAAATACAACACGATTATATGGAAGTATCTTTAATTGTTCAGCCGGAAAGAGGACAGCAACAAAATAATTGTATTCTTCATTGCCTGTGTGTTTCGGATTCCCATTCTTCTTTTCTTCTCTTGCGCGGCTTGCACTTTTTGCTCTGTGGTGTCCATCAGCAATGTATAGTTTGCTGATCTTCTTGAATTCATCAACAATAATTTGATTGTAATTTTCAGGAACAATCCAAACAGTATGCTGAATTCCGTCCGGTGCTGTGAAATCATATTCCGGTTTTGAATCCTTCATTGTTTTGTCAACTATTTCGTTAACCGTTTTCACTCCACGATAAGTTAAGAATACAATTCCAGTCTGAGCTTCCGTAGTAACGATGTGATTTGTTCTATCGTCTTCTTTTACTTTACGGGTTTTCTCATGTTTTAATATTACGTCGTTATCATAATCATCAACAGAAAAAGTAGCGCAGATTCCGGTTTGTGCCCTTCCATCCATTATTAATCTGTAAAGATAAAAGCCTGGCTTATCATCTAACTTAAGCGGAACTTCTTTTATAATTCTATTCAGATTTTCTTTTGCTCTTTGGTAAATTTCTTTTGAATAAACATCTTTTATTTCAGGCAGATCTATTTCCGATCTCGTGATGTGTAGATAGCTTAACGGATTTCCTTCTGCATACTTCGCAGCTTCTTCTCGGTTGACAACATCATAAGGAACGCTTGCAACTAGTTGGGCTTTTTCTTTTGTGGGTCTGAGTGCTTTGAATGGTCTGATGATTGCCATAATTCTTCCATCTAAAAATATTATTATTTACACCTCTAAAATCCACAAAATTTGACTAATAATCCATTACTTGCCTTAGTTAACTGTTAAAATTTTTATGTGAAATGCTCTTAAACACATAATAAAATTCTTTCAATAATCGGACAATGATGGTTATTTTTAGCATCTATTTCCAAGCATTGTTGAACTTTTAAGTGAAATGGCAATCTTCAGACGAAAAAGAAAATTCAATAAGAAAAAAAACAAGGGGAGAATATCCGTTATTGGTAACGTTGAATACCATCGGGAAATGTATTCACGGATTCTTAATTGCAAACGGGATTTTTTTGTATGGCTGCCGGCAAAGTATGAAGAAGATGCTTCAAAAAGATATCCTGTGCTCTATATGCACGATGGACAAAATTTGATTGACCCTAAAACTTCTTTTGCAGGAAAAGACTGGCAGGTTGATGAAACTGTTACAAAATTGACAAATGCGTTTAAGATGAAAGAGATTATTGTTGTAGGAATCTATAACAATAACGATCGTCTTGAAGAATATAGTGATAGTGAAAAAGGTGAGAGATACAGAAAATTTTTAATTGAAGAACTGAAAGCCTTTGTGGATTCAAGATATAGAACGCTTGCAGATAATAAGAATACTGCAATTATGGGTTCATCGATGGGTGGACTTGCTTCCTTCCTGATTGCGTGGAATCATCCCGAAGTTTTCTCGATGGCTGGGTGTATGTCAAGTTCATTTTATTATAACGATGACAAAGTTTTTAAAATGCTGGAGGAATATTCGGAACCGAAAAAACAAATTAAATTTTATATTGATCATGGTGAAGATGGATTACTTCGTGGACAGAAAATGTTTTGTAAATTAACACAAATGGGTTATGTAATCGGAACTGATCTTGATTATTTTTACGCCCGTGGTGCTGAACACAACGAATCTGAATGGGCAAAACGGCTGGATCGTCCATTGTTATTTTTCTTTGGAAAATAATTAATTGTCATTGCGAGGAGCGCAGCTATGAGGCAGTCTCGGATTAAAAGTTTTATTGTTTCAAATTTTCTCTATGCTTATTTTTAAAAGAATTCAAAAAGGAAATGAGTTATGAATATTAAGAGAAACTTTACAGCAATTATTGAAAAAGAAGACAACATGTATGTTTCGTTGTGTCCTGAACTCGATATAGCCAGTCAGGGAAATTCTGTTGAAGAAGCCAGCTCTAATCTTAAAGAAGCTATAGAATTATTTTTAGAGTCAGCTTCTCCTTCTGAAATTAAGGAAAGACTTCACTCTGAGTTTTTTGTAACTCAGCTTGAGGTTAATGTTGGGTAAGCTGAAGATTCTTTCTGGAAAAGATGTATGTAAACTTCTGGAATCGAATGGTTTTCAGAAAGTTAGACAAAAAGGCAGTCATATTATTATGCAGAAGAAAATAGGGGATTCCACCATCACAGTTCCCATTCCTAATCACTCACAGATAAAAATAGGTACTCTCCAATCAATTATTCGCCAGACTAAATTAAACAGAGAGATATTTGAAGTTTAATTTCAACATCGGAAGAAAGCTTTTTCTTATACTAGCTCTCTCGATTGTTCTTTTTTTCGCTTGCGAAAAGAATGAGAAACCAATTAACCTTTCCATCGCGAAAGAAGAAGTAAAACAATATTACGAATCCGGAAAGTTTGATAAAGAGCTGAATAAAGTAATTGAGGATGCAAAAAAAGAATTTGCGAAAGCTGAATTCAAGTCAAACTCTGTTGTAGTATTTGATGTTGATGAAACAGCACTTGATAATTATGGATTAGCCGAAGAAATGGGATTTGGTTATGTGTACGAGATGAACAAGAAGTGGAATGCAGAATTAAAAGCACCTGCAATCGAACAGGTGAAAACACTTTATGATTTTCTGCTTTCGAAAGGTGCAAAGATTATTTTTCTCACCGGAAGAAACTTCAAAGAGTATGAAGCAACATATCAGAACCTGAAGAATGCTGGCTACACAAAATTTGATACATTGATTACTCAAATCGGGGATGAAACAAAAATGAAAACAAAAGATTTTAAAAGTGGCAAGCGAGTCTGGTTAACAAAACACGGTTATGATATTGTTGGAACTGTCGGCGACCAATGGAGCGATCTTGAAGGCGAATACCACGGCATCCAGATTAAAATTCCAAATTATCTTTATTTGGTTGAAGATTGAATCCAATAGAACGCTGATGACGCTGATGAAACTGATTAACACAGATTTAAATCAGTGTAAATCGGTCTGATCAGTTTAATCCGTGTTCTATTGTTTTTAATTCCAAAGTGCTTTCCTTCTGTCATCAAGCAAAGCAAAATATTTTTCTTTCATTTCTTTTGACAAGAAACTTTTGTTGATGAGTGTTTTCATTTCCTGGAATAAGTCGCCGAACCTCAGATAAATTTTCTTCAACGCTGTTTCGTTAATTCCTAACTGCGAAGCAAAAAGATCAAAATCTTTTTTCTTGAAATTATTTTTTTTGCCATTTAAAGGTAATGCCAGGTCTTCTTTGTCCTTCGGAATCAGAAGTTTTGTTGATAGAAGATCATAAGCCGGTGATAACATTATCTCATTATCTTCATTTCTGATTAAAGAAAAGTTCTTCAGGTGCATATCTGAATTTCCAGTAATAAATGAAAACAAAGTTAGTTCAAACAATCTGATTGCATCGATACCGGGATAGCTTGAATATTTCAAAATTACATTACCAACTTTTTCCATCGAACTTCTGTATTTGTTCTCTGTCAATGTTCCGGTTAGTTGAGCCATATCTTCTACGTGAAGTTTTCCATTCTTTGTTCTGTCAAATCGTTTGCTAATATAAGCAAGCTCGCCTGATTTTAATTTAATCAGACTGTGTTCCGCAGTATTTATATTCAGCAGTTCAGATAAATGCATTGTCACATCTTCAAGCTCAGGCATTTCAGGATACTCGTTAAAAGGAGGTTTTAAAATAAATCTTCCCCACAAACCAACAATTGTCAGGCGGTTTTCTTTTCCTCCTTTTCCTTTGAAGTCCAAAGATAATTTTGGCTGAACACCCGGAACTGAAATACTTTTTCCGAGTGCTTCAACAGCAAGTTCTTTGATTTTCTTCATATCGAGGTCAACTAAAGGCGGGATTTGCGAGCCGAAAAACTTTTTACTGCAAACCGGATGGAAATCTTTTTCACCACCTTCTAATTTGTTGTAGCAATAGAGACATTTACTCATTTGATTCTTCCCTTATTACACTTACTGCTCCTATCGTGTCTTTACAGAAAGCAAGTAATAAACCCATCCTATCACGCGGATTTATTTTCCAGTTTTGCTCTGCAATTTCAAGCAGCCATCCTTCCGGAATTAAATTATCAAAAAAAGGAAGCATGACTTTATCTGTGTACGGTTCATCTCTCAATGGCATTGTCAAGCTTACGGGTTTTGCATTTTCTCTTTTCAGGTAGTCTTTATCGTAAGTGAATGAAACACCATTGTCATCTTCAATTACTATTCCTGCAAACTCATCTTTGTAAAATACTTTTCCTCGTCTCATAATTAATCCTTAAAAGATTTTTTTACTGGTTCGGCTTCATGTCCGAAAAGCTGCAGCACCTGGTTTACTTTATTAAGCTGAAGGGTTTCTTTTCCCTGCTCAAGCTCTCTGACAAAACGGATTCCAACACCAGCTTTTTCCGCGAGATCAATCTGAGTGAGGTTTAGTTTTTTCCGTTTCTCTTTTACAAACGATGCGATTGGGTTTAATATCTTTGTCATTTATTATACCTGTACGGGTATTGTTTTTTAACATTCACTTTAAATTATACCTTTACGGGTATAAAAGCAAGTATTATTTAACTTTTATTCCCGAACGGGTGCTGTAAAAAATAGCACGCAGACCTACCCGATGGTAGGCAGGTAACGCTGATTATGCAGATTGCCTTCGATCTGCGTTAATCAGTTAAATCTGCATCATCTGTGTTCTATCAGGGATTCTTAATGTTGATTTTTTTAAATTAGAAGTAATTATTTTTTACAAGAGGAAACTCACTAATGAAAACATACAAAGTCCTGCTGCACCGTGATTACATAGTAAACATTGATGCAAACAACGAAGAAGAAGCAATGCAGCTTGCCGAGTTTTATATTGCCGGAGAAAAAGATGCCTCCACAGAAAAAGAACGTGAACAGCACAGCTTTAGAATAAATGAAATTGAAATGGTGATTAATGATGCGTTTGAGGTTATAAACTTACTTACCTAAACATCTCTTTAAAAATAATATCTAACTTTTTATCAATATCATCATTGAAAGGAGTATGCGATATTCCAAGTTTTTGTAATATTTGAGAGAATCTCCTATATCCTTCAGGGCTTCTTAATTCAATCCATTCGCAATTTAGTTTTGTTGCTTGCTGTTTATTTAAATCAGAAAGTTTATCAGCAACAAATATGCTACTCTCTCTTGCAAAAATAGCATCTGCACTTTCAGGATTTCCTTTTCCCATAAGCTTAACTTCGCAACGATAGAATTTACTATCATTGATTAAATAGAAGTCAACTTCTCTCATTGATTCGGGGACACGAGATTGGTCGTAGTGTTTAGCGGGAACATCAAAAATTTTACAAAGAGTTGTCATTAAATATTTTTCTGCACGTTTACCGGCAGTGCTCCAAAGTCCACCACGAAGTTCCGCTCTTTTTACAGCAAGCGTGTTAATAACTATTAGACTTTCACTTACATTTAAATCAACACTTACACCTCTAAATTTAATCGTAAGAGTTAAATCTAATTCGTGTTCAGTTTCTGTTAATTCTTTTATAGCGTTGTAAAGAGTATCATAATGTTCATTGGAAGCCTCAATGACAATTTCTCTTCTTGCTGTGTTATACATATTAGTAATCGTCTTCTTATTCAATCCAGAATTAATTGCTATTTCACTCGAAGAAAGGGTTGGGTTTAAGAACTCTTTCTTATACCAGTCAACAGTTATATTTTCATTTTTTAGTTTTCCATCAACAATTCTTTTAAAGAAGTCAATTGCGTATTGAAGAAATTCGGCATTTATTAAAGTTACTATTTCGATGCGATAATCTTTTCCATTAATGAGCTTACGAATTACATTTTTGATTACTTGGTCAGTAAGTGTCATGTAGTTTTTGATTGAATAAATTGTTCAAGGGTAAGGAAACTTGTTTCTTTTTCTTTGAATAGACTTTCGTTGTGGGCTTTTTGCTTCATATAATTAAAGTATTTCGCATCCTTTTCCGTTAAGAAGAAATACCGATGTAAACTTTTTGCTGTTTTTCCAACAGTTCCACTTCCTGCAAATGGGTCGAAAACTAAATCACCCTTAAAGGAATAATATTTAATCACTCTTTTACATAATTCAACCGGGAAAACTGCTGAATGTATCTTGTCGAAAGTCGGATCTATTTTCCAAATATTAGTTGTTTCGTATCCATCTTCAACTTTACTATCCATTACAGTTGTCCAATCATATTGTCGGATATTCCAATCCAATAGTTTTTCAGTTTTCTTTCGATACACCATTAAATACTCTGTTGTTGCATTTGGCTTGTAACCGAGTGGTTTACGATGTTGTAAAAATCCGGCATTTCTGTTTTTTACACTTGCTTCGGGCTTTAGCCAAATTATATCATCTATAAATTCCCATCCCATTTCAATGAGGTGTGGATGAATGTCAAAAGGAATCGGATATCTTTTACTTGAGTGTGCTCGGCTTACGCGAGGAATTATTATTGGGGAAGTGTTTAGTATAAAGAAACGTCCTTCTTTAGTTATTCTATGAACTTCTTTGAAGACTTCATCTAAAAAAAGTAAATAATTTTTGTAACTTGGATAAATAGAATAATCACGAGCATTATAGTAAGGTGGTGAAGTAAAAGTTAAATGAACACTTTCATCAGGAACATTTTCTAGAATTTCTCTAACATCTCCATTAACAATTACGTTTTTTAAATAATCATAAGATTCGGGGTGTGGTTGTTCATTTTTTGATTTCCCTTCTGAGAAAAATTCTTTGTAGATAACACTTTTAACCATTTCATTTTGATGGTCAATTAATGGCTTTAAGGTATCTTGAATGTCTTTATCCTCACGAAAAACTAAAAGACCTCTAATTGCTTGACAAACCACTTTTGGGTCTTCGTCTTTTAGCAATTCAAACAAATATTTTTTTGATTTTGGATTTCGCATTCTGCCTAAAGAAGATACGGCTTCACGTCTTACCGTTGTGTCAGAATCTTTTTTTGCAACTTCACATAGTGCTGATAAATAAGTTTCATCACTAAGTTTACCGATATTCTTTACTGCCCAAAATCTTATTTGGTTACTTCTGTTTTGCAAAAAATTTATGAGCCAACTTCCATCAAAATCTTCCGGTAAATAGCCAAGATTTTCAAGAAAAAATAAAATTTTATTATTCTCTTTTGTATCATTCACAAAATGTAGAATAGCACCATTTCCTTTATCTTTTAATTCTCGTATGTATTCTTTTGAAATCATTTGCTCAAATAATTCTTTTGACTCAAATTTACTAAAAATATAAGAAAATGTTGGCGATGAATTTTCATATTAAATTATAGAAATAATCGATTGATATAAAGATCTTATGTATATAAAATAAGCAGGTATTTATTTTTAGCCCAAGAAAGTTATAAACATTAACACTATTCATTAGTTCTATTTATCTTAATCCACCATCCCGAAAATCCTTATATTTAAACTTCAAAAATCGAATAAACAGAAATTTAATGACAGAAACCAATTCGCCGCGGCGAACAGAAATACCCAAAGCATACGACCCTTCAAGCACAGAGGATAAGTGGTACAAATACTGGCTCGATAACGGACTCTTTGACTCAGAGCCTAACGACAGATCACCGTTCACGATTGCAATTCCTCCACCGAATATTACCGGAATGCTTACGATGGGACACATTCTCAACAACACAATCCAGGATGTTTACATCCGTCTGAAAAGAATGCAGGGCTTCAACTCCTGCTGGGTTCCGGGAACAGACCACGCATCAATCGCAACCGAAACAAAGGTAACAAAATTCCTTGAAGAGAAGGGAATTGATAAATACAAAATTGGTCGCGAAGAATTTCTTAAACACTGCCAGGAGTGGAGAAAAGAATACGGCGGAATAATCATTCAGCAATTGAAGAAGCTTGGCGTAAGCTGCGACTGGCGACGTGAACGTTTTACAATGGATGATGATTACTACCGCGAAGTAATAAAAGCTTTCGTTGATCTTTACAAAGAAGGAAAAATTTATCGCGGTTACAGAATGGTAAATTGGGATCCTGCAAACAAGTCAGCAATTTCTGATGAAGAAGTTCTTTACAGAACAGTAAACGGGAAGTTGTGGTATTTTCGTTATCCGGTTATTGGTTCTGACAAATATATTGTTGTTGCTACGACACGACCGGAAACAGTACTCGGCGATACGGGTGTCGCAGTAAATCCTAATGATGAACGATACAAAGGTTTCATCGGCAAAAAAGTTAAGCTGCCGACCTTGCCTGCCGGCAGGCAGGTTGTAGGAAGAGAGATTCCAATTTTTGCAGATGAATATGTTGATATGGAATTTGGAACAGGTGCAGTTAAAGTTACTCCCGCACACGATGTAAATGATTATGAAATGGGACAAAGACACAAGCTGGAAATTGTAAACATCTTCAATCCTGATGCAACAACAAATAAAAATGTTCCTGATTGGCTGCAAGGTTTGGATCGCTTCGAAGCAAGAAAAAAAGTTGTTGAATGGTTTGAGCAAAACGGATTGATAGAAAAGATTGAAGATTATCAGAATAAAGTCGGTTACTCAGAAAGAGGCGGAGTTCCGATTGAACCGTATTTATCTGAGCAATGGTTTATGAAAATGAAGGAACTTGCCGAACCTGCTATTGAAGTTGTAAGAAAAGGAAAAGTAAAATTCTATCCAGCTCACTGGGAGAAAACTTATTTTCACTGGATGGAAAACATAAGTGACTGGTGTATCTCCCGTCAGCTTTGGTGGGGACACAGAATTCCCGTTTGGTATTGCATCGGTGATGATCATTGTAAAATTGAATGTAAAGAACCAATTGTTTCCGTAGATCCGCCGGAGAAATGTCCGCATTGCGGTTCAAAAAATTTAAGGCAGGATGAAGATGTTCTTGATACCTGGGCATCAAGCTGGATTTGGGCTCACGCAATTTTCAGAACAGAAGAAGAAAGAAAATATTATTATCCAACCAGCTTACTTGTAACCGGTCCGGACATTATATTTTTCTGGGTTGCAAGAATGATAATGGCTGGGATGCACTTTATGAAAGATATTCCTTTCAAAGATGTTTACTTCACCAGCATCATCCGCGATTTGCAGGGAAGAAAGATGAGCAAGTCACTTGGCAACTCGCCTGATCCTCTTGATGTAATTAAAGAATATGGAGCCGATGCATTACGATTTTCTGTGCTTTATCTTGCACCACTCGGTCAGGATGTTCTCTTCTCTACTGAGAAATGTGAGCTTGGAAGAAACTTTGCCAACAAAATCTGGAATGCAGGAAGATTTCTTTTGATGAACCTGCCTGTCGGCAAGGTAGGCGCTGAGAATTTTAAAGTTGATGAAAAACTAATTACAACGCATATTGATTTTGCGGACGAATGGATAATTTCACGCTTCAACGAAACACTCGATGAATTCAACAAAGCAATGGACAGCTTTGAAATAAATAATGCTACGAAAATAATTTATTCTTTTGTGTGGAATGACTTCTGCGATTGGTACATTGAAATGATAAAGAACAGACTTTATGGTGATAATGAGGAAATTAAATCTGCTGTGCTTTCGAGAGCGTTATCAATCTTTGAAAATATGCTGAAGATGGTTCATCCGTTTATGCCGTTCCTTACTGAAGAAATTTATCAATTGATGAAGGAGAGAGAAGAAGGAGAAAGTATTTCTACTTCTGAATTTCCAAAAGTGAAAAATGATTTGATAAATCTGCAGGCAGATAGAGAAATGAAAGTAGTTGTGGATATCGTTACTGCAATTAGAAATATTCGTGGCGAGATGAACATTCCTCCATCCAAAAAAATAAATGTTCTTCTGAAAACAAATGAAGTAAAAGAACGACAAATTGATTACATAAAAAAGCTTGCGAAAGTTGAAGATCTGAAATCGGGTGGAAATATTACTAAACCAAAAGCAAGTGCTTCCGCAATAGTGAAATCATCCGAGATTTATGTTCCGCTTGAAGGACTGATTGATCTTAGTGTTGAGAGACAAAGACTTCAAAAAGAAATTACACGTCTTGAAGGTTCTCTTGCAGGAATTGAAAAGAAATTATCGAATGAAAAGTTTGTCGGTGGTGCTCCTGCAGAAGTTGTTGAAAAGGAAAGAGCAAAACAGAGAGACTGGCAGGAAAATCTGAGAAAACTGAAAGAGATACTAGATAGTTTATCCTGAACCTGCCTGCCGGGAAGCAGGCTTGTTTCAGGATCTTAATATGTGTTATATCGTCCCTAACGGGACTTGGTATAATTTTTTTTATAACTATAAATATTTTGTCCCTCTGGGACGTTGAGATTGTGATAATCCCGTTAGGGATTAAATAAATATGGCAAAAAGAAAACCCAAGCAATTAAAGCTCCATAGGAGCGACATAGAAAAAATCATTCGTAAATAATAAATGGAGATGCTGTCCGAAGGAGTCCTTCGGAGAAATAAATTCAGCATAAATAATAGAAAGGGGTCAATATGTACTACAAATTATTTGACTTTATTGAAGATTGGAAATCTGAATCCGATGCGACAATAAAAATTCTCAGCAGTCTTACCGATGCATCGCTTACAAAAAAGCCAGACGAGAATATCAGAACGCCCGGCAGACTTGCCTGGCATATCGTTACTTCAATTGGTGAGATGGCACATCGTACAGGTTTAACTTTTAATATTGTTGATGAGAATACTCCGGTTCCTTTAACTGTAAAAGAAATTTTGGGTGAATATAAACGTGTTTCAGATGGAATGATAAATGAAATAAAAACATCCTGGGATAATAAAACTCTTTTGCAGGAAGATGATATGTATGGTGAAATGTGGACGAAAGGAAAAACATTAAGCGTACTGATAGCTCATCAAATCCATCATCGTGGACAATTAACAGTTGCGATGAGATTAGCAGGATTAATTATTCCCGGTGTTTACGGTCCTGCTAAAGAAGAATGGGCAAACTACGGGATGCAGCCACAAGAGTGAGTTTTTTATCCTGAACTTCTTTCAGGATATGTATGTGTAATAAAATCCTAGTAATAATTTAATATGCTGAAACAAGCCTGCCTACCGGCAGGCAAGTTCAGCATTAAACCACCTCAATCCTTTGCACGCATTTTATAAAATGAGCGCCATGCGAAATACACTCCAATTAAAAAGAAAATAGCTCCTACGAATGGAGCGGAATTTCGAAATGATTCTGATATCGAAATTTCCATCGCCAGCAATCCGAATAAAGTTGTGAATTTGATTATCGGATTAAGAGAAACAGATGAAGTATCTTTAAATGGATCACCAACAGTATCACCAACAACCGTTGCAGCATGAAGCTCGGTTCCTTTTTCTTTCAGCTCAACTTCAACAACTTTTTTAGCATTATCCCATGCACCACCTGCATTAGCCATAAAAACTGCCTGGAAAAGTCCGAACACAGCAATCGAAATTAGGAAACTTATGAAGAATGAAACTGGTTCAACTGAATTAACCGGAGCTGACATCAATGCGAATGCTAATGCGAAAGAAAATATTGCAACAAAAATGTTGAACATTCCTTTTTGCGCATATTGAGTGCAGATCTTTACAACTTCTTTAGATTTTTCAATTGAAGCGCTTTTACTTGCAGTTTCGTCCAATTGAATATTCTTTTTAATATACTCAACTGCTTTGTAAGCACCTGTGGTAACCGCCTGAATCGATGCACCTGAAAACCAAAAAACAACAGCACCACCAGCAATAAATCCTAAACTTGTGTATGGATTAAGTAAGCTGAGAATATTTGCAGGATCAATTCCTAAAGTCTGTTTCAACATAAGAATTAAAGAGAAAATCATTGCTGTTGCACCAACAACAGCAGTACCGATTAGAACCGGTTTTGCAGTTGCTTTAAAAGTATTTCCGGCTCCATCATTAGCTTCAAGATAATACTTTGCCTTTTGGAAATCAGGCTTGAATCCGAAATCTTTTTCAATTTCTTTATCAACATCTTTTATTTCTTCAATCAAAGAAAGTTCATAAATTGATTGAGCATTATCAGTAACCGGACCATAACTATCCACAGCTATTGTAACCGGACCCATTCCTAAAAATCCGAAAGCGACTAATCCAAATGCAAATATTGATGGATAGATCATTATACCACCAAGTGCTTCGGCGCTTGTTATATCAGCGACTAACATTAGTACGACGAATAAAAGTCCCATCCAGAAAGCACTGAAGTTACCGGCAACTAATCCGGATAAAATTGTTAATGATGAACCACCTTCTCTTGATGAAGACACAATTTCATCAACGTGTTTTGATTTGGTACTTGTAAATATTTTTGTGAACTCAGGTATTAATGCTGCACCAAGTGTCCCGCAGCTAATTACTATTGATAATATTAACCAGAGATTGTTAGGTAAGTGACCAATCATTAATGCACTGACAACAAAAGTTGCAATGATAGAAACGATTGAAGTGATCCAGACAAGTGATGTTAATGGATGCTCAAAATCTATATCATCCTTTTGTGAGTATTTTACTTGCGAGATAGCTCTGTTTAAACCAAATGAAACGATAGAAGTAATAATCATAATAATACGCATTGCAAAAATCCATGTCAGTAATACAGTTTGATAATTAACATCTGCAACTGCAAGAACGATCAAGCTTATTAAAGCAACTCCGGTTACACCATAAGTTTCAAATCCGTCTGCTGTTGGTCCAACGCTGTCACCAGCATTATCACCCGTACAATCTGCAATCACTCCAGGGTTTCGAGGATCATCTTCTTTAATTTTAAAAACGATTTTCATCAGGTCAGAACCGATATCGGCAATCTTTGTAAAAATTCCACCAGCCATTCTCAAAGCACTTGCACCGAGTGATTCACCAATCGCAAATCCGATAAAGCAAGCACCTGCGTACGCTCTCGGAATATATAATAAAATAATTAACATCATTATCAGTTCAACGCAGACAAGCATTACACCAATGCTCATTCCTGCATCAAGAGGAATATTTAAAAGCTTTATTGGTTTTCTTTCAAGAGAAGCGAAAGCCATTCTGCTGTTTGCAAGTGTGTTCATTCGTATTCCGAACCAAGCAACTCCGTAAGAACCAAGAATTCCAATTACCGTCCATGCCAAGATCAAAAGAACTCCGCTGAATTCTGTGTGCATTAAAAATCCGAAATAGAAGGCGACGCAGACTGCGATAAAAATAAAAAGCACAACAAGTAATTTTCCCTGCTGCAGGAGATATGTTTTACAAGTTTCAAAAATCACCTGTGCGATATCAAGCATTGATTGATGAGCTTTTAATTTTTTTACCCTCAGGTATTGATAGATTCCGAATCCCACGCCCAGAACGCATACCAATAATCCGAGTACTAAAATTGATTGCTGGTTATCATCAAGAGTGGGAATATTCAAATTAGCCTCACTGGCAAACAGGTAAGTGCCGTTTAGAATAAAAAGAATAAATAAAAGAAACTTGTTCAACATTGTATTATCCTGAAATTAATTACTTGAAAGATTGATTTGCAATAAAATATTTAAACTTTTTGTCAGTTAATTGATCAAGAACATTCTTAACATAAATTTTATTGTTTCTTTGTCAGACAGATTTATTCCAATTCTTATCACGATTTTACACCTTAAAAATTTTTTCACATAAAATTCAAGATGACGGCAAATAAAAATTTAAGTATAAAGTATATTCCTGATACTCCAATTAATAAAAAGCCAGCGTATTTTCTAAATGAAGTGATAAAAGTCTGAAAAGACGAGGATAAAGATAGTAAAATGTATCTAAAATCAATGTTTTTGAAGAAATAAAATTTTTCAAAATATTATTAAAATCGATGAATATCAGCTATTTCCCGAATTTAATATCCATTCATTTTATTGCTTAAACTTCTCCAATAAATTTTTAACTGCATCCTTATGAACCATAAAATCCATCATTTTCAGTTTAACATAATCTTCGTGATAAAAATAAAACCCTTGATCTCCTGTATTTCTTGAACCCGCGCCAGAATCTTTTATTAAAAACCAATCAACAACATCCTTTACCAGATAACCAACAAGATGAATTCCATGATCATCGGTTGTAGTTTGATTGCTGAAACGGAACTGTCTCGAACTTTCATCAATGTATTCAGAAGGTATATCAAAAGTTGGAACGACTCCGGCTTTATGCCACGAATCATATCCGGCTTCTGATACGTCACCACCGATTGACATCGTGTAACCATTTTTTATTGCATCCTTCAATGCGTGCATAAACTCATCGAGAGGAACGTTGTAATAAACATCGCTGTGCCACCAGTTATCTTGAACTTCATATTCAACTTGTTTATAATATGGCTGCTGCATATAGGAAAGTACATCAACATAATCATCCGGATTAAGTTTAAGATAGTCGTTTAAAAAACCTTTTGGTGAAAATGTTTTTTCTTTATAATAAAATTCATAAGGCGGTTCACCCATATAATGATTCAATATTGATTTGATTACAAGGATTGCTGCAGATTCATCCCAGGCGTTAGTAGTTTTAAGGTTATTGAGATATGTTTTCATTTCTTTAATCATTTCCTGATGGTCGTGAAATTTTTGACCGGGAAGTAATCCAGTATAAACTTCTTCAGGAACTATTCCGTACATTTTCCATATCCTTGGAACTGCATTCGCTTCCGAACCTTCTTCAAATTCTGAGTTACCTCTTTCTTTAATAAACCGATACGCTTTTTCAACATACTCCCAATAGACAGTGTACATTTCAGAAAGTTTTATTTTCATTCCGCTAAGTCTGAATATTTCAGATTCAAAATATGATGTTGTTGAAAAACACCAGCAGGTTCCGGTTCTTCCTTGTGAAATCGGGTCGTTGAACCAGTAACTTGTGAATTCATCTTTGGATTCTGGAAGATTCATTCCAGAAAAGTCAAGTTTAAATTCTTTCTTTTTTTCTTTAAAGGGTTCGTTAAATTCTTTTATGCCTTTGAGAATTTCATTTTGGTAATAACCATCTTTTGGTTCGACGAATGTACCTTTGTTTTTTTCATCCTGAGCATAAAGCTGAAACATAAAAGAAATGATTAGTAACGATGTAAGTAATGAAATATTGATTTTCATAGACCAACTCCTGAGAATTATTGAGAAAATGGCATTGAAAATTATAAATATTGGATGTGATTAGCTACCTGTTTTTTTGAAAGAATAGTTTTGAAATAGCTAAAAATCAGTTTATGCTTAAAAAATTATACTATGCTGCCTTCAATAATAAAATAGGACAACAGGGATTGATTTTTTTAAAAACATATTAAGTTTGTAACAACTTAATAACAATTTAAGGGGTAGCGATGAACTCAATAAAAATATTAGTTGTACTCTTTTTACTGTTTCAGTTAACTTATACTTTAAAAGCTCAAGAAATTCACAACCCTACCAAAACTACATTTTATAATCAAGATAAAACTACTCCATTATCTAATGCAGTATCCGATTCATTAATTTATTTTCATTATGACAAAATAGTTGGGGAATTTTCTACTCAGATTGAGGGTGATTTTCTGATAGAAAATTTAACAACTCAAGATTGGAATCAATCCTTATCTAGTTGGAAGACTTATTCAATTTATGAGTATTCTTATAACAATAATAATCTTGCTGATACATTCATTGTGCGTAAAAGAAATAGTGGTGGTGTCTTGGAAAATACGTATAAAGAAACCTATAGTTATGATATGAATAGTCGATTGAGTTTTAGTAATGAATGGTACTGGAGCTCAGGTTATTGAGAGGAATTTTATCGCTATTATTATTTCTTCTCTTCTAATAACAATTTGTTACATATTGACAGATATACTTGGGCAAATCCAGGCTGGCTTCACATTAATAGATATTCTTATGGCTGGAACTCATTAAGTGATACAACAAGAATTACTTGTGAGGGATTATATATGTTTTATGGTCAATGGGGTCCTTTTTGGAAAGAAGAATTTTCGTATGATTCCACTAATTTATTAATAAAAAAGGACAGGTATGACCACTATTTACTCAGTGATTGGAAACTTGAACTGAGAGACCTCTACTTTTATGATGCTATCAGAAACAACAATGAAATTATAAGACAAGAATGGAATAGTGCCGACAGCATCTGGATAAATGATTTTAGATATTTGTATGAATATGACTTGAACAATAATTTATTATCCACCATTTATCAAGACTGGCAAACCACTATTTTAGACTGGGAAAATGTTTGGAGAGAAACTTATACTTACACACAACAAAATAATATAGCAACAATGCTAAAGGAAAACTGGACACCTGGAACAGGATGGAATAATTATGTATTTAGAATTTATGTTTATAATGAAAACTATAATTGGACGGAAAAGTTAACTCAATTGTGGGACGGATCAGTATGGAAAAACTATTTCAGACATTTGGCAACCTGGCTGGACCCGGTTATGGTTGAGGAAAAACAATTGATTTCAAATTCATATTATTTATTTAATAACTATCCCAACCCTTTCAATCCAAGTACTGTAATAAGTTATCAGTTACCTGTAACCGGTTTTGTAACATTAAAAATTTATGATGTGTTAGGAAATGAAGTAGCCACACTTGTTAACGAAGAAAAACCAGCAGGAAAATATGAAGTCGAGTTTAATGCAACTAATCTGCCAAGCGGCACATATTTTTATTCGATGACTGCTGATGGTTTTTCCAAAACAAATAAGATGATTGTAATAAAATAAGAGAAAGATACTCATATGTTTTACTCTTACTCTGGTTAATCACTTTCGTACATATTTTTCGTCGTTACCCAAGTCGATTACATCTTTTATTGCTTGCTTATCACCGATGGAAAGTTCGTCAAAAGTTTTCTTAGCTGTATGATCGGAGCTGATGTACTGATACATGATATCGTTCTCACTTTCAGAGTGACCAAGTCCAAATACATGACCAAGTTCATGAATAATAGTTGCTTTTATTTCACCTGCACTGACTTTTTCATCACCAAATTTTATCAGGCTTATCTGAACAGTTGATTGTTCGATTTCTTTTTTACTGTTCACATCATACTCAGTCAGACCGAGATAATTACTTTCATACTTTTTTCCGAGATTCTCAACAAAAACAAATTGAACATCCGCATTTCTGCTATTGTTTGTGAAGGTGTATTGAATTCTGTTATCAGCCTTCTGCCATATCTTAAACGCATAGCTGACATAATCTTTATAATCTGAATCATAATAACCAGAAGACGATTCTTTCACGTAAACTTTAAGTGGATAGTCATCCATGTCCCAATGTTTTCCATCCCAAAGGGAGCTTCCGGTTTTATCAATGTGGAAATAATTTTCTGATTTATTTGTTTTGAGAATGGTTCTGTTTCCTGAATAGTTTTTCTTTTTTCGCTGCGAATCTATATCAACATTTTCTTTTCTGTTTATAGTAAAATCTTTTCTTCTATAGTTTGTTACTGTTGATGGTTTGCTGATATTTGAATTGTGTGAAGAGTTGATATTGAAATTTTTTTTATTACCTGAAGACTGAGGTTTATGGAATTTAGATTGCTGTGTAAAGTTTGTTGTGGTAGCAGCAAAAAAAGTAAAAAGTAAAAGTAAAATCGAACAGGTTTTTGTTTTCATTGTTTAAGTTTCATTTGATTTGAACTATGAAATCCTTTAACAATTTCTATTCCTTTTGGACAGGACAAAAGAAGTGCAAAAATATTCAATAATTAAAACAATTTTATTTTATAGAAACATAATAGTTCAGGATTGGAGACTATAATGTATCAAATTCGAAACAGTATTTTCTAATGAACAATACTACTTCCGCCAATAAATTCTCTCAATACTGAATCGTGCGGAACCGGAGAATCATCTTCAACAGGAGTGATGTGTTTTAATAAATAAGCTAATCTCGATGCACGTTCATACGAATCAGTTTTCAACGGATCATTTTTATATTTTTTCTCCCATTCAATAAAATCTTTTCCAAGTTTGTGTGAATAAAGACAAAGCTCATACGGCATTGCACTGCTGATAATAAAATCTGCTGTGTTGCTGTATGGAATTATATTTCTCAATTCACTTGAACGCACATAGTGCCAGTGTTCAAGCGTTTGTGTTGGATTGTATGCACGATGAGCAAAATCACGCAGCATTCTTCTGATCAATCTTACATCAGTCCAGCGAATATATTTACCATCAAGACCTTTCATTTGCAAAAGAGGTTCAAGATACAATTTAAATTTTACTTCAGGAGAAATATCTTTGCTGAAATCAGGATACAGCCCATGCAGACTATCAATTAAAAGTATTTCGTCCTTTTCAAGTTTCATCGGAGTGGCATCAAGAGTTCGCGTACCGCTTTTAAAATCATAACTTGGAATTAAAACTTTTTCTCCGTGGCTAAGTTTAGAGAGATGTTCATTTATCAAAGGGAGATCAAGTGCCTGCGGAGTTTCAAAATCATAATCACCAAACTCGTCCTTTGGATGGAACTCGAGATCAAAAAAATAGTGATCAACAATAAGTGCTTTGAATTTATAACCTTTCTTTATCAGTTTCTGTTCAAGTTTCATCGTAGTGCTTGTTTTTCCTGATGAAGAAGGTCCGCTTATCATTACCATTCGCAAATCTTTAAGTCGTTCTATAATTAATTTTGCTGCAAGTTCAACATCATCTTCATACAAAGTTTCAGACTCGTGAACAATCTGTGCAAATTCTCCATTTGCAACTCTTTCATTCAGCAATTCGATAGTATTGAGTTTATGTTCAACCGCCCAATCAAGGTTTCGCCACACTTTTGACCATGGAATATTTTCATTTAGTTTTGAATTAATCCTCCCTTCTTCATCTCTTCTTCTTGCAGCTTCTTCTCTGTAAAGAATATATTCCTTAGCAACTTTTGCGTGACCATTTTCAATTAATACTTTTTCCACTACATCCTGAATATCTTCAATATGCGGCGAAGTTTTTTCATCAAATTTTTGGTTGAGTATTTCAATAACCTGTTCAGCAAGTTCTTCGGCTTTATCTTTATCTCTGCCGCCGACTGCAACGGCAGCACGGTAAATTGCATTGATTACTCTTTCTTTTTTAAATGGAACTATCGCTCCCGTACGTTTTACAACGTGTGTAATTTTATTTTTCATACTGTGTCCAACTTTTAGGGTATAATGAAGAACTTAAAATTATAATAAATAAAATTATACATTTATAAATTGTTATTGAATATGAAATTTAAAGTAGTTAATACAAAAGACATTTAATGCTTTGATATTTTTTGGTATCTTGTTTTAGTTTATAAAGATAATTTTTTAGGTATAAAATAAAAATGATTTCTAAAATTTTGTCCATTTCTAAGATTTTATTTGTAGTGTTGATTTTAGCTTCTATCAACTTATTTGCTCAGGAGGAGAATGTAATAATCAAAAATTATAATCTTGAACTGGCTAAAATAAGTCCACCGCACAAAATGATAAGCAAACTAAAAGGCAAATGGAATTTACATTATCGGCTTTGGATTGATCCTGATAAAGACCCCGAAGAAAATGATGGAACTGCGGACGCAAACTTAATTCTCGGTGGAAGATTTTTGCAGATAAATATGATTTATTCTATTTATGAAAAAGAATTTACGAGCGAGCATATTGTTGGTTACGACATGGATATAGATAGATTTTCACTTTTTTCAATCGATGAATTCGGCACCGATGCAATTTTTGAGTATGGCGATTTTGACCCTGATATAGAATCAATAGTTTTTACCGGAGTTGACAGTATATCAGCTAACCCATCAACTGATGAAAAAAGTTTTCAATACAAAATAGAACTTTACATCCCAACTGAGGAAGACGTTGATCAGTTCGGATTCAACACATATTTTCTTGATCAAGAAGGTAAATGGAAGCCTTTAATGGAAACAAGTTTCACAAAAAGTGAATAATCAATAATAATAAATGGAGATAGACAAATGCCAATTAGAAAAGCAAATGCCGAATGGAAAGGCGATTTAAAAGGTGGAAAAGGTTCAATCAGTACTGAAACCAAATTATTAAATAACACACCATTTGATGCAGGTTCAAGGTTTGAATCGGGAACAACAACAAATCCTGAGGAGATACTTGGTGCTGCTCATGCCGGCTGTTATTCGATGGCTTTAGCTAATTCATTGTCTAAAGAGGGATTCAAAGTAAACTCAATCAAAACCGATGCAAAAGTTCATCTTGAAAAACTTGACAGCGGGTTTACAATCACGAAAATTGAATTAGACACACTTGGTGATGTAGATGGTATTGATGCGGCAACTTTTGTAAAACACGCAGAACAAACAAAAGTCGGTTGTCCTGTTTCAAAAGCTCTCACCGGACCAAAAATTGTTCTCAGTGCGAAGTTGAAATAATTATTCCTCAACCAAATTTTTAAATTCAACATTCCTAACTGATAAATGTTTGAATATAAGGACAGGTTGGAATAACCTTCAAATTATTTTCTTTAGCAAATTCCAAAGCGGCTCTAGCTACAAGAGCCGCTAATCCTTTACCTCTAAGCGCAGGATTTGTAAAGGTATGATATAAATCCATTTCATTATTATCAAGTCTATACTCAACATAAGCTTCTCCGCCGTCGGTATAAATAATAAATCTTTTATTTTCTTTTTCGTGAATTACTTTCTGTTCCATTTTCTTTTCTTAGTTATTTATAGTGAACTTGAATTCTCTGTTTGAAAAGTTACCGATCCCATCAAAGAAAAATTTCTCCACAAAATTAATATTATTATTGTTATCAACCATAATGACAGAAGAACATCTGGTTCCATATTTTTCTGATTTGATAAAAACAGAAGAAAGCATTCTTTCCAGTTCCAGCCCAACTCCAGTATCTGGTAACTCTTCATCTTTTGCAATCGTTGAGTTTTTCAGAATATCAATCACTTCCCACGGATGTATTTCTTTCTGATTCATCAAATTCTGAAGTTGTTGTTTACTTTTTTCAACTTTTGGCCAAGACGTGTCGAGCAATGCATTACTCAATCCGTGAATTCCGGGCTCAATTTTTTGCAACCCATCAATTTCATTTGAGAAATAGTAAAGTTCGTCCACAGTACCCAAAAGCAAATTAAATCCGTTGAAGTTTTTTAATCTTGACTTAAGATTTGAATAATAATCATTTGGCGAAATATCATTCATTAAAAAATCCAGTGTGAGATTTCCACGAGATGGAGCATCATCTCTATGATTTTTCAAGTCTCTGTAATTTGTGATTGCAGCAAATCTTCCTTGCTTAGTAATTCCCATCCACGTTCCGCCTGCCTGCAAATCTTTTCCAGCCAGCAGATCGGGATGGTCTGACCAGAATTTTGCCTGCTCACTTGGTCGGTTATAAAACTCATCTCTGTTTGCTGCGAAGATCAGTTTGTAATCAGGACGAACTTTATTTGCGAAAACTATTAGGCACATTTTTTAGTTATTGGATTTAAGTTATTGGATTTAGTTTTTCGGTTTCTTGTTTTGGTTAATTGGTTCTGGAATTATGGAATTTAGACTATAACTATAAATCACATATCCAGAGCCAAAAACTGATTAACTAAAACTACAAACCAATCAACCAAAAACTATAATATGTTTTTGGTCTTAAGATCGTTTAATAACTTATCATAATCAACAAACTGAACTGCATCCCAGCCAAGTTTTATTGCTGCATCAACATATTCCTGAATATCATCAATATAAAAATGCTCTGAAGATGGGAAACCAGATGCAGTTTCAACAGCACGATAGATTTCCTCTTCAGGTTTTAATGATTTTACTTCATAAGAGAGGATAAGTTTATCAAAATATTTGATGAACTCACATTGCTGCCATCCGAATTTTCGGTGGATTGAGTTTGTATTAGAAAGTAGAAATAATTTGTAATTCTTTTTAAGTACAGGTAATAGAGAAACAACACTTTCATTTGTTGAGAAAATTTCAGAATATATTTTACAGAAAGTTTCTGTATCAATTTTATGGTCAACAATGGTCAGCATTTCATTTAGAAATTCAGATTCAGTCATCAGACCTTTTTCAAAATTCCTGTGAAGATGATAATTAGAATTATAATATTCAATAAATCTGTCACCAAGATGATTTTCAATTTGATTAAATTTTTTTACAGCGATATTGTAATCGAAAGGTATAAGAACCATTCCAAGATCAAAAACAATCGCCGAGTATTTTTTGGTTTTCACTATTTATAAAAGAATTAATTAAATAAT
Source organism: Ignavibacteriota bacterium (assembly GCA_013285405.1). Classification (NCBI taxonomy): domain Bacteria; kingdom Pseudomonadati; phylum Ignavibacteriota; species Ignavibacteriota bacterium. The sequence continues at coordinate 1,141,590 of CP053446.1, read as the reverse complement.
CAAAAAGCCCTCCCCTTCGGGGAGGGTTGGGTGGGGCTTTGTTTATTTCATTTCAAAAACACTATCATCCAATCCCGTATTAATTTCAATGCTTGTAACAGTCAGTTCAATTTCCTGCAAACCGATATGTTGTTTAATGGCAAAAGGAAACTTCAAACCATCGACGTCGCGATAATCTGAGAAGTAAGTTTCCTGTTCGAACAATCCCTGCTTGGTTTGGATTTCTTTCGTCTCTTTAAACTTTAAATCAGTTTCCATGCTGTAATATTGAAACCAGCGAATTCCTGACGGTAATGTCAATTTGATTGCATAACAATCTACGCTGTCAACACACTCAATTCCTAAAAATTCTGTTTTAACTCCAAAACTGTCCGGATTAAGCAGTAACTGCATTGTTGCATCCATCATCAGCCGTTCAAGTTCTTTTTTATCAATTTCTGTTTTTTCTGTACCGATTACCATCGTTCCTTTTCCATTACTATAGTAAAGCAACTGCGTTACTTCACCGGCTTTAAGTTCCTGGAAAAGTTTATCGGGATATTTTTGTTTTACTATTATGCTAATGGGCTGGTTCATTGCTGTTCCGGTCATTTCCGTTGTTCTGTCCATTACGCTCTTAAATTTATCTATTCCGCCTATAGCGTAGATATATTTATTTATAACACCTTGTGCGGTTATGTTTACCGGGTCGGTTTCGGTTGATGTTTGTTCTTGTGAGAACAATGTTATAGAAGCAAGAATGAAGAGTACCGGGATTAAAATTCTGTAATTCATATTCAATTAATTTTTTTTCTTTGAAAAGATAAACAGATTAACCAAACAATTATAACACAAAAATTTTTCTTAATACTAAAACAGCTTTTTGTTACCTTTGAAATACCATAACAATCTTTTCTTTATGAATTTATTTTACATTAACGTTATCCTGTTTCTAATCGCCACTGAAATTATTGCTCAACCTTTCACAATATCAGGAAAAATAACTGATTCGCTGACAAATGAAGCCCTGCCATATTCCAATATCCGGGTTCTGAATACTACTTCAGGCACAGCAGCAAATCTATCTGGTGATTACGAAATAAAACTCGCAGAAGGGAATTATTTTTTAGTCGCTTCATATATTGGTTATTATTCTGATACGATAGAAGTTAATCTGAATAAAAATAAATATGATGTGAACTTCTCTCTGAAAAAAATGAAAATAATTTTACCGGAAATTGTAATTCTTCCCGGGGAGAATCCGGCGCTTCAAATTATCAGAAAAGCTATTGAAAAGAAGAAGGAGAGAAATTCAAAACTGAACACCTATGAGTTTGAAGCATATACTAAAGGACTGATCAGAACAACAGATGAAATCAGTGCAAGAGGAAGATCAGTTTCGGCTGGTGTCGATACTGAATCAGATTCAGAGAAGTTGAAAATCACCGGAATACTTGAAAATCAAAGCAAAGGTTTTTTCAAAAAGCCAGATCATTATAAAGAAATTATTATCGCCAGAAAACAAAGTGCAAACTTCCCTCCAACAATTAATACTCTGACCGGAGGCAGGTTGATTCAAAATTTTTATGAAGATGATATAAGATTTTTCGGAGGCAGACTGCCCGGACCAATTGCTGATGATGCACTCGAATATTATTACTATTACATCGACGGGATGGTTATGAAGAATGAAAGAAAAGTTTATAAGCTGAATTTTAAAACTGAAAGCCCTGACGATCCGGGATTTCAGGGAAGTATTTTTATTAACGACAGCACTTATGAACTCATACAGGTTGAGCTTGAGTTGAATCGTTCAGCAAACATCGGTGGAATTTTTGATACAATTAGTATCTTCCAGCAATTTACAAGTTACGATGATATTTATATGCCGGTCGATTACAGACTTTTTGCAAAAGGAAATGTTCTCGGGCTGGTTGATTTTGGTTTTGAGCTGAATACAATTCTCTACGATTACAAAATTAATCCTGAGCTGAGTGATGATATTTTTAACAAAGCTATAGTTACAGTTCTTCCTGATGCTGATAAAAAAGATTCGCTTTATTGGACGACCACCCAAACAATTCCCAATACAAATGAAGAAACAACAGCTTATGAAAGAATTGATAGTCTTCAGAAGCTGCCTTTTTCATTCTGGGATCAGTTTTCGTGGGTAAGTACGCGAACATACTTTTCGGAAAACTTTTCAATAAATGGAACACTCAATTTTTGGAGGTTCAACAGGGTAGAAGGTTTTACTCCAAGACTCGGATTTTATTTTGAAGATTATTTTGATCAACGGCTGAACTCAGATATTGATTTTGCGTACGGATTTTCTGATAAAAGATTCAAAACAGATTTTTCATTTGAATACCTGCTTGGTGATTACAGGACAACTTCACTTAATCTTAATGCATACAATACAATCAAAATTCTTTTCGGTTCTTCTGATGAATATGCTGATCTGACGGCTTCACTATTAGCGTTACTGAATAAAGAAGAATTCCGAAATTATTACTACTCTGCAGGATTTGATTTCAAAGTTGAAAGTGAAGTTTTTCCCGTGCTTGCTTTGAGTGCAGGATTTTTGAATAGAAAAGATAAAAGCGCACAGAACAATACAGATTTTTCATTCTTTAAAAAAGACAGAGAGTATCCGATTAATCCTAATATTTATGAAGCTACAATAAACGCACTTACTGCCGGATTCAAACTTGACTTTAGAGATTACATTGAAGACGGTTATTTCCGGAGGAGAGCTTTCTCAGGAGATTACTACACAACTTTTGAAGGCGATGTGACTCATTCAAATAAGGACTGGTTAAGCAGCGATCTGAATTTTACAACTTACAGGTTTTACATAAACAACTACATACCAACTTTTCGTTCTTCATTCATTAATCTGGATCTTTTCGGAATGTATAATGTTAGTGCTTTGCCGTACCAGGATATGTACGCTTTACCGGGTAATATTAACCTGCTTTCAAAATCATTTACGTTCAGGACTTTGAAAGTGAATGAAATATTTGGCGAAAGAGTCGCGACAATGAATCTTGAATACAACTTCCGCGATGAAATATTCAAGCTGCTGAAGGTTCCGGGATTTAAGGATTGGGAAATAACTCTTAATGTTTTCTTTAACTCGACAATTACGGAAATTGGAGATGAGTCTGCGGCACTTCTTCCGGTTGAAATAAAAACATTCAACAAGCCATTTTATGAAATTGGTTTTGGACTGGGGCAGGGAATAATTCCTTTTCAGCTTGAGTTTGCGTGGAAACTGAATTACAGAGGAAGTAATAATTTTGTAATAAGTATTAATACATTCGCATTTTAAAATTTAATGTTTGCCTGGAACCTGCCTGCTGGCAGGCAGGATTAAATTACAGGGGAAACAATAATTTTGTGGTTAGTCTGAATACGTTTGCGTTTTGACTGAGTGAATAGTCATTCAATTTTAAAATAAAAAAGCGCCCGAAAGATGAGCGCTTCAATAAACAAATTAAGCCGTAAAGGTTTTATTCCTATTCTTTTTCCTTTGGTTTTGCTTCGTTCACAACAATGTTCCTGCCGCTAAGCTCAGAACCATTTAATGCGTCGATAGCTGCTTTGGCTTCGGAATCATTTTCCATTTCCACGAAACCAAATCCTTTCGAACGTCCGGACCGGCGATCTGTTACAACTGTGGCAGAAACAACTTTACCGTATGGAGCGAAAGCTTGTTTTAAACTTTCGTCGTTGACTGCCCATGGGAGACTTCCCACAAAAAGTTTTTTACTCACTAGAACCTCAATTGATAGTTAAATAACATTATGGCAAAAGCCACACATAAAAATATAAAAAGACTTGCTAAACTCTCAATAGGTATTATTAATAAATTTTGAGTTAGAAAAGCTTAAAATCACTTCAATTTGTCAAAATCTCCTTTATAACCTGGTCTAAATATTCGTATGAATTAATCGTTATTCCTTCTGAGGACTTTAATTCTTTAGTATTTCGATAGGGAATAAGTGCGGATTTGAATCCTAATTTCTTTGCTTCCTGAATTCGTTTTTCAATATGACCAACACTTCTTATTTCACCGCCGAGCCCGACTTCACCGATGATAATCGTTTGATTGCCAATGATTTTATCAAGAAGACTTGAAGCAATTGCAGAACAAACTGCAAGATCTGCCGCCGGTTCTGTTATTCGAATTCCTCCTGCTATGTTCACAAAAACATTTGCTGCCGAAACACGAACGTTCGCTCTTTTCTCTAGTACTGCAAGTAAAATTGAAAGCCTTCTTTGATCAAATCCATTTGAAACTCTTTGCGGATAACCGTAATTGGATGGTGTTACAAGTGCCTGAACTTCTAGAAGAATTGGACGAGTTCCTTCTATACTTGATGTAACAACAGAACCGGGAGTTTGTTTTTCTCTTTCACTTAAAAATAATTCACTCGGGTTATTGACTTCACGCAGTCCATCTTCATGCATTTCGAATACACCAATTTCATTTGTACTACCGAAACGATTTTTTTGTGCGCGCAGAATCCGGAATGAATGGTTTGATTCACCTTCAAACTGAATGACTGTATCAACTATGTGCTCAAGTAATTTTGGCCCGGCTATCATTCCTTCTTTTGTTACGTGCCCGATAATGATTACACAGTAATGTTTCTTCTTGGCTTCTTCCATAAGTAGAGCAGTACATTCTCTGATTTGTGTAATCGTTCCGGGTGAATTATCCAGCTCACTTCTGTACATCGTTTGAATTGAATCAATCACAACCACAGAAGGAGATAATTGGTTGATCGCACCGATTATATCTGAAAGGTTTGTTTCTGCATGAACAAAAAATTCAGAAGATTTTATTTTCAATCTGCTGGCTCTCAGTTTTATTTGTTTCTCCGATTCTTCTCCGGTTGCATAAAGAACTTTTCTATTGATGTTAGCAGTTGCCTGCATTGCAAGTGTTGATTTTCCAATTCCCGGATCTCCTCCCAGAAGAATCACAGAACCCGGCATCAAACCTCCACCAAGTACACGATCGAATTCAGTTATTCCCGTTTTAATTCTGTCTTCTTCATTTGCTGAAATAGAATCAATTGTATTTATCTCGTATTTTGATTTTGAGATGACCGGCTTTCGTTTGGAGGTTTCTATTATTTCTTCAATAAAAGAATTCCAGCTTTCACATTCCGGGCACTTACCTAACCAGCGAAGTGACTCGTAACCGCAGTTTGAGCAGATGTATTTTATTCTTGTTTTAGACATTTTCCAAAGTCAAAAAATTAAAACTCAAAATTCAAAATATTTTTTTGACTATTGACATTTGAATTTTTAATTATTGAATAAAGACACTTAAAATTTTCTCAACCTTGCTTATTGCAGCCGGAATACCAGAGATGTCTTTCCCTCCCGCAGTTGCAAGATGAGGACGACCACCACCACCACCGCCAACAAGTTTTGCAAGTTCACCAACAATTTTTCCGGCACTTAGTTTTTTTTCTTTAATCAAATCATCGCTGACAACAGCAACAATTCCAACCTTATCTTCGATTTGGGAAATAAGAACACCAACCCCGCTTCCCATCTGATTTCGTAATTCATCACCGAAAGATTTAAGTTCATCCATGTTATCCGCTATAACTTTCCCTTTAAATATTTTTATTCCTTTTTCTGAAGAATTTAAAGAAAGAATATGATCGAGCTGACCAAGTTTTTCTTTCAGCCTGAGATCTGATATTTCTTTTTCCATTTTCTTTTTAGTATCGAGAAGTTCATCAATCCGGTGGCTGAACTGCTTCATATGTTCAAGCTGTGATTGAATATATTTTTCAACTCCGGCTCCGGTAACTGCTTCAATTCTTCTCACACCGCTGGCAACAGATGCTTCACTTGTTATCTTGAACAAACCAATTTCAGATGAATTTTTTACGTGAGTGCCGCCGCAGAATTCCATAGAAAAATCACCGAACTGAACAACATTAACTTTGTCACCGTACTTGTCACCAAAAAACATCAACGCCCCCATTTTCTTTGCTTCATCAAATGGAATATTTCTATGATGAATCATAGGAAGGTTTCGTCGTAATTGTTCATTCACTAAAATTTCAATATCCCGTAATTCCTCCGGACTTGGTTTGGTGAAGTGAGTAAAATCAAACCGAAGATGATCCGGTCCAACGTACGAACCAGCCTGCTGAACATGATTACCAAGTATTTTTCTCAGAGAAGCATGTAGAAAATGAGTAACAGAATGATTTCGCATGACATCCCAGCGATGTTTGGAATCTACTTCAGCAGTCAACTCAATTTCCGGTTGAAGGATTTTCCCGGGATCATTTTCAATCACGTGAACAATTTTATTTTCAACTTTCAGCAAATCAATGACACTAAATTTATTTTCCTTAGTAATTAATAAACCTTTATCATCAACCTGTCCGCCGGCTTCCACATAAAAAGGAGACTTATCGAGAATAATTAATTCAGTATTACCATCTCGTCTTAATCCAGTGATCTTTGAATGGGATTCGAGTTCATCGTAGCCGGTAAATTCAGTCGGCTGATTGCTGGAGAACTGAAATCCTTTTGTATCATTCAACGCAACATTTACGGAAGCGAATTTTTCTTTTGTTGCTTCCCGTGCTCTGTCCTTCTGCTGATTCATCAATTCATTGAATTTAACTTCATCAATTGAAAATCCTTTTTCAACTGCCATTATGTTAGTCAGGTCAACCGGAAAACCAAACGTATCATAAAGCCTGAAAACATCTTCGCCGGGAATTTGTTTTTCTTTTTTCTTATTCAGCTTTTCAATTATTTCTTCGAATAACTCAATGCCTCTATCCAGTGTTGCATTGAAACTTTCTTCTTCACCTTTAATTACTTTTTTAACGTAGTCTTTTTTCTCTTTTATTTCGGGGAATACATCTCCCATCGTTTGAACTAATACATCAACAATTTGATATAGAAATGGTTCATTTAAATTAATTTTTCTTCCATATCTGGCTGCTCTGCGCAAAATTCTTCTTAAAACATAACCACGCCCTTCATTTCCCGGAACAGCTCCATCAGCAATTGCAAAAGTTAATGAGCGAATATGATCAGCGATTACTCTGGTTGCAATTTTAATTTCTTCTGATTTCTCTTTCGCTTCAGCATAAAGATCTTTTTCAATTTTAATTTTACTCAGCTTAATTATTTCTTCAATTATAGGATAGAAAATATCAGTGTCGTAATTAGAATTTGTCTTTTGAAGAACCGCACAAATTCTTTCGAACCCCATCCCAGTATCGACATGTTTAGCCGGAAGCTCGTGAAGTTTTGCATTTTCATCACGGTTATATTGAATAAAAACAAGATTCCAGATTTCAATGCACTCGGGAGTACCTGCATTTACATATTCCGGGTTTTCAAAGTCATCGCCAACATTTATATGAATTTCCGAGCATGGACCACAGGGACCTGTATCACCCATTTCCCAGAAGTTATCTTTCTCCCCAAACTTTAAAATGTGTTTTGGATTTATATCCGTTTTTGTTTTCCATAAATTGAAAGCCTCATCGTCATCTTTATAAACTGTTGCCCATAATCTTTCTTTCGGAAGCTTCCATATTTTAGTAAGCAGTTCCCATGCCCATTCAATTGCTTCAGCTTTGTAGTAATCACCAAAAGACCAGTTGCCGAGCATTTCAAAAAATGTGTGGTGATATGTATCGTGACCTACTTCCTCGAGATCATTGTGTTTACCGCTAACACGAATGCATTTTTGAGTATCAACAGCTCGTGTATAATCTCGTTTTCCTTTTCCGAGAAATACATCTTTGAATTGATTCATACCTGCGTTTGTAAATAGCAAAGTTGGATCATCAAATGGAACTACGGGTGAAGAGTGAACTATTTTGTGATCTTTATCTTTAAAAAAATTAAGAAACTGATTTCTTATTTCATTTGAAGTCATTTTATCCTTTATCAATTAACTTATCAGTAAAAATAATAAAATCGATTGTAAGCTTAAATTAGAAAGGTAATAATGTTAGACCAGCGTTTATTACGGTGAATAATTAATTGTGTTTTGTGAGATAAAATATTGTTGAAGGGACAACTCTTCCTGAATAGCCAATAGTGGTTGAGGTGGCGACACAAAGTATATATCTTCCTCTTCCTGCGGTCAATTTTTCAGCAAATAAGTAATAAAATTACGACATCCAAATTTTCATGTTGCTTTTCAATGGATTGTGAGAGATTTCCAATGGTACTCAAATTGCTTGAATTTTTCAAAATTTGAGCATTAATATGAATGTTAAAAGTTGAATTAGTGGTAACAATAAACAATAAAAAAATATTATTGACAATCCTGATAAAAATGATCATAACATTACCATTCGGGGGAAAAATATAAATGGAAAATAAAAAAAGTATAGAGTTAATAACACTTGAAGTTCTTGGCTCGCTTGATGCTGCTGACAGAAATAATTTGCAATTACTAAAAGAGACTGATGAAAACTTTCCCTGGAAAATTCAGGCGGAATTTCAAAATCTATCTGCACTTTTGCCATCAATATTAAAAATCACAGAGCAGCCATCAGCAGTTGCAAAAGAAAGAATGATAAATAAACTCAGTCAAATCGTTACTCCAATTGCTGCAAATAATCAGACAAACAAATACATTTTTAACTCAGGAGAAAAGCATAGCGACAATGATCATCTGGAAGAAATTCTGAATAAGAATAAAATCGACTGGGGATCTTTAGCTGTATCTAAACAAATGCCGCAGCACAAATCAGTTACAGGGTATGAAGAAGTTAAACCAAAAGTTCCTGTGAGCAGGGAAGATTCAGTAAAAATTGAAATCACCAAAGCAGCACAAGAAAATGAAAAGTTACCTGAGGTTTCTGAAGTCGAATTTGATGATGAAATAGAAAAAAGAGATACATCATCTTTAAGGCTTAAGAAATATGTTATAGTTTCAATAATCCTGTTTGTAGTTTCATTGAGTTTGTTCGGTTACCTTTTCATATTTAATCAATCAGATACGCAGAAAACATTGACTGAGAAAAAAGTAGATGAAAATATTATTTCTGCACCGGTTGAGGAATTCTTCTATAATAATGTCCAGGAACCAGAAAGCTCGGTATCTGCTTCTGATGTTCAGACAATCGAAAATGAAAATAAGGTTGAAACAAAAGCCGAAACTAAAACTGAACCTGAACTGAATAACAAAAACAAAAATTTACTGCCCAAAGCACCACCAAAGGTACCTGATTCAATTGATGAAAAGCAGATTGTAACAACACAGATTTCTTCAACACTGGATGTAAAAGAAAAAGAAGAAATTTCAGCTCCATTGCCTGAAGAGGTAATTGAAGAAAATGAAGAGCCAACCTACTTTGTTGCTGTGGAAGAAATGCCTCAACCGATTGGTGGTCTTCAGGGGATTCAAAAATTAATTCAGTATCCTGAAATCGCAAAACGAGCCGGGATTCAGGGAAAAGTATTTGTCAAAGCATTCATCGATGAAAATGGAAATGTGATTAGTGCTGAAGTTGTAAAAGGAATTGGTGGTGGATGTGATGAAGCTGCACTTGATGCTATTTTTAAAACTAAGTTTACTCCAGGTAAACAACGGGGAAAACCAGTCAAGGTACAAGTTACAGTCTCAGTATTGTTTCAACTTTAAACAGAAATTTTTCAAAGTTTTCTGTCAGTTATTTTAACAACCCATCGGTCGTTAGTCGATATTTTTACTGTCTTTTCTGCATTACAGCTATTTAAAGCTTGAAAATTATGTGGTACTTAAATTGCTACATTTTTTTGGCTATTTGATTTAGATTTTCATACAAAAAAACTGAATAAGGAGAATGGAAATTGAGTGAAAGAAATACCTTAACAGATGCTGAAATTATGTTCAAAGTTGCAGGCTATGATTCAAAAGCTTTAGAGCAATTGTACGATAGATATGCCCCATTACTATACTCATTAATTAAAAAAATTGTAACCGATAGAGAAACTGCTGAAGAAATCCTTTCGGATGTATTTGTGATTATCTGGAGACATATTGACCAATTCGATTTTACTACTAATAATATATATACATGGCTGGTAACGATTGCACGAAATAAAGCAGTTGATGCATTGAACAGAAAATTAGGAAAAAATCTGCCAGAGTATTCAGAAGATTATGAAAAAGAATTCATTCTTCCGAAACTATCTCCCGAAATTCATCCAATTGAACTGGAAGAAGTTTTGAGTAATAAAAGCAGAATGGAGAAAGCATTAAATAGTCTAACCGAAGCACAAAAATATGTTCTCGAATTAAGTTACTATGGCGGGATGGACCAGGGAGAGATAGCTGCAAAGTTGAATATTCCAACAGTAACAGTTAAATCCAAGCTGCAGGTTGCGATTGGAAATCTGATGCAGAAACATTCAGAGGTAAAGTAGTTTTATGGAAAGAAAAAAAATAGTTGAGCTCATTAAGCTTGAGGTTTTAAGTTGTCTGCAGGAAAAAGACAGAGAAACTTTGCAATCGCTTAAATTAACTAATGATGATTTTCCCTGGAAAGAACTTGCTGAATATCAGCACATCACGGCTCTTCTTCCATCTGTTCTAGAAATTTTAACTCCAGCCAGCGATCTGAAAGATAAAACAGCTTTAAAACTCTACAATATAAGAGACGAAATCAAAGCTAAATTAGAAGTTAAAAAAGCTTTAGAAACTGTTGCTATACCACTTGAGGAAAATATTGAAATAGAAGCCAAAGCAGAATTCGGAGAAGTAGTTGAAGTTGGTGAAAAAGTTGAAGTTGAAGAGCGTGTTGCTGTTGCAGCCGAATCGACAAATCAATTTAGCGGAATTGAGCCAACGTTAGCAAAGGATGATTCATTTAAAATCAGTAGTAACTTCAGGGAAAAAAGTGAAACCGAAAATATATTCCAGCAAACAAGAGGTTTTGCTGAATCCGTTGTTACAAAACATCCGCCAGATAAAGAGATGGTTGAGAAGATTATAAAGGACTACTTTAATTCCTATTTAGTACACGAATTTGAATCAATAAAACAAAGTATTAAGAAAAACAGGTTACTGGGTTTTATTTTTTTCGCCATTACTTTGATACTGATTGGTGTGATATTCTTTATTAAATAATATTCGTCAAGAAATAAATTTTAAAACCTGCCTTACAGGATAACTTCAACTCAATATCCTGTCATTTTTTCCGGAAAAGAAAAATCAGAAATGCCAGAATGATAATTGCTGGCCAGAGATAGTTTAGTACCGGCAACACAGAGTGCAGAAATGATTTAATATTCCAGCGGCTGTTCATTAGAAGATAAATTATACCCGATAATAAGCAAACCAGTGAAATTATCAGAAAATATTTTTTTATCGAAGTTACTATGTAAAACATTAACAATCCTGCACCAGCAAAAACCAAGACTAAAGGTATGATAATTCCATCACCAAGGTTCAGAGAAAAATTTTCTGAGATTAAGAAGTAAGTTCCTAAAAGAAAAATGACGGAGCCGATAAATACGGGGAAACCGTTTTGTTTGATCGATTGATCATAAACAGTTAAAATACCTGCTGCTATCAAAGAATATGAAAGCAAATCACTTATCGTTAAAGACAGAATTCCCCAAAAAGAAAGTAAGGCAGAGATTACAATGAATAAAATTATAGTAAGTATGAATTCAGTCAGTCGCATTAAAGTATTCTCTGTCCCATGCTGGAAGCTACAAGTTCTGAAGTAAAAGCGGCGCTTTGATTTTTATGATCCAGTATGGGATTAACTTCAGCAATTTCTAAAGATGACATGCAGCCACATTCAGCGATTGTTTCCATTAGCAGATGGGCTTCACGATAACTTAATCCACCGGAAACAGGAGTCCCAACTCCGGGTGCAACAGAAGGATCAACACTATCCAGATCAAAGCTAATATGAATATGATCTACTTTTTCCCGGAATTGTTTTAGCACTTTAGCTATTATTCGGTGTATCCCCAGCTTGTCTATATCATTCATTGTATAAATCGGAACATTAAGTTTTTTGATATTGATTTTTTCTGCTTCATCAATACTTCTGATTCCAATCAGTGAACAATTTTCCGGATGAAGTTTCGGTGAAAACCCGAAGAAGTTGACAAGTTCATCAGAACCTAATCCCAGCAAAGCAGCAAGAGGCATTCCGTGAATATTTCCAGACGGACTAGTCTCATCTGTATTTAAATCGCTGTGAGCATCAATCCAGATAACACCAAGTTTTAATTTTCTGTTTTTACAATAAGAGGCAATGCCTGAAATTGTGCCAAGTGCCATTGAATGATCTCCTCCGAGACAGAGCGGGAATTCTCCCTTCTCTAAAACTTTTTCTACTTTTTCAGCCAGCAATCTTGAGGTTTTAATAATCTCATCAAGATATTTCAATTTTGGATTTTTAATTTTTTGTTTTTCCATTATTTCAATTTTTATATCACCGAGATCATTAACTTTGTATCCTAATGTTTCAAGTTTGCCTTGTAGCCCTGCAATTCTTAAAGCAGAAGGACCCATATCTACACCGCGACGATCTGCACCAAGATCCATCGGAAATCCGATTATAGAAACATTTTCTTTTATGATACTTTTCATTCTTAAAGATGAATTTAATTCAATATGCATTGACAAAATAATTATAAAGCAGTACATAGTCCAAAAAGTTCACTTCAACAGACGAAACTATTCAGTATATTTTGTTCAAAGATTATAAAGTTTAACTCAGATCAGCATCTTAAATGCAGTATGCAATACAAAGAAGAACCTTTTATAAGCGTTGGTATTCTTACCGATAAAAAAATAAGATTTGAATTGTACGGTGATTTTCAGGTAGTTGGCTCCAGAGATAATTTCAGCGGTGTATATACTGCTGAATTAAAGAATGACAGAATCTTTTGTAAAAGCAGTAAACATGAAATAGAAGGTTTCAATCAGATAGAGTTTATCCCAACAGATCCGATATCCGAGTCATTTCTTCTTCGTGATGTAATTATTGGAAGCAAATTTCACTGGGAGCGAAAAGAGAAACAAAGATTTATTTATTCGCTGATTCTTGTCAAATCCGGAGATGAAATTGTAGCAATAAATCATATTCCGATTGAAAGATATTTAACGAGTGTGATTTCTTCAGAAATGAGCGCAAAAAGTTCTGTTGAGCTGTTAAAAGCTCAGGCAGTTATTGCAAGAAGCTGGGTGCTCGCTCAAATTGAAAGATCAGAAAAGTTAAAAGATGATAAAGAAATACATGAAACTTCTCTTGAATTAAAAGATGAATTGATAAAGTGGTATGATCGGGAGGACCACAATCTGTTTGATGTATGTGCTGATGATCATTGTCAGCGTTTCCAGGGAGTTACGAAAATAATTTCAGATTCATCTTTCATCGCAATTGATCAAACACGAGGAATTGTACTTTTGAGCGGTGGCAGTGTGTGTGATACAAGATATTCAAAGTGCTGCGGTGGAATTACTGAATCATTTGAAAACGTTTGGGAACCGATAAGACATCCTTATTTGACTTCAATTGTAGATTACAAATTTGAACCGGAAAATTTTAACCTTGATTTTTCGGATGAATCCAATTCAGAAAAATGGATAAAAGAAAAACCGATAGTGTTTTGCAATACTTCTGATAAAAAAATTCTTTCTCACATTCTTGTGGATTACGACCGGGAGACAAAAGATTTTTACAGGTGGAAAGTTGAATACACTCAAAATGAAATTACTGAACTAATTAATCTGAAAAGTGGAATTAATTTTGGGAATATTATTGATTTGATTCCTGTAGAACGCGGTGACTCAGCCAGAATTGTTAAATTAAAAATTATTGGAACAAACAAAACATTAACTGTTGGAAAAGAATTAGAGATAAGAAGGCTGCTTTCAAAAACTCATTTATACAGTTCAGCTTTTATTGTAAATAAAATTGGAAAAGATATACCGGAAAAATTTGTTTTATATGGTGCTGGTTGGGGACATGGAGTTGGAATGTGCCAGATCGGTGCTGCTGTTATGGCGGAAATGGGTTATAACTTTGATGAAATTCTGCTGCATTATTTTAAAAATTCAGAGTTGAAAAAAATTTACTGATTAGTTGTAATGAAGATACTTTATTCCTGCCTATCAAAAAGTTGGGGTGGACTTGAAATGTTTACACTCACTTCAATCCAGCAGCTTTTAAAAAGAAATATCAAAGTTGAACTTATATGTTCAGCAGATTCAAGAATTCATATTGAAGCTAATAATTTTGGTATTATACTTCATCCGGTAAAAGCCAGCGGTTATTTTCATCCGCTTACCACAATCAGACTTGCACTCCTGATAAAACAGAATAATTATTCTTTAGTTCACACACAAGCATCAAAGGACTTGTGGCAGATTGTTCCTGCACTGGAACTTGCCAACAGGAAAATTCCTCTGTTTCTTACCAAGCAGGTTGGTTCGTTTATAATTAAAAAAGATTTCTTACACAGGCATCTATATCAAAGAGTAAAAAAGATTTTTGCTATCAGCACAGCAATTAAAAAAAATGTTCAAGACACAACTCCGGTGAAACCCGAATCTGTTATTGTAATCTCTAATGGTATAGATATTAATAGATTCAATCCCGAAAAAGTGGATGCTTCCAAAGTTAGAAATGAATTTAATATTGGTGAAAAGGAAATTGTCATTGGCATGCTTGCCAGATTTACTCCAGGTAAAGGTCACGAAGAATTTCTTCTTGCCTGTAAAGAATTAAACAGAGAATATTCCAATCTCAGGTTTTTAATTGTCGGAGAAGCCAGCAGAGGTGAATCAGAGTATGCTTACAAGATAAAACAACTTGCAGGAGAATTTGGTTTGAACAATGTGATATTTACAGGTTATCGCAGCGATACACCGGAAGTATTTTCTGCAATGGATATATTTGCATTTCCATCTCACTCAGAAGCGTTTGGAATTGCACTTGTCGAAGCAATGGCAATGAAAAAACCTTCAGTATGTTCAAATGCTGAGGGTGTGCTTGATATAGCTGTTGACGGTGTAACATCTTATTTGTTTGAAAATAAAAATGCTGAAGATCTTAAAACTAAATTGAAATTGTTAATTGATTCCGCTGAAACACGAATCAGGTTTGGTGAAAATGCCCGGAAAAGAGTCGTCGAAAAATTTGATATTGATTTAATAACAGGTAGAGTTATGAAAATTTATGAACAAGAAACTGAAAATATTTAGCGAACGATGAACTCGTACCAAAAAATAACAGCACTAATCTTTTCGTTCAACTATGATTTATCACAACAAATAGTTAATAGCTTAAAAAGTTTAGCAAGCATTGAAAAAATTATAGTTATTGATAAAAATAAAATTGATAGCAACAATTATACTTCAGTCCAGACTGATTACCCTTTTGGAAATCAAATAATCCGCCAAATAATAGAAACTGCATCAACAACTTATTTATTATTTCTTAATGGAAACAGACGGATTGAGATTACAGAAGACACAATCGCAAAATTTATTTCCAAAGCAGAGCAATCGGACTCAGGTTGGATTTATTCAGATTATTATGAAAAGCAAAAAGATAAATTCTTTCTTCATCAATTAATTGATTATCAGCAGGGAAGTGTAAGAGACGATTTTGATTTTGGTTATTGTTGTTTAATCAACACAGGTATTGCAAAAAGATTTCTGCAAAATTTGTATGTTCAACAAACAGTGTTACGTTATTCCGGGTTGTATGATTTAAGACTTACACTTTCCAGATATGCTAAAGTTACCAGAATCCCCGAACCACTTTATTCTGTTATTTTAAGTTCCGATGAAGATGAAGTAAATAAACTGTTCGACTATGTTGATCCACGAAACAGAGAAGTGCAGATTGAAATGGAAAAAGTTTTCACTCATCATTTAGAAGAAATTAATTCATTTATTCCTTTCCGGAATAAAAAACCAGTTAATTTTAGCAGCTCTTTCCTTTATGAAGCATCAGTAGTAATCCCGGTCAGGAATAGAGTAAATACAATTTCTGATGCAATAAAGTCTGTCTTAAATCAAAAAGCAAATTTTAATTTCAATGTCATTGTTGTCGATAATTATTCAGAAGACGGAACAACTGAAAAGATAAAAAGCATTACTGTAAAAGACGACCGCGTTATTCATATTATTCCGGAACGGACTGATTTAGGAATCGGAGGCTGCTGGAATGAAGCGATCTTTCACTCCGAATGTGGAAAATTTGCTGTGCAGCTTGATAGCGATGATCTATATTCAAGCGAAAATTCTCTGCAGAAAATCGTTAATAAATTTTATGATGAAAACTGTGCGATGGTCATCGGTAGTTATAAACTCACTGATTTCAAATTGAATGAAATACCTCCCGGACTGATTGATCATCGTGAGTGGACGGATGAAAACGGACATAACAATGCACTCAGGATTAACGGTCTTGGCGCACCGAGAGCTTTTTATACTCCCATTATAAAAGAAATAAAATTTCCCAATGTAAGTTATGGTGAAGATTATGCTGTTGGTTTGGCTGTTTCCCGTCAATACAAAATTGGAAGAATTTATGAGCCTATTTATCTCTGCAGAAGATGGGAAGGAAACACAGATGCATCTTTAACAATAGAGAAAATGAATGCAAATAATTTTTATAAAGATTCGCTCCGAACAAAAGAAATTCAGCTTCGCCAGGCGATAAACAGGAAAGCACACTGATGAGATTAATTGAAAAGAAAATTTTAGAAGATCCTCAGATTAAATTCTTAATCGATAAACATGATTATTCTTCCGCAGCAGAATATTTGTTTAAATCTCAGTTGAGTAATTGGCTGCTGATGAAGAATAATTATGAGATGCGTGATAAAGTAAAGACAAAATCTTTTTGGTTCGACAGTTTCAAGATGATAGTTCAATTTAACTCTGAAAGAATAAAATCAACATCAGCGAAAGTGGATGACACTACAATAAAAAGAAGGAAGTGCTTCCTTTGTCTAGAAAATCTTCCTGATGAACAAAAAGGAATTTTACTGCCGGATGATTTCATTCTTTTGTGTAATCCGTATCCTGTTTTTCCAGAACATTTTACAATCAGTTCAATTCAACACCAGCCTCAGAGAATATTTAATTCAATCAATTCGTTTCTTGAAATTAGCAGTTTGTTTCCCTGTTATTGTTTAGTTTATAATGGACCTGCTTGTGGTGCTTCAGCACCGGATCATCTTCATTTTCAGGCAGGAACAAAAAATTTTATCCCTATTGAAAATGATATTCAGCAGTTAAAAAATGATTTTGGCAGGATAGTTCAGGACGATGAATCTGTTACTACTTCTTTTATTGATGATGGTTTGAGAAAAATAATTTTTATTGAATCAATGGATAAACTCGAAATTGAAAAAGCATTTCACTTAATTTATAAAAACTATCAAAAACTTGTCGGTGTTAATCCTGAGCCAATGATGAATATTTTAAGCTTTTACCATATTGATTTTGGATGGTACCTGATAATTTTTTTGAGAAACAAACACAGACCAGAATGTTTTTATAAAAATGATCCTGAAAAAATATTAATTAGTCCGGCAGCAATTGATATTGGAGGAATTGTAGTTACTCCCAGGGAAGAAGATTATATAAAGATTGATAAAAGTATTCTCAGCCAAATATTTAATGAAGTATCTCTTGATAAAAAGACATTTCTTTTACTGGAAGAAGAAATTAAAAAGGATCTAAGTTAATCAATCAATCCTGATGGTGTTTGAGGAGTTGAATTCAGCTCATTAAAAAGTTCCCATTTCCGTGCGAGGTTATCCTTCGTTCCACCATTTCTTTCAATATAATTGTTAATTATTACATTACCTGTGTGGTAGGTAACAACGTAACTTCTGTATGTTTCAATGAATGATAGATATTTCTCTGCTCTCTCTTTTGTCATTAACTGAAACTTTTGTATCCAGGCAAGAGTTTCTTCTTTTGTCCAATCACCGTTTAGATAATTTTTTGCAGCAAGAATTGATGAACCATCAAGTTTATCCTGCAGCTCAAGGGCTTTGAAATACACATCGGCATCAGCAGTATCAAGCTCTGCAATTGGGAACAAAACCTCTTTTTCAAATCTTCTCCGCTCATTGCCCGGAAAAAGCAATTCCTCGCCATAGACAGCTAATCCTTCGGCTATTAAAGACTGAGGAGAGTAAAGCGGATATACAGTGTATTCCATCCAGCCTTTATCTTTCACCAGATTTTTTTCCATAAGAATATTGTAAACATGATGTCCTGGGTATCCTTCGTGCGCAGCAAGTCCTACGGCTCGATCAATGTAAACAGGAAAATCGACTGCAACTTGAATTACACTAAATAGGTTTCCCTTGTACCAGTTATATGCGCCCCATGGTTTTTGGGTTACATATTCGACTTTAAATTTTTCGCCAGCAGGCAGATTGATGAACTTACTTGTTCTGCTTTTACATTCTTTAATTGCCGCATCAAACACATCAGCAATTTTGTTTTTTGGTATTTCAAATTTGTGCCTGAGGTTTAAATACCTTTCGATAACATCACCTTTACCCGGCAGGATCTTGTCAAGTTCATCCAATATGTTCTGAAAAATTTTTTCATCTGTTTCAAGAGGTGAAACATCATAAAAAGCTCTTGACTCAAGGTTGAACGGAAGTAAGGAACCATTTAAAACAATAATTTTTGTTTTTACTGCAAAAAGTTGTTTGTATAAATATCTATATCTGAGAGTTTCAAGTTCTGTTGCATTGTATTCACTTAACAGTTCAAGTTCATTTAAAAGAGAATCGGCAGAGGAGATTAATTTTAAATTTGCAGTTGAATCAAATGGAATGTTTCCCTCTTTGGGTTTCCATTCTTTCGGTCCGTAATATGCATCAACAAAGTTCGGATCGTATTTCCCAACTTCGAGGACCAGCTTAACATATCCTTCGGCAATTGAATTCATTTTTATTTCGAGATCACTTTTCAGTCTCTGTTCTTTTTTTTCGCTGCAGGTTACAACAAGTATGATAGCAATTATCCCCAAAATTACTTTTTTCACTTTTATTCCTTTTAAAATCAAATAATGATTTAATTTTCAAATGTTAACTTAACAAAACGTCTTAAATGATTTAGTGCAATTTAGTTAACTCAATTAATGCATTGAGTGTTTTTAAATTTCTTGTAGTTCCGAAAACTTTAAGTTTATTCTCGAAAAAATTATTATTTAGTTTTGCTTTGCCATAGCCATTTGGCACGAAAAGATAAATACATTTCCCATCAACGATATATTCTTCCGGAAAATATTCGGCAGCAATAATTCTGTTAACATTATCTTTTGAAGGAATTGACGAAAGAAAAATGATATAAAGTTTGTCAGATTCCTTTTGCGTTTTTATGAATGGATTGCTTAAAATCACTTTATCAAGCTCTCCCGGAGTCAAAACAATTGCGTGAACGTCAAAGCCGAATTTCTTTTTTATTGCCGAGGAAATATTCTGGCTAATTTTTCCGGATAATTTTTCTTTGCTTGAAAAAATTATATTTCCGCTTTGTATGTAAGTTTGAACATTCTGCAAACCGGCTTTTTCAAACAATGTTCTCAACTCGGACATTTTGATTAGCTTTTGTCCGCTTACATTAATTCCTCTCAGCAATGCAATATATTTTTTCATTATTCTAATTTTAATATTCTGTACCCAATACCTTTTACAGCGAAGGAAATACTACCATCTTTAACCTGAAAAGAATCAGCAGATATAACATCGTTTGCAGTCTTTATGTTATAAATATCCGGAAGAGTAAGGTTGACTTGCTGTTCCTTTTCGCTCTTGTTCAGGATGACAAGTATCCTTTCGTTCAAGTCTGATCGTAAATAAGCATAAATGTTTTTATCCGCCTGAAGAGTGAGGAAATCTCCGTAACGTAATGATGAATGATCACTTCTGGAGTGAATTATTTTACTCACATCTTTGAAAGTCTGCTTTTCATATTCATTCAGATCATTATCGAATCTCATCATCCTTCTGTTATCAGGATCAGAAGCTCCGGTCATTCCGATTTCATCACCATAATAAATTACAGGAACTCCGGGAATTGTTAAAATGTATGCAAGATGTAATTTGAGTTTATCATAACTTGAAGGATGGTCAACCTTTGGCGGATTTGTCCACGCAAACTCACTTGCTCTGCCGTCATTTATTTCAAGATCTCCATCAGCATACGCCATATAACGAATTTTGTCATGACTGCTTACAAGATTTCCCATCAAATGATTTACGCCATATACCTGAAAAGTTTTCTGCATCTGGTTGTCGAGCAGTTCAAATGAAATTTCCGGGTTGAGAAAAACCGGAATTGCTGTATCGTACAAATTAAAATTGAATTGAGAATTCAATTGCCCGTTGTTTACGTATGAACTAATGAGATCAAATCCCCCGAAAGTTTCGCCGATTTGAAAAACCTGAGTCTGATCAGGCACTTCGATTTTTTCTTTTAACTTTTTTGTGAGCAGACGCCAAAACTCATTCGGAACATGCTTGACTGCATCGTGCCTGAATCCATCAGCGTTAGTTTCTTGCAGCCACCAGATTGCATTATCTGTCATTGTTTCCAATGCTTCTTTCGATTTTGTATAATCGAATGAGGGCATATATGGTTCAAACCAGGTAGTCAAACGATATTCATCCCAGAGGCGCAGATTTTTTCTTCCGTCTGGAAGTTCAAGATCTCCGAACCAATCACGATGCTCTTTCCATAGCGGGTTCTCTTCGTGAACATGATGAGCCACAAAATCAAGCAGCACTTTTATTTTATTTTTATGTGATTTATTAATCAGCTCTTCTGCCAGATTTAAACTTCCAAAATGTTCTTCAACTCCCTGCAATGAAATTGGCCAGTAACCATGATAGCCCGTATAATATCTGTGTGGTGGAGGATATTCACGGTAAGCTTTGTTTGTGTTATCAACTATCGGAGAAATCCAGAAAGTGTTAATTCCGAGCAGATTAAAGTAACCTTCGTTTATTTTGTTTATGATTCCCTGAAAATCGCCGCCGTTATAATTTGCAGGAGAAAAAAGAGAATCGTGTTTTATGGGATTATCATTTGTCGGATCACCGTTGCTGAAACGATCAATCATAAGTGAATATATTATTGCATCATACCAGCTTTGTGGTGATTTTTTATTAATAGGTTGACCGTCAATTATTCTCGTTGATTGAATATTTGAAAACTTTCCGTTTTGCTTTACTGCGATTCTTATTAATCTTTCTCCTTCGATTATATCGTCATGGAACATTAAAGTTATTTTATTGCCATCGACCTTAATCAATGTTGGATTAATAATCTGATTATCAAGTAAAGCAACAATATTTGATTCATTGATGCTGCCAGATGAATGATTTTCATAATAGTAATTGTACTCTTTTAACTGGTCGTCGGTTTCATAATTTAAAGTATGAAGATAAAGTCTGGCTTTATTATCCGAACTAATAATGATAACCGAATTATAATCTCCCAGACCATTCGGAACCTTAACCGGATTTTGCGGATCAATCAATTCTTTTCTGTCAACAAAAAATTTGTATTCATATCTGCCCGGATCGAGTGGAATACTTATCTCAAATATTCCGTTTTTATCGTCATCGCTCATAGGAAGACTTGATCTGTCCCAGCTATTGAATTGACCAAATAAGTTTACCTGCTTTGGTTTTCCTTTTGGTTTATAAGAGAAAAGATATTTTTTTCTTGGTTCAAGCTTGAATGGAATGTAATATTGCTGGTTATCACAAGAGAACTGTAAAAGATCCAGCCCTGTAAAACCCTCTTTTGCTTTTAACTTTAAAATGTTATTTACTGTATCGTGAACGATAATCAGATTTTCATTTGGAGAGAAAGTCAAATTGTAACTCGGTGCATAAAACAAATCGCTGATAACAACTTCCTTTTCAATTCCTTCTTCAAGATTGATTGGCTGGATTATATCTGTGATCTTGTTAGTGTGATTTTGTGAGCAACCGAAAATGATTAAAAGCAATAATGGGAGATAAAAAATATTTTTCATTTGAACCGGAGTTAAGTTGAACAATAATTTATGATTGGCTGAACAAAGTTAATGATATGAAATGAAAAATTCCTCAAACATCATAACAATCCTTATCTAAATGAAAAATTATTTTAGATGTTCATCAACAGCTGTCGGCGCTGAAAGTAAAATAAGTTTTGTTTCTGCTGGAAGTCTTTTTGTTGCCTCAATCAGCTTCTTTTCAATTCTTTTTTTCTGAAAGTGCGTATCATCAGGTCTGTGTTCTGCGAGTGTGTGTCTGGTCAAAACATCTCTGAACTACTCAGCGCAAAAAATCAATTCTCTATCTAATATTGTTCATAGAATTTCTATAAAATAAAAAAGCGAAGAACAATTACTTATCCTTCGCTAAAAACAAAATAAAAATGCCGGCTTATTTCAGGATTGCATCCTTAGCTGCTTTTGATACTCTGAATTTCAAAACTTTTCTTGCCGGAATAACAATCGATTCGCCGGTGGCAGGATTTCTTCCCATTCTCTGGTTTCTTTGTGCAACTTTGAGTTTACCAAGACCTGGTAATACAAATTCTTTTTTTGCTTCCTTGTATGAAAGTTTTACCAGTTCATCTAAAAACTGAGCTGAAACTTTTTTTGTGGTTTTTGTCTTGGCAGCAAGATGAGCAATGATTTGACTCTTCGTCATTGATTTAGCCATGTTGATCCCTCCGATTAAATGTTATTGATTATTACCTGCGAAAAATAATTAATATTTATTTGAAACAAAATTATTTTTTAAAATTAATTACCAGTAAACCCCTGTAAATACGGCTCAGGATGAGAATTGGCTTCACTGAGGCTTCAGTATATTACAGTTAAGATTTTTCGCTCTTTTTTTTATTCTCTATCTTGTCTATGTTAACTCAAGAATTTTTCTCAAAGTACAATTAATGTTAAAACTACTTTCATCATTCGTACTTTTCACAACTTTTATCTTTCCTCAGGATGTTGATTCCTTATTAAATCTTAAAAATTCAGCCAGTTCTGATACAAATTTTGTTGGAATTGTTGATTCAACAGCACATTCTGATTCGACTATTACAATAAACGCTATTGTTGATACACTTATACCAATTCAGGGAATCCCGTTGACTGATGTGAGTACGATTATCAGTAAAAGAACCTTTTTGTTTGAAAACTACCGGTACGCAGGTGATTTGTTGAGATCTTTCAATTTGAATTTTATTAAGGACTTTGGATTTATCGGCTATCCAAATGAAACTTTTATTTACGGTGTGGGAAATAGTGGAATAAGCTATTTGCAGGACGGAGTTTTCTGGAATAACCGTTACACAAACTCGCTTGACCTTAACCTCATACAAAGTGAAAATATTGATTCGATTGAAATTGTTCCTTCTCCGCGCGGCTTTTTGTATGGACCATACAACAATCCGGTAACAGTTAATTTCATTACACGGGACTTTATCCCTCCGGTACCTTATGCAAGAATCAAGTATTATCAGGGCCCTGATGGCGAGGCAATGATTGATGGAAAATTTTCTGCTATGATTGCGAAAAGATGGAATTACTCATTTCAATTGACGAACAGATCAAAAGATGAAACTTACGCGAATACTGATTTAAGTCTCTGGCAGTTTAACACAAAGCTGAAATATTTTTTATCGAACTCAGTAAATCTCCAGGCATATTATTATTATGTTGATAAAGAGCAAGGTCTGAACGGCGGAGTTGATTATGACAGTCTTTCAAGAAGCTCTGATGATCCGAACGCTGATCTTTATGATCCGATTTTCGCACCGGTTGTTTATCCAAATCAGAAACTTGATATAATGCAGCATAATGTTGGGTTAAGAACGCTTGCAAAACCGTTTGATAATTCTCAGTTGGATTTAACAGTTTATTACCGATATGGACTTGATGAATATCGTAATATAAGAGATAGTTTGAATTTTGGACGAGATTATACAAACAAATCTTTTGGCACGGTGATTAATTATTTACAGACATTAAGCATTTTTACTTTGCAGGTGTTGGGTGATTATGAGAGTACAAATAGTGAGTTATATTGGGTAGAAGATAATTATTTAAATAGTGATACTTTCAAACGATTCAGCTTTGGTGGTGTTCTGACTGCAGCATTTTTTAATAATTATATTCAAACATCCATATACTATAAGCAAAACTATTGGGACGAAGTTGATTACTGGGACAAACAAGAAATTAGATTAAATGGTATTGGTGCTGATATAATATTTTTACCTGAATATGATCAATCGTTGTATGTTGGCTACTCATTAAGAGAAAGTCGCTCCGAAGAAGAAAATGTTCCCGCTTTTGAAATAGGCACTCGTTATAAAAATTCGCAATTGCTATTTGATGCGAAATATTTTTATAATGAACACTTTTATGAAAGCCATCTTGAAATTATTCCTCCTTGGAGGTTTTATATACAAACGGTTAAAGGTTTAGGTTTAATACTTAATTATAAATTTTGGATCCTGTTATTGGAAACAAACACATCTTACTATTTCGAAATTGATGAAATGAGAACCGTTAATCTACCCGAGTGGCAATTTGTTGGAGGACTTTATATCAACGATTTATTCTTTAATACCAATCTTGATTTAAAAGCAGGACTTAAATTTTACTATAAGGGGAAAACTGATTTAGCATTCGATTATTGGGGTAGTGTTGGGAGTGTTGAACCAACAAACAAACTCGATTTTAATTTAGCAGGTGAGATAAAAAAAGTTGCGATCTTCTATTTTCAGTGGGAGAATTTGTTCGGCAATGAATACTACATCACTCCTTATTATCCAATGCCGGAAAGAAATATTAAATTCGGTTTAGCGTGGGAGTTGTTTAATTAGAGTAGTCACGGCCCCCTCTGTGTCTCCCCCAAAGGGGGAGAATATAGAGACATTTCTTAAATCAAAAATCGTTAATCTTCATTCAAAGAACTTTATACTTCAGAATTCGATATTCGAAGTTCGATATTTATTATTCAACTATAGATTCCGGATCAAGTCCGGAATGACAAATCATTAAAGACTTAGCATATCTTTAAACTTAACTGCCTGCCTTCGTGAGACTTCAACTTTGTGACCGTCTTTCAGTTTAACAAGTAATCCGCCGTTCAGCCACGGTTCGATTGAATCAACCCATTTTAGATTGATAATGTGTTTCCTGTTTGCGCGGAAGAACACTTTAGTGTCAAGTCTTTCATCGAGATAATTTAGTGTGCGAAGAATTAGTGGTTTGTTGTCTTCAAAGAAAAGCCGAACATAATTTCCCTCTGATTCAAGTAATCTTATTTTTTCCAATTTCACAAACCAGCAGCGATCACCATCTTTAACAAAAACCTGGTCACTTTCTGTAAGGATTTCTTTATCAGTTTCAACAGCAACTTTCTTTCTGGTCTTTTCAATCAACTTGTTTACTGTTTCTTCAAGTCGTTTTGGTTCAATTGGCTTCAACAGATAATCGAGTGCATTGTATTCAAATGCTTTTAATGCATATTCATCATACGCAGTTGTGAAAACAACTACCGGAACGCTGTCTAATTCTTCTAACAATTCAAATCCGGTTTTACCGGGCATCTGAATATCCAGAAAAATCAAATCTGGTTTCAGCTCGTTAATTTTTTCGAGCGCATCTTCTGCATTTACTGCTTCACCGACAATTTGTAAATCTTTGAAAGGTGTAAGAAGTCTTTTTAATTCTGTGCGTGCTAATCTTTCGTCATCAATTATTAAAGCTTTCATTAAATTTCCCTATTAATTATTTTGACTTGTGATCGGAATTTCTATTTCTGCGAGAACCTTGTCTCCGTTTTCATTAAAAATTGAAAAATGAGCATCATCGCCGAAGAGAAGATTGAGTCTGTGTTTCGTGTTGCTGACTCCAAATCCATTTGAACTTTTTAATTGCTCTTCACTGAAGTGACCGCTGTTCCGGATTTCAATTTTTAATTTTGGACCATCAGATGTTGTAATCATTTTTGTTTTTAACTGAACTTCACCGCCCTCAGTTCGTTTTGCAATTCCATGCTTTATACCATTCTCAATAAGTGTTTGAACCATCATAGGTGGTATTTCAACTTTGTGGGTATCGCGATCAATATCAAGTTTGTATTTAAGTCTGTCCTCAAATCTAATTCTTTCAAGATCAAGATAATTTTTTACCGTTTCAATTTCGTCTTCAAGCGGAACCTTTTCCATTCTTTCCATCTGCAAAGAATAGCGAAGAATGTTTGATAATTTTGTTATTGCGACTTTTGCTGATTCAGGGTCTTCTTCTATCAATGCACGAATGCTGTTCATCGCATTGAACATAAAATGCGGATTCAACTGTGACTTCAATGTTTTCAATTCGTAATCTTTCACGGCAGCTTCCCATATCAGAGATTCAATCTCTTTCTTTTTGTAATTCTCCATGTAGTGAACAATAAAGTAAATCAGGCTCCATAGAAGAATAAGTATGCTGGTGTTTGTAATTCCTGCAATTGCTCTTGCAACATTATATTCATCTTGTTTGAACGTACCAACGAAATAACTTGCAGTAAAAACGAGAGAATAAATAATAATTCCGGTAATTATACTTGCGATCAGATCAGAACTCTTGGGATAGTATTTTTCAGTGGAAGTGAAAGCCAATTATTTTTTCTGATTACTCTGCGAAGAAGATGTGTGAAGAAAATTCCTAACAAACCTAGAAATATCCAGACTAAAATTCTCTGCCAGCTTATTTCTTCGAATGAAGAGATGATGAACAGGTTTATCCCTACAAAAAAGTACCAGCCGAAAATCTGACTGACCCAATAAATTTGTTTGCGACTTAATCTCATTTCTTTTGAAGGGTGCTGCCCTTTTAAACTTTCCTGTAAACCTGCGTTTATTTTTTTCTCACTTCTCATCAAATATAATCTTATTGTTTGTCAAGATAAATCCTTCCCGAAAATGCGCGGACAGGACAAGTAAGCCCCGTTTACTTCACGGGGCTTGTCAGTTTTATAAATCAAAATTATTGAGTTAACCGGTGAGCGGCAGATAAATTTTTATAACAGGTTAAATAAAGTGATGGAAGGGTTTAACCTGTTTTCTGTTTTACTACAAATCCTTTTATTTACAACGAAAGTATATCATTATAAACTATAAATGCCATAAGAAGTAACAGAAGAACAAAACCGGTGTTGTTAATTGCAATTTTTACTTTAACGGGAATTTCTCTTCTTGTAATTGTTTCGATAATAATCATCACTAAATGTCCGCCATCAAGAACAGGAAAAGGAAGAATATTAATAATTGCAAGACTGAGACTTAGAACTGCAAGAAAGAAAAGAAAACTTTCAAAACCGACATCAGCAGATTTTGCTGCAAGCTGCGCAATACGTACTGGTCCGCCAAAAGCTTTTCCGAATTCAACCTGTCCGCCGATAACTTTACCTGCAACACTGAATGTAACTTTTGTTAGATTAACGAGATCAACACCAGCAACATAAAACGATTCAAAAAATCCAAATGTTTTATACTCCGACTTTCCTTCAAAAATATCGTTGATTGCAATTCCGATTTTTCCATCACTACCGGGAGTTACAGCGAGAGTTAAAGTGTCATTTGTTCTAACAACTTTTGTTTGTAGTTCAACACCAGCATTCTTTGAAACAATTTCAATGAACTCTGATGAACCTCCCAAAACTTTGTCGTTTACAGAATAAATAATATCACCGGAAAGCAGACCAGCTTTTTCAGCAGGTGAATCTTTCATTACGTCAGCAACGTAAGGTTTGAATCCTTCAGGCACAATCATCTCTCCCTGCTTTTCAATATCCGGAATCATTTTGCGGGGAACGAATATATTTTCTTCCACGCCGTTCCGTAAAACTTTTACGGTAAGATCTTCACCGATTGTGTTTATATAAATTTCATTTCTGATTTCATCCCAGTTTTCAACCTTTACGCCATTTATAGATTGTATAATATCACCTTTCATAAATCCAATCGAATCTGCAGCACTGTCTGTTCGAACATAACCGACAGTGGTTGTTAGTGTAACAGGTTTCCCTTTGAAAAAATTCGCTCCCCAGAAAATAATAACAGCGAGAAGTAAGTTCATCAAAACTCCGGCGCTTATTACAAAAGTCTTCTGCCAGAAATTTTTTGATCGGAATTCGTATGGCTGAGGTTCTTTGTTTGCAAATTCTGTGTCAAAACTTTCATCAACCATTCCTGCAATTTTAACATATCCGCCAAGTGGAAGTAGTGATAATCTGTAATCTGTATTTCCTTCACCATCAAAATCTTTTGGCAGATCTCCGAATGTGAATCCAGTTTTTTTATTGTATCCAAAAAGTCTTTTACCAAATCCAATCGCGAAAACATCGGCACGCATCCCGCAAGATTTCGCAGCAAGGAAATGTCCAAGCTCGTGGATAAACACAAGTATTCCAATTGTAATCGCAAAATAAATTATATAATCCATTAAAAGAGTTTCTCCATTTTAAGTTAGCTTCATTACAAATTCTCTGGTGACTCTGTCACACTCAAATATTGTTTTTAAATCGGGCGATAATTTGTTTTCAATTTTATCCAAAGCTTTTTTTATTAACAAGGAAATATGTGAGAACTTAATTTCTTTATGTAAAAATTTACCTACCGCCACTTCGTTTGCAGCATTCAAAATACAAGCGGCAGTTCCGCCAGATTTCAATGCATCGAAAGCAAGTTTCAGACATTCAAATTTACAAAAATCAGGCTCATAAAAAGTCAATGAACTGATAGAAGACAAATTTGTTCTTTCAAATTGATTCTTCATTCTTTCCGGAAAAGTTAATGCATATTGAATTGGCAATTTCATATCAGGCAGACCCATTTGTGCTTTCATGGAACCATCCACAAACTGAACCATCGAATGAATAATTGACTGAGGATGAATTACTATTTCAATTTTATCTGCCGGTAATCCAAACAACCAATGTGCCTCAATAACTTCCAGACCTTTGTTCATCATTGTTGCTGAATCGATAGTTATCTTGTTTCCCATTTTCCAGTTTGGATGGTTGAGTGCTTCATCAACAGTTGCGGATTCAAAAAATGATTTGTCTTTTTCGCGAAAAGGTCCGCCTGAAGCAGTGAGAATTAATTTTTCAACTTTATTTAAATTTTCACCAACAAGACACTGGTAGATTGCACTGTGTTCAGAATCAACCGGAATTATTTCGGAACCATTCGCTCTGCATAAGTCAGTTACGATTTCGCCAGCAACAACAAGTGTTTCCTTATTTGCAAGTGCAATTCGTTTTCCTCTTTTAACAGCTTCAATAGTTGGAGCTAAACCGGCAAATCCTACCATCGCTCCCATAAAAATATCATACTCTGCCTCAACAGCAGCTTTAACTAATCCATCCTCGCCGACAAGCAAATTGCAGTTCTTTGGAATTTTTCCCGATATATTTTTTGCACATTGTTCATCTTTTACAGCAACTACTTCAGGCTTAAACAATTTAATCTGTTCAAGCAATAAATCAGTATTTGAGTTTACTGTAAGTCCGGTTACTTTAAATTCATCTTTCAGATTACTTATTACATTAAGGCAATTTATTCCGATAGAACCGGTTGAACCAAGTATAAAAACCTTTTTCATTGAGGTCAAAAATACTTAAAACCAGCTTAATTCTGAGGAATATTTTCAATGGATTTTTTGTCCGCCTGATTGTTATAATGTATCGGTTATTAACTATAAATTGACCTTGAAAGCGGTTAATAAATTCTTATTTTGCATCGGTATGAAAATGAAAATTACAATAATAATTGTGATATTATTCATCATTTCACTTCAAGCTCAGCAAAGAGTTGAACAAAAACTTTCTTTAGCGCAGAGCTATGAGCAGATTGGAGATTACAATTCTGCAGCGAAGATTTATGAAGAATTGTATCAAATGGACCAGGTAAATCCGCAATATATAAATGCTCTTTACAGGGTTTACATACAGTTAAAAAATTACGCTGCCCTGGTAAATATTCTTGATGAAAGAATTAAACAAAGTCCTGACGATATTGAAACTTACGGAATGCTTGGCTCAACTTATTATTTGATGGGCAACGAAGAAAAAGCGGTCGAAGTTTGGAATGAGCCATTTAAATCCGGGAAAGTCAATCCTATTTTTTACAGAGTGATCGGAAATTATGTTTTGGAAAGAAGAGCATTTGAGATTGCAATCGATTTGTACGAAAAGGGTAAGAAAGCTTCAGAAGATAAACTGATTTATTCATTTGATCTTGCACATCTTTATTCACTCACCATGCAGTTCGATAAAGCTGCAAAAGAATACTGTCTGATTCTTGCAACTCAGCCCGCACAACGGCAGGTTGTTGAAGCTAAAATCTTTGAAACAATAAATCGTCCCGGCGCACTTGATGAAATGATTAAAGCGATAGAGGATTGTTCAGATAAAAATAATCTTAGTTATTCATTTATCCTTGCGAGATTATATTCGGAAAAAAAAGATTATCAAAAAGCTTATGAAATTTATCTTTACATAGATGAAGCTCAATCAAGCAAG
This sequence comes from Ignavibacteriota bacterium, assembly GCA_013285405.1. Classification (NCBI taxonomy): domain Bacteria; kingdom Pseudomonadati; phylum Ignavibacteriota; species Ignavibacteriota bacterium. Next base: position 1,111,014 of record CP053446.1, on the reverse strand, counting down.
GGAACGGAATTATATAATTTTGCGAGACAGATGTTTTCAGAAAAAGAGTACAAATTAGCAGCCGATATATTTAAAAAAATAACCAGCGAGTATCCTGATTCACCGATAAATTCTCAGGCATCACTCGGATACGCACGTTCGCTGGAAGCTTCATTATTCCAGAATTATGAAAAGACTATTCCCACATGGAAAAAATTTTTCCCGTTTAAGAAATTTGAATCAACCCAAACCAAAGAAGTTTTAGAGGCTTTTAATGTAATAATTAATTTATACCGGCATTCTGAACCTGCTTATGAAAGTATTCTAAGAAGTGCCGTAATAAAATTTTATCTTTTAAATCAATACGATGAAGCGAGAAAACTACTTGAAACTATAGTCAAAGAAGCGCCACTGTCAAAAAGTTCTGCAGACGCATATCTTGAGCTTGGAAATATTGCTGTCATTGAAGGTAAACTTGATGAAGCCGGAAATGATTATAATCAACTATTCAACTTGATGAATGCAAGCGATGAACAAAAAAACAAGGCTACATACAAATTAGCAAAAGTGAATTTTTTTCGGGGTGATTTTGATGAAGCAAAAAAGAATTTATCGAAGGTAGTAACAAATCTGAAGGACAATTCAGCTAATGATGCTCTTGAACTATTACTATTACTGAACCCTCAGATGAATGATTCGTCTAACCTTGTAACTTATTCTCAGGCTGAATTTTTAGCTGAGCAAAAGAAGTTTTCGGAAGCTTCAGAGCTTTATAAAAAGCTGGCTGACAACAAACAAGCATTTGTTCTTCATACGATTTCATCAATCAAATACGCTGAAATGCTGATTGCAGTTGATAATTATACTGAGGCTGTGGTTGTTCTTGAAGCAGTTTCATCTGAAGGTGAAAAAAATATCTATGCTGACAAAGCCGTATATTTGCTAGGGAAAATCAATCAATATGGTATCAAAAATTTAAGTAAGGCAGAAGAATTTTATCAAAAGCTTTTAGCTGATTATCCGAAATCAATTTATACTGAGGATGCCAGGACACAGATTTTAACTTTACAAAATAAACCCGGAACTTAAATGAATAAAAAACAGGGACAGAAAATTGTCAGATGCTCTTTTTGTGGAAGAGAAGGTCATGAAGTCGGAGGAATGATTGCCGGACCAGATGTTTACATTTGCGATTTCTGCATTGCAAGCAGTGTTGATATACTAAAGAATAATTTAGCAACGTACCAGAACCCAGCGAAAAAAGAAAAAATTTCTCAAACGCCGGAATCAATAAAAAAGCAGCTTGATGAATATGCAATAGGTCAGGAGAGAGCAAAGAAAGTTCTTTCGGTTGCGGTTTATAATCATTATAAAAGAATTAGCATGCGTTCAACATTTTTTGAATTGGAAGATGTTGAAATAGAAAAAAGTAATATAATGCTTATTGGTTCAACCGGAGTTGGTAAAACGCTGCTTGCGCAAACCCTGGCAAAAATTCTTGATGTTCCATTTGCAATTGCGGATGCAACAACTTTGACTGAAGCCGGATATGTTGGAGATGATGTTGAAACAGTTCTTGTTCATCTGCTGCAGGCTGCTGATTATAATCTCGACAGAGCACAGAAAGGAATCGTTTATATAGATGAAGTTGATAAGATTGCAAGAAAAAGTGAAAGTACGTCGATAACAAGAGATGTTTCCGGAGAAGGCGTTCAGCAAGCTCTTCTTAAAATACTTGAAGGAACGATTGCCGGAGTTCCACCAAAAGGAGGCAGGAAACATCCTGAGCAAAGTCTTATTAATGTGAATACAAAAAATATTCTTTTCATTCTCGGTGGTGCATTTGACGGCATTGATAAAATTATTGCTGCAAGGATCAATAAAAATAAAATGGGTTTTGCAAGAGATGTAAAAGCTAAAAATGATGAAGAAGAACTCCTGAAATTTATTCAGCCGGAAGATTTGCTTAAGTTTGGTTTGATTCCTGAACTTATCGGAAGAATCCCGATAGTTGCACCGCTTCACCATCTGAATGAAACTGCAATGAGATGTATCTTAACAGATCCAAAGAATGCTATTCTCAAACAATACAAAAAATTATTTCTGATGGAAGGTGTTGAACTTGAGTTTGATAAGTTTGCACTCGATGCAATTGTCGAAAAAGCAATGATTAAAAAAACCGGTGCAAGAGCACTTCGGTCAATTGTAGAAGATTTTATGCTTGATATTATGTATGAGCTTCCTAATAATAAGGAAATCAGCAAGTGTGTTATTACCCGTGACGTTGTTGAAAAAGGTGAAGAGCCAATTTTTATAAAAGCGGAGAAGAAGTCAGCGTAATTTAAATTGCTTTATTGTTTCATTGTTAAATTGTTATTAACAATACAGCAATTGAGCAATTGAACAATGGATTTGACAATATGAAGAAAAAAATACTCATCACATTAATTTTCAGCATACTGTTTTCATTAACAGCCTTCCCTCAATCCAAAATTCTCATCAATATGGATCTGGATCAGACTGATCATCTTAAAGCGTATGGCATAACATACCGTGCACTTACAAAAGGCTACAAAGCTGATTGGCTTCTTAATTATAAAGGCGGTTCGTTTCTTATTGATTACAGTGATGAGCTTGCAGCAGAATGCAGATTAAATGCAGTTTCATTTGAAGCGATTTCACTTTCACAGACAACTGAAATTTATTCATTTGTTCAGAGTGAAGATAATAATATGGATGTAGTCAGACTTGAAAAAGCTCCGAAGATTGCCGTTTATGTTCCACCAGGTTTCCAGCCGTGGGATGATGCTGTAACACTTGCACTTGAATACGCAGATATTCCGTATGATAAAATCTGGAATGATGAAATATTAAAAGGTGATCTTGATAAATATGATTGGCTTCATTTGCACCACGAAGATTTTACCGGACAGTACGGAAAATTTTATGCAAGTTTTGCTAATGCGCAATGGTATATTGATCAACAATTACTGTATGAACAGGATGCAAAAAAGAATGGCTACAAAAAAGTTTCTGAAATGATGAGAGCAGTTGCTATTGATATAAAAAACTATGTCGGCAAAGGCGGTTTTCTTTTTGCAATGTGTTCTGCAACGGATTCTTATGATATTGCTCTTTCCGCAATTGGGGTTGATATTTGTGATCAGATTTATGATGGTGATGCTGCAGATCCTGATGCCCAGGAAAAATTAAATTTTGATAACACACTTGCATTTACAAACTTTAAGCTGGAAACGAATCCTTATGTTTATGAATATAGCAATATTGATATTCAGCCGGCAGAAGTTGGAAACTTTGAAAATGACTACTTCACTTTGTTTGAATTTTCTGCGAAGTATGATCCAGTTCCAACAATGTTAACTCAATGCCACGTTAATATTATCAAGGGATTTATGGGGCAGACATCAATGTTCAGAAGAAGCACAATAAAAAATTCAGTTACAATTCTTGCAGAAAGAAAAGGAACTGACCAGGTTAAATACATTCACGGAAATTATGGAAGGGGAACATTTACATTTTATGGTGGTCACGATCCGGAAGATTACCAGCACGCAGTTGGTGATCCTCCTACTGATCTCAGTCTTTATAAAAATTCTCCCGGCTACAGATTAATTTTAAACAACATTCTGTTTCCTGCAGCGACGAAGAAGAAGCAGAAAACGTAAGATTATTTGGGCAATTACAATACAATAAGAAGAGTTTGAATATTTTTAATTAAATTCTTATATCTTTATAAAAAATATATTTGGAATTATGAGAACACTTCAATTAAAAATACCCGATTCAGTAGAAAAAAATGATAATGAATTATCCATGATAATAGCTTCAAAACTATACGAGGATGGAACTTTATCATCAGGTCAGGCAGCAGAATTGGCTGGATTATCTAAAAGAACTTTCATTGAGCTGCTTGGTAAATATGGGGTTTCTGTTTTTAGCACATCAGCTGAAGATTTAGAGTCTGATATTTCAAATGCCTAGTATAATATCAGATTCAAGTTGTTTAATAATCTTTGATAAGATAGAAGGGTTTGAAATCCTTCATTCAGTATACAAGCAAATTTATACAACTCCAGAAGTTGCCAAAGAATTTCGGAATGAGTTACCCGGTTGGATAATTATAGAGACGGTGAAGGATAAAAGTATCAAAGATTTATAGAATCTCTGGTAGATGGTGGAGAAGCGAGCGCAATTGCGTTAGCATCTGAAAAAGAGGATGTATTATTATTACTTGACGATTTAAAAGCAAGAAAATTAACAAAGCGTCTTGGAGTAAAGTTTACAGGTACTCTTGGAATTCTGAATAAAGCAAAAGAGCAGGGCATCATTTTAAAGATTAAACCTGTTATTGAAAAATTAAAAGATGCAGATTTTAGAATATCCGAAAGCGTTATTCAAGATTTATTAATTCGAAATAAAGAATAACTTCTTTGTTCCTAATGCGATCTTCTTAATAATTATTATACTTCAATGAAAAGTTGTATCAAGAAACATAAATGTACACCGAATGGTGACCCGCCAACAAATCTCAGTCTTTACAAAACCTTATCCTGAGTTTGTTGAAGGATCTTCCGGCTACAGGTTGATATTGAACAACATTCTTTTCCCAGCAGCAACAAAGAAGAAGCAGAAAACGTGAAAACAACTCAAATCAAAAACTCAAAAGAAGAATTTACAATTGGCAAAATAGTTTGCGTTGGAAGGAACTATGCAGAGCACGCAAAAGAATTAGGGAATGAGATTCCGGGCAAGCCTGTATTATTTCTTAAACCAGCATCAGCACTTATTTATTCGGGTGAAGAAATAGTTCATCCTGATTATGGAAATGAACTTCATCACGAGGTTGAGCTTGTGCTTTTGATGGGGGAGACAATAAAAAAAGCAAACAATGCTCAAGCCGAGAAAGCAATTATCGGTTACGGAGTGGGACTTGATATGACTCTGCGTGATGTTCAAAATGAACTGAAGAAAAAAGGAAATCCGTGGACACTTGCAAAATGCTTTGATACTTCAGCAGTTATTTCAGATTTTGTTTTAAAGAAAGATTATCAATTGACACTCGAAGAAATAATTGAGTTGAAAGTAGACGGAGTTGTGAAACAAAGTGATATTTTGAAAAGTATGATCTTTAATCCTGCGGAAATTGTTGAATACATTTCTTCAGTAATGATTCTTGAAAAAGGCGATTTGATATTTACTGGAACACCGGCAGGAGTAAGCAAAGTTAATCGGGGCGATAAGATAGAAGCAAAGCTCGGTGAGTTTACCGATTTAGTTTGTTCAGTTGTTTGATAAATAGCCACACTCTTTAGAGTGTGGTATTAAAAATGAAAAAATAAACGGACTTTAGTCTAATTGTAATCAATTGTTTGGGCTAAAGCCCGATCCATTTTGTGATATATATTCTCCGGTATAAATGCCGGAGCTATTTAAATTGTGTAAAAACTTTAATGTTTAAAGCAATTAAAAAATTTATCTATTCAATTCTTTCAGAGATCTTTTAATCAATTCTTCCAGACTGCAATCAGGTAATTCAGATAATATTTTATTGACAACTTTTTCTGATGATATTAGATTATAGCCAAGGGTAGTAAGTGCTATAACAGCTTCTTTCTGTAAACTTGGTTTGGTTGAAATAATTCCTTCGTCTTTAATATCTCTTACTTTGTTCTTCAACTCAAGTATTAATCTCTCTGCAGTTTTTCTTCCGATTCCGGGAACAGCTATCATTCTTTCAACATTGTTCGTTACGATTGCCTGCTTCAAATCATCAGTTGAAATTCCTGAAAGTAAACTCAAAGCAGATTTAGGTCCAACTCCATTTATTGTTATCAACAACTCGAACATATCTTTCTCTACCTCTGAATAAAAGCCGAATAGAGTGATTGAATCTTCTTTTACATTAGTATAAATAAAAAGGGAAATACTTTCCTTTCCACTAATTCTTTCGAAAGTATTGATTGAAATTCTGATTTCATAACCGACACCGTTCACATCAAGTAATATCAGTGTTGGTTTTATGGTGATTATTTTTCCAGTTAAGTGCCCAATCATAATCGATTAAAAAATTTAAAGATTGAAATATTAAAAGATTGTAAACTTAATTCTTGAATAAACTATTTCTTACCAGAATAATTTTTAAATACTTAATAAAATTTGAAATCTGAGTAATAATCTTAATTACATTTGAATAATATTCGTCAAAAGTACTTTGCGAAATGTATTTCAAATCTAAAGCAATATAAAGCATTGATCTAATTTCTCCGGCCGAACCTTTGGAGTATTTCAAGAACACAACAAACACCTTGTTATTATTTCGTTCAAAGCCTTCGGCAATATTATTCATAATTGAAACAGCAGCTCTTTGAATTTGGTCTTTTAATCCGTAGTCCTTCGCAAAATTGTTTGAAGATGTCAACTCATAAATTGATTTAACAAATTCTCTTGAATCCTGCCAGACCTTCAAATCCTCAAATGTTTTTGATTTCATTCAATTTTTAAATCTTTAAATATTTTAATTATTCAATAATACGGTCTGGATTCGCGGTTATAAACTCTTTCCAGCTTTTACTTTTTTTGAAATTAGGTGCTTTCAATCTGAATGCGTGACAGAGCGCAATTGCAAGAGCATCGCTTTCATCCGGTTTAAATTTAATCTTCTTTGTGTTCAAAATTGTCATCACCATATAATTTACCTGTTGTTTGGATGCAGCACCTTTACCAACAACTGCTTTCTTTACCTCTCTTGGTGAATATTCGTTAGTCGGAATTCTGTTGTGGATTGCAGCAAGAAGAGAAACTCCACGTGCATAACCTATCTTTAAAACTGATTGAACATTTTTTCCATAGAATGCAGTTTCAATAACAAACTCATCTGGCTTATAAAGTTTAAGTAAACTGTCAAGCTCATTATAGATAATTTCAAGTTTTTGAGTAAGTGATTTGGAAGAGTGAAGCCGAATTACTCCGTGAGTGATTCTTCTGAACTTATTATTAGTAAATTCTATTAATCCGTAACCGGTAATATTTGTACCGGGATCAACACCGAGGATTATCATTTTATTGTTTGATAATTAATTAAATCAAGATTGCTGCTTTAAGAACTCCTCATCAAAGTCAGCATTTGAATAAACATTTTGAACATCATCGCAATCTTCAAGTCCTTCAATCAGTTTCATCAACTTCTCAGCATTTTCTCCGTTTATATTTATTGTGTTTTTTGCAATCCATTGAAGTGATGCGTTATCCATAGCAAGTTTTTTATCAGCAAGTGTTTTACGAACCGGTTCAAATGATTCAATATCAGTTTGAATTTCAAAATATTCATCTTCGGTTTTCATATCTTCTGCGCCAGCGTTTAAGACTAATTCCAGAATGTCATCTTCTGATTTTCCCTGCTTAGGTAAAGTGATAATTCCTTTCTTTTCAAACATCCAGGCAACCGAGCCAGTTTCTCCCATATTTCCATTGTTTCTGCTGAAGATATGTCTTACTTCCGCAACCGTTCTGTTTTTGTTATCTGTAGCAACTTCAACAAGCAATGCAATACCTCCTGGTCCATAACCTTCATAAGTTAGTTCGCTGATAGTTGTTCCTTCAAGTTCGCCGGTTGCTTTTTTAATTGCGCGTTCAATATTATCAGCAGGCATATTGGCTGCTTTAGCGTTATCGATTGCAAGACGAAGACGCGGATTACCGGATGGATCGCTGCCTCCTTCGCGGGCTGCAATAGTTAATTCCTTAATTAATTTTGTAAAAAGTTTTCCTCTTTTTGCATCAAGCGCTCCTTTTTTTCTTCTGATAGTTGCCCACTTTGAATGCCCCGACATTGAAAGATCTCCTTTAATTTCTTGCTTTTATATCTTTTAATTTTAATTGAGGATAAATTCTGCTATCTCGAATTGATTTATCTAATGAAAAAACTATATCCAGTTCAAAGTTGTTATTTTTTAATTGTTCAAAATGTTGACCCATATTGAATCCAATCGAATCGAATACTTTATCAGTACCAGATTGTCTGAAACTTACAACTAGATGATTGTTTCCAACTATTCTTGGGAAACCAGCGATCTGCACTTTCTCACTTAAAAATACTGGTCTTAAATTTCCTGGTCCAAAAGGTGCGAACTGATCCAGAATTCTTAAAAACTTTGGTGTTATTTCTGAAAATCTGATTTTAGAATCAATTAAAATTTCCTCTGAAAGATCATCACTTGTAATTGATGATTTTAACACCTCGTTAAGTCTTGTTCTGAATTCATCAACTTTATCGAGTTCCATTGCGAGACCTGCCGCTGCCTGGTGTCCGCCGAAATGAAGAAGCAAATCATCACATTTTTGTAAAGCCTCATAGATATTAAAGCCGTTTATACTTCTTGCTGAACCTTTAGCAATTCCATCAATTGTTGTAAGCAGAACAGAAGGTCGGTAATATTTTTCAACAAGTCGGGATGCAACGATACCAATCACACCTGGATGCCAGTTTTCATTGTGAAGAACAATTGCAAGATCTTCATCAAGGTCTATTTCAGTTTCAACGATTTCTTTAGCAGCTTCAAAAGTATCAACATCAATTTTTCTTCTTTCATAATTTTCTGTTTCAAGTACTTCCGCAAGCTTTAGCGCATCTTTTTTGTTATTTACGATCAGAAGATTCACTGCGCGCTCTGCATCGCCTAATCTGCCCACAGCATTTATTCTTGGTGCAACGGTAAATACAATCTGTCCGGATGAAAGCTGACCAGGTTGAAGCCGGCTCATTTCAATCAGTGCTTCAATTCCGGGGCGAGGATTAGTATTAACCTGATTTATTCCTTCATTTACAAGAACTCTGTTTTCATCAATCAATGGAACTATATCTGCTGCGCCGGCAAGAGCAACCAAATCAAGATATTTTAAAGGAAGTCCACGTTTACCGATTCTTTCACACAAACCCTGAGCAAGTTTAAATGCAACTCCGGCTCCTGATAAAAATTTGAATGGATAAGTACATCCTGGTTTTAAAGGATCTAAAACAGCATAAGCTTTCGGTATTTCATCTTTTGGTTGATGATGATCGCAGATAATTACATCAATCCCGAGCTGGTTTGCATAATCGGTTTCGGCGATTGCTGTGATGCCGCAATCAACTGCAATCATAAGTTCAGTACCTTTTTCTTTTACCGAATCGATTGCAGCGGTAGAAAGCCCATAACCTTCTTCAAGTCTTCTTGGAATATAAAATTCAACATTAGCATCAAGTTCTTTCAGGAACATATAGAGAAGTGCGGTAGCACAAGTGCCGTCAACATCATAATCACCATAAATACAAATTTTTTGATTTTCAGTAAGTGCTGTAATAACTCTTGTAGTAGCAATTTCCATTTGATCCATAAGAAATGGATCGTGGAGAGAATCAATGGAAGGACGGAAAAATTGTTTTGCCTGACCAAAGGTTTTTATATCTCTCAGAACCAGCAGTCTTGCCAGAATCGTAGAAATATTCAATGAATCTGTAAGCCTTTGAACAGAAAGCTCATCAGAAACATCTTTTATTTTCCAGTGTTTTCGTTCCATAGGAATTTTCAATATTTATAAAGAACAAATAAAAAGTTCAACCCTGTAAGCCGAGTTCTGTAACCCGATAAAAATCGGGATGGCAATCATTTATCTTGTTCTGTCATTGCTGACAGAATCCAGCGATCTACCCGAAGATCTGCGAAGCGAACAACTTCGCTTTTCGTGCAAATGCAGGAAAAACGATCTCCCTATTTGATCTTGCTTCAGATGTGGTTTGCCGTGCCTCCGATATTACTATCGGAGCGGTGGGCTCTTACCCCGCCTTTTCACCCTTACCCCGATTAATCGGGGCGGTATATTTTCTGTGGCACTGTCAATATCCCGCGATACGGGATTCCGGGCGTTACCCGGCACCTTGTTCTATGAAGCTCGGACTTTCCTCCCACAAAAATATTTTAATGTGAGTAACTGCCCGGATTGAACTAATTTATTTTTCTTCAAAACTTTTTTAGACAATTAAAGAACCCGAAAATTTATTGATTCCTTATTGGTATTTAACTTTAGCAAATATACAAAATTGAATTTCAGAAATCAGCAGGTCTCGATGTAAAATGTCAGCTATTTAGTAACATCTTCCGCAATTTCAGCCGAAACCAGAATTCTGCCGCAATACTCACAAAAGAAAAGCTTGTTATTTCTTCTGATCTCAAGTTGTCTTTGTGATGGTACGATATTATGGCAACCGGAACAAGCAGACCTTTTTATTGTGGCAACTGCCATTCCTTTTTTTGCTTTCCTTATTCTCATATATGAGGATAGATCGTTTTTCTTCACTGCACTTTCAAACTTTTTTCTTTCATCGAGCAGTTTCGTTTCTTCTCTTTCATTGGCTTTTATAATTTCCTTCAGATCAACTTCTTTTTCATTAAGTTCCTTTTTGAGTTCATCTACTCTTGGTGTGATCTCTTCAATTTCTACTGTTAGCACCTTGCTTCTGTCTGCCAAGGAATTATTTTCTGCTTCAAGCTTGTTGATTTGCTCTTCAGTGTGATCTATTTCTTTGGTAAGAGCATCGTATTCTTTGTTATTTCTGACCTGGTAAAGCTGAGCTTTAAACTTTTTCTGATTTTCTTTCAACTTTTCAATTTCGTTTTCGTTTTCATCCCGCCTGACAATTGAATCCTTTTGTTCTTTTTCTTTAACATCAATGTCAGAAACGAAACTTGCAATTTTTTCTTCAAGTTCTCTTACCATATTTGGCAGATCTCCACGTAAGTCTTCCAGTTCATCTAATTGATTATCAATTTGCTGCAACTGATAAAGCATTTTTAATCTATCGTACAATTTTAATTAGCTCCTGATTTGTTATAAAAAAATACCGGGTTTGTTGAACCCTTAAACTTTAAAACTTTTGTTTTACCATCTGCTTTCAATAAAGAATCTAATCTGCTTTTAATTTCATCGAGAATCGGCACTTCAGTTTCATAATGTCCGGCATCAATTAAAAATATTTTATTTTCAGCATCCTGGAATGTGTGATATTTTATATCTGCCGTTATAAACGCATCAGCATTTTGTTTTATTGCTTCATCAACTAATTCACCACACGAACCACCGCAAACAGCTACATTTTTTATTTTGCTTCTTTTACCCAGTGAATATCGAAGTCCTGAAGTTTTTAATTTTGATGAAACAAATTTCAAAAAGCCTTTTGTTCCCATTTCTGTTGCTAATTCACCAACAGCTCCAATTCCATAATTGACATTATCATTTTTTAATGGAAACACATCGAATGCGACTTCTTCATAAGGATGAAACTTTTTCATAGCTGTAATAACCTGATTCAATCTCCATTCATCCACAAGAACTTCAAGCTTTACTTCGTCAACAAATTCTGTCACGCCTTTTGTTCCAATCGATGGATTACTTTCATTTAGTCCTTTAAAGGTTCCTTTGCCGTGTGTACGAAAACTACAGTTAGAGTATTCACCAATAATTCCGCCTCCTGATTGATGAATCGTTTCTACTACTTTTTCAACGTGTGAATCCGGAACGAATACTACGAGTTTAAATTGATTACCGGAGATATTTTTCAGGAATTTAATTTTTTTAAGAGATAGTCTTTTTGCGAGCTGATAGCTGACACCATGTTTTGTAAAATCAAGATTTGTATGTGCTGAGAAAAGAGTAATTTTATTTTGAATCAGTTTCTCAATCATTATAGCGTTTTTGTTATTTGAGAAATCCAGGTTTTTGAGCGGATGGAATAATAAAGGATGATGAGTAATAATCAGATTGCAGTTTTTTTTTATTGCGGTATCAATTACCTCTTCTTTAAGATCAAGACTGAGTAATATGTTTTTAATTTTTGCCTCCGGATTACCAACCTGCAGTCCAACATTATCTTTTTGCCAGGCTATTCCTTTAGGTGCCCAATCTTCCAGATATTTAATTATCTCTTTTCCAGTCATTTCAAAAAAAAATGCACTTCTCAGTTTGAAGTGCATTTCCTAAATTTTTTATACCCCCGGGATTTTGTAATCCCTTATTTCAGCAATATCAAGGTATTTTAAGTTTGTCTTTCTATTTGGTATCATTTTAAGTATCAAAATATAGCAGAAAAACTTTGAAGTAACAACCTTTAAAAATAATCAAGAATCAGTGTTTTCTATAGGTTCTGACCAGTTTCCATCTTCCTTAATGAGTTCAATGAGTTCATTAACAGCCTGACTTGATGGAACTGCTCTTTTGATAATATCCTTCCCTCTGTAAAGAGTTATTTTATCAACTCCACTGCCGACATATCCATAATCTGCATCAGCCATTTCACCGGGACCGTTTACTATACATCCCATAACTGCAATCTTAACACCCTTTAAATGTTCAGTACGTTTTCTAATCATCTCTGTTGTCTTTTGCAGATCGAAAAGTGTTCTGCCGCAGGAAGGACAAGCGATGTATTCTGTTTTTGAAATTCTTGTTCTTGTTGCCTGAAGAATTCCAAACAGAGTTCGATTGATAAATTTTTCATTTGATTCTTTTGCAAATATTAGTCTGCTGTTTTTCTCCGATTCAGATTTTTCTTCTCCGATTGTCAGCCAGACACCATCTCCGAATCCATCTAATAACAAAGCACCAAAATCTGTCGAAGAATATAATTGAATTTCATCAAGTCTAAGATTTTTATAATCTCTTCTGATAATCACCGGATTTTTAATTCCACGAATAATTAGTTCAAAGAAAAATCTTCTTTGCTCAGCCATTCCGTGTTCGTTATCGGTTTGGATTACTAAAACCACATTGCTGTCACTTTTTAGTTTGGTTGATAATTCATCATCAAAATCCTTAAAATTTATCTGAAGAAAATTTATCTGATGCGATAAGGAAATATTTTTTAAATATTCATTCTTCTTTAATAACGGGAATCTTAATTTTTTGGAATTTAGTTCTTTCCATTCATTATAATCAATTATCAGTTTCAGATTTTCCGGAATCTCAAAACCAATGTTTTGCTTTCCGAGATAAATTATATCTGAAGCAGCATCGGCAAGATTCCATTTATCAGAAGTCACATTGTATTTGTATCCGATATCCGCTAATTCTTTTTGATTTGAAATTTTTCTTGAGGAGAAATCAGCAATTACAACAGGAACATTATGACTTCCGATTCCCAGTACTTCAAATGTTTCTCTTCTCTGATACGAAATTGGATCAAAAGGAATTTCTACGATTGGTTTTATCGGTTTATGATTTGCTCTGCTTTTATATCTGTTAGCTAATGAAATCGCCACTGGTGCCTCAAATTCCGGATCTTCAGTGAGAGAAACTCTTATTGTGTCTCCAATCCCATCTTCGAGCAAAGTTCCGATCCCGACAGCAGATTTTATTCTTCCATCTTCTCCTCCGCCGGCTTCTGTTACACCAAGATGAAGTGGATAATTCATCCCTTCTTCTTCCATCTTTTGTATAAGCAATCTGTAAGCTTGAACCATTATCTGTGGATTGCTTGCTTTCATTGAAAGGACTATGCTGTAATAATTGAGATCCTCGCAAATTCTAACAAACTCTAATGCAGATTCAACCATTCCAAGTGGAGTGTCTCCAAAGCGATTCATAATTCTATCTGATAATGAACCATGATTCGTTCCAATTCGCATTGCGGTTCCGTATTCCTTGCAAACTTTTACGAGCGGAGTAAATCGTTCTCTTATTCTTTCAAGTTCTTCCTGATATTCCTGATCAGTGTATTCAAACTGTTCAAACTTTTTCTTATCTACATAATTGCCGGGATTGATTCTAACTTTCTCCACAATTCGTGCAGCGAGTTCAGCAGCATTTGGTGTGAAATGAATATCAGCAATCAACGGGACATTATATCCTCTTGATCTTAATTCTTTTTTGATATTTTCAAGGTTGCGTGCTTCGTTAATGCTTGGTGCAGTTATCCGAACATATTCGCAACCGGCTTCAACCATTCGGATAGTTTGTTCAACAGTTGCAATAGTATTCATCGTATCGGTTATCGTCATTGATTGAATCCGAACAGGATTGTTTCCACCAAGCGGAATATCTCCGATACTTACTTCTCTGGTTTTGTAACGTGAATATTCGGTCAGGCTATTACAATATTTTTTAATTGTCTCAATCATTTATCTTTAAAATTATTTTGTTAGATGAAGAACAGCTTCAGCAAACTGCAATGACGACTTTGAATCGTTTGCCGTTACTATGTTTCCATCAACAACTATATTCTTATCCTGATAATTAATTCCGGCATTGATTAATTCCGCACTGTCTTCAGAGAAGCACGTTGCTTTTCTGTTTTGAAGTATTCCTGCTTTTGCAAGAGTTATCGGTGATGAACAAATTGCAGCGATAACCTTTTTATTGTCATAGAATTTTTTTATGATTTTATGAAGCAATTCATTTTTCCAATAATTTCTGCTGCCGGTTCCACCAATTAATATTAATGCACTAAAATTATTCACATTCACATTATAAAAACTCGTGTCTGATTTAACTTTCATCCCTTTGCTTCCGGTGCAAACAGAATGATCATCGGAAGTGATAAAGATATTTTTATCAATTTTTAATAACCTCTTCCTGACGATATTAAATTCTTCTTCGTTAAAATCTTTTTTAGGAAGGAAAATCAGAAAGCTATTTTTTGATTTAAAGTTCATTCAATATTTAATATTCACTCCAATAAATATAAGAAAATTCTGAGCACGATTATTTGTAAATCGCAGGTAAGAAAGTGATAGAATTCAGGAAACATTTTTTATCGAACAGCTGAAATAATATGTTCATTTTTCAAACTTTATCACTTATAATTTTAGTTAAAAGTAGTTTATTCTTACAATTTTTGTTATTGTATTTTTAACAGAGTATATTTCAATAAAAAGTTTTATTGAGGAAGTAATGGATACCAAATACATTGTGGATGAATCGGGCGCTAAAAAAGCAGTTATAATACCATTAGAGGAATACGAAGAACTTCTGGAAGATATACATGATTTAATGGTTATTGCTGAGCGTAAAGAAGAACCAACTGATAGTTTTGAAGAATTTAAAAGGAAACTGAAAACAGATGGGTTCATTCAAGATTGATATAAAGCGATCATTTGAAAAAGATATTAATAAAGTTGACAGGAAACTCGTCCCGGGAATTGTTGAAGCGATAGAAAATCTCTCCTATAATCCATTCTCAGAACAAACGAAAAAATTGAAAGGTGCCGAATCCATTTATCGTTTACGAATAGGTGATTACCGTGTACTGTATCAAGTTGATTTAAAAGATCAAAGAATTATTATTTATTATGTTCGTCACAGGAAAGATGCATACAAAAAATGACCATTCTATTCTTAAGAAAAATATAATGTGCGAATCTCCGAATCAAAAATAGAAGAAATACGTAACTCGGTTGATATTGTTGATGTGATTTCACAACATGTTCAGCTTCGTAAAAGAGGAAAAAATTTTATTGGTTTGTGCCCATTCCATTCAGAGAAAACTCCTTCGTTTACTGTTAGCGAAGATAAACAGATATTTCACTGTTTTGGATGTCACACCGGTGGGAATGTTTTTAAATTTTTAACTGAGTTCCATAAAATTTCATTTGTTGAAGCTGTGCAAGAAATTGCTGACCAGCAGGGAATAACAATTGAGTTTGATAAAGCTGAGTACATCGAACAGCAGTCCGAACAGGAAGTTCTTTATGATATCAACACAGAAGCAGCGAGATATTTTTTAAATAATCTTTTAAATGACGATGAAGGGGAGTTTGCACGAAAATATCTTCAGGAAAGAAATATAAAAACACAAACACTTCGTTCATTCGGATTAGGATACTCGCTGAAGGGTTGGGAAAATTTTATCAACTACGCAAAAAGCAGAAATCTAAATATTGATAAATGCATTCAGCTTGGTTTAATTGGTAAAAATTCAGAAGGAAAGTTATACGATAAACTTCCGGGTAGATTAATTTTTCCAATCTTCTCACCGAATGGAAGAGTAGTTGCTTTCGCAGGTCGTGTTCTTCCTTCAAAAGCCGGATCTGACGATGATGCAAATGAAACAGGAGCAAAATATATCAACTCACCCGAATCGCTCATCTATATTAAAGGAAGAATTCTTTACGGACTTTCATTTGCAAAAGATGATATTCGGCGGCTTGACAAAGCGATCATTGTTGAAGGTTACATGGATTTGATTTCACTTTATCAAAGCGGAATTAAAAATGTTGTCGCTGTTTCCGGAACTGCTTTGACTGATGACCAGGTCCAGCTTTTATCGAGATATACAAAAAATGTTGTTTTACTTTTTGACGCTGATGTTGCGGGAATAAAAGCTTCAATGAGAAGTATCGAAATTTTGTTGAAGCGAGATATGGAAGTAAAAATTGTTTCACTCCCTAAAGGCGAAGATCCTGATTCATTTGTAAATAAATTCGGTAACGTAGAATTTGAAGAATTGGTAAAAAAGGCTGAGAATTTTTTAGAATATGAAACGAAGTATTATGAATCACTCGGAAAGTTTGAAGATCCATCAACTGCAGCAGAAGCGATAAGAGAACTAGTGAAACCAGTCGCATTGATTGATGATGAACTAAAAAGAAATCTTCTGATAAGAAACATTGCCCAAAAATTTAATCTCAGGGAAAAACTTATTGAATCGGAACTTGATAAGCAATTGCAGCAAGCAAATAAAGCTGAAAGAAGGAAGAAGGAAGAAGGAAGAAGGAAGATGGAAAATGCCGGAGAAGAGATTGCTCTGATTTTAGCAGATAAAACGGAAACAACAGAATCTCCTTTACTTTATAGCCTTGAAAAAGAGATTTTAAAATTATTGTTTGAAGCCGAAAAAACTATTGCCGAACTAATCTTTACTTATTTGCATCCTGAAGATTTCAACAATGAAATTAATCGTGAATTATTTGAGATAGTAAAGGATGTGTTTGAGTCCGCCGATGGCGGAGATAACTTTACTACGAGTGGTTTGGTAGGGATTCTCAAAGACGAAAAAAAAGAAATTTACATTCGTGAATTAACATTTGATAAATATTCAATCAGCAGCAATTGGGAAGAAAGATTTCCAAGCATAACTGCTGAAATGACATTGATGAAGTATGCAAAAGATTCAGTAATGAAATTTGTAATTGAAAGAATTGAAAAACGCATTAAATCCAACCGTAGAGAAATTGAATTGACAGAAGATGAATCAAAATTATTAGAGCTGATGAAAAATAACAACGAGCTTGAACGGGAGAAGAAGAGAATAAGAGAGGAACTAAGTGACAATAAATCTTTTTGAATCTTTTCGATCAGTAATGATATCTGCAGGAAATAATCTTTATCTCATCTTCTGTTACCTGATACACTAATCTGTTCATATCATCAATTCTTCTTGACCAACAGCCTGCGAGATTAAATTTCAAAGCCTCAGGTTTCCCGATTCCTTCAAATGGATTTCTTTGTGCATCAGATATGAGATCAAAAATCTTCCGGATACTCTTTGCATCATTTTTTGACCAGAAGATCAAATCTTCAAGGGCGTGTTTAGTTAGAACGATTTTTCGCATCAACTACCAAAGATTCTAAATCCTCAATTGATTTTATCGAAACAAGGTTCTTATTTCGCTTAATATCTTCTAACGCTTCAAAAAGTCTTTTCGCGTTTTTCTCCGATTGCAGCAGGTAAGCGGTCTCATCAATATCCTCTGTAACAGAAATAATTAGCTTTTTATTCTTAAACAAAGCTTTAATTGATTCAATAAACCGGTTGTCCAGATCATCAGAATTTATTTGGAATATAGTATTCATGTTGTTTCCTTTTTTTATGTATTAAATATAATAATTATTTTTATCACCATAGTTGTAATACAAAATGATATGAACATAATTCAGCTTGAACAGGAGAGAATCAAACTAAAAGAGAAATTAACTTCTCAATATTCTGCACAAGCCAGAATAATTTTTCTATCTAAATATTTTGGCAAAGTCCTTTCGACAAAGAATAAAAATTTTATTAATTCATTCCTGCCTGAATTCATCCCTGAATATATTTTTTGCTTGAAGAATTATACTGTGACAGGGATGAAGCCACAAAATCTCGAATTGTTAATCGAACAAGCTGAGAAAATTAAGGATAACGGATTAACAACCAGCTATCAAGGTTTTACTGAGGTTATTAAAAAATTAAAAGATGAACTTGAAAAACTTCAAAGAATTTTGAGAGGTGAAGCGACTGAATCAGTTGAATCCAAAGCTTATTTCCCTTTGCTTGAAGAAGAAGCAATTAAAGAAACCGGACTTACTGTTGGCATTCTAGAATCAGTATCTATTAAAGTTAATCCTACCAGAGCCAGTGATAAATTTATAATCGTTCCAAGTGAAAATGAAATTGAAGAAAAAATAAGTGAACAGGTTAAACTTTCCTGGATAAATGCAATCAGAATTGCAAAGCAGTATGTTAACAGAGTTCATCCTTTTCACGAAGTGATAATAAGCTTTGATAAGAAAGCTGGATTCTGTAAAGGCAATTCTCTCGGCACTGCTTTGACACTTTCATTTATTGAAGAAATTTTTAGAACCTACAACTCTCCGGTTTCTATCAAAGTTGGTGATGGAATTGCATTTACGGGTGGAATGAATGAGATTGGAAATATAACCAACACCTCAAACGATATTATTAAGCAGAAGACAGAATTGGTTTTCTTCTCGGATATTTCTCTTTTCATTGTTCCGAAGAATGAAGAGTTGCCCGCAAACGAAAAACTTATTGAACTAAAACAGGAGTATCCGAGAAGAGATTTAAGAATAATCGGAATTGAAGATTTAAACGATCTGCTTAACAGGAGAAATATCGTTGAAATAAAAAAGCAGCCGGTTATTGTTAGAACGGGAAAGTTTGTGAAGAAGAATTGGATAAGCGCAATAACAACTTTTTTGCTTGCTATACTTTTTGCTTATTTGTTTGTAATGGATTTTGATGATAACCCATTTACATATACTCTTGATGGCAGATATGCTTTTATAAAAAATAAAAATAATAAGGTGCTTTGGCGCAAAGAAAAAATGATTGAGCCTGATCTAGCAAAGTTATCCAGACATACAAAACAATATATTTTAATAGCAGATGTTAATGATGATAAAAGAAATGAAGTCTTGATACAAAATACCGCTGGTAATGAAATTATTTGTTACAATTATGATAAAAAAATAATCTGGAAACATAGTTTTGAAGATTTAGTAAGCTCAGAACGCGAAACGTTGAATAGTGAATACAGTGTTTACATGCTTGATACACTAAAATTTAAGAATAAAAAATCTCTGTACTTAATTTCTAAAAACGGACCATCATTTGCTTCAGCTATATACAGAATTGATGTAACTAATGGTAAAAGTCTGCCGGGAACATTCTGGGCATCCGGGCACATTATGGATTGTATTATTAAAGATATTGATAATGATTCTAAACCGGAAATTGTTGGTGCAGGTTACGAAAACGGTTACGAAGATTTGGTTTTCTTTGCTTATGAAATTGATACACTCACTAAATCAAGACCGACAACGAATGAATATCTTATAAGAAATTTTCCAATATCTGAAATGAAAGCATACATAAGATTTCCTAAATCAGATTTTGATAATTATGAAGAGGGTAATAGAACACCCCAGTATTTAATTAGTAGTTTTATAAACAATTATAAAAATAAAAAATTTCAATTTGCAACACGATTTTCTTCTCGTAATCAAGATGTGCAAATAGGTTATGACGTAAGTTATAACCTGAAAGATATTAATATTGTAGTTGGCAGTGATTTCCGTGTAGTTCGCGATACTCTTGTTGCACACGGATTATTAAACCCACCTTATACAGATACAGAAGAGTATAAAGAGTTACTAAAAAGCAAAATTCTTTACTGGAAAAATGGCAAATGGGTGAAGAAAGAGGAATTAGAATAAATTAGAGATGACATCTCAATTCGAAATGCCATCTCTTTATTTAGGGCGTATTATTTGAGAAGGATCATTTTCTTTATATCAACAAAATCTCCCGCATTTATTCTATATAGATAAACCCCCGATGATAATAATGAAGCATCAAACTCAACATTATAATATCCTGGTTTCATCATCTCGTTTTTCAGTTCACGTACTTTTTCTCCAAGTATATTGTAGACACTTAAATTTACCTGAGCTTCTTTGGGAATTGAGAAACTTATCGTTGTGTTAGGATTAAAAGGATTTGGATAATTTTGTTCTAAGCTAAAATTAATTGGTAACTGATCAGAATAATTCCCATTAATTATTATTTTATTAATTCTTGAATCACTAATTAAAATTTCATCACCATCATTAAGTGTTTCATTCAAATAATTTCCATTAATCATATCTTTAATTTGTAGATCAACGCCGTCAACTCTTATGGTTATAGGGTATTCTGCACCTGAAATACTAATTATTGCCGATTCATTCTTAAGACTTTCCAGCATTAAATCAGATGCAAATCTGATATCAAACGCTTCTTCAGGCGGCATTGGAGGAAGAACAAATAGTTCTCGATTTGCATCTTCATTAAAATATAATTTCATTTGATTCCCCGAAGCATCTGTGAATGTTATGTTAGCCCATTCAGAATGTAATTGAAAAGTGGTTTCTTCTTTTTTTGCTAATTGTGAATTTAATAAGATTATTCCATCAGCATTAGATTTTACCCAATATCCATTTCCTGGGGAAAGTGTATCTGTCATATAATAGTTTCCGTCATAACCATAGAAAGGGGATGCAATAATTCCAGGGGGGATTGTTGATATCTGGGATACAGGAACAAACTTATCCAACACTCCTATAAGATTCCATCCTTGTTTTACATTGATAGAATCACCAGTAATTAAACCACAAATGTCAACATTTTGAGTCTCATCAAACTTTAGCCAATAACCTTTTTTTGGTGCTAAAGTATCACTGACAATATAACCTTGACCTGGAATGAACCAATATGCAGGTCCAACAGCTGTTGGGAATAATTCTGTTTTAAGTTTTTGACCAGTAGTAAATGGAACTGATAAAAGATTCCATCCAGATGAAATGTTTTTATTGAAACACGATTCTATAATGACGGGTATCATCGTGGTATCAATTTGACCGTCACCGTCAAGATCAACTTCCAGCATTGGTATCTGAATATTTGTGTTTAATGTACACATAGCCACAGTATTTGGCTCAATTGCTATGCTGTCAAACTCAAAAGTAATTGTTCCTCTTGAAGTATCTGAATAATCTTCAATAATATAACTGAAGAAGCTTGTTGAATCCTGAGATTCAATAACAAATTGATATTCACCCAAACCTTCCAAAGGTTCAAGATAAACGGTTTTAATTTTATCGCCTGTGCTATCCTCATAAATATAATATTCACTTCCCGGAATTTCCTCAACATAAGTTGTATCAGAAGTTGGCCCGGTGTGATTGCCTAAGTTGTCATAGATATGAAAATCTACTGGACAAGCAACAGTTGAGTTTATTTTGTTTGATTTCCAGAAATTAACGTCATCAATTAAGAGACTTGAAGGTTCAGTTTGATTTTTATTCAATTCAAATTTTAGTTGTGCAGTTGTACCCACTAACGATAATGGAATTTCGAATGCTTGCCATTGATAATTCCACTCAAAAGATATTATTGGGACGGAATGGACTAAAGTATTGTTTAAATATATT
Organism: Ignavibacteriota bacterium; assembly: GCA_013285405.1. NCBI lineage: Bacteria > Pseudomonadati > Ignavibacteriota > Ignavibacteriota bacterium. Next base: position 1,089,294 of record CP053446.1, on the reverse strand, counting down.
TCTAATATGTCTGGATTGAAATACCTTTGTATGGGTTCCAAAACTCTTATCCTAAATGATATTTCAGTTGCTGCTGTAGGAATATAAAACGAATTGTGTATCAGATTATTATGGCTATCATCTATTAATGCAGCTGGATTAAAAATACCTCCTCGCTTTGATGTACTACCATCCTGATAACTCCAACCTGGTAATGAGTCCCTTTCGAATATAGCATCATCTCCTTTTGTAAAATCTCCATTAAACAATATGGTTTTAGGTCTATACTTTTGATCATTACTTATTGGAACTAAATCAGATTCAATTGATGAAATGTTTGATAAAAATCCATTTCTGTTTCTTGAATAGTAAAAACCTTGAGTGGAACCTTGGTTATCATACCATCCATTTCTATCAATGACAGGTCCATTGCCAAACTCATCAGTATTGACCAGAGTATCAACTGTTCCAAAATACCATGTATGAACTAAGCTATGTGCATCAAATGGATTCAATATAAATAATAAAGTTAAATTGTTGTTACTTGCGTTACTTGAACTGTTTAATCCGGGATAGTCATTTAAACCAATAAATAAAGCAGTTGGCAAGAATTGATAATAATTGTCTGGATACTGTACTTTACTATTAATTCCTTTCCAACCGACTATTCCAATTCGACTTAGGTTATGCATAATATTCCAAGAATTAACTTCGTCATCATTCATCGCGACAGCTACATTTAGCCAAGGATACCATTTTGTCCAATGCCCTGCAGGATGTGGATCTAATGTCGTCATATGAATCTCCGGATCAAGGCTTATGTCAGTTATCATCCCATTATCTTTCCAATAGATTAATCTTTGAATAGTTTCACTATTTACAACACAACCTCTGCTAAATCCAATAAAATGTAAGTGACTTAGTAAAAAAGAATAGTCTTTTCCAAGATTTACCAAAGTTGCAGCCAATACATCAGCAGCTGCTTCAGCATATCCATGTTTATTTACTGCTGATTCTAAAGTCCAATCAAAAATGAAAATATTATCTTTGTCTGGATTAATTACTCTTGAAACTACATAATTATTTAGAAGGTAATCTATTGTACTATTACTGTATTGGTTCAGCGGAAAATGGAATTTCTGGTTAGTTAAGTAAGGTAGAAAATCAACTGACATTTCTTACCTCAATTCTTTTCAGTTTGGCTTCATTAAGTTTCATTTCTCTTAGCTCTAATTTTTCTTCAACTCTGCTAAACAGAAAATCTTCGGGAGTTAAATAAAACAACGAACTGTGAAGTCGTTCAGTATTGTAGTAATCAATATAAGAGGAAATCTGTTTACGTGCATCATCAAGATTTATTAAAGAAGATTTCATTAAGCAGTCCTGATGAATAGTTCTGTGGTAACGTTCAATCTTTCCGTTGCTCTGAGGATATGCAATAGAGGTTCTGATGTGCTGTAATCCAGCTTGCTTCAGATATTCAGCAAAATCTTTGGAAATAAACTGAGGACCGTTATCAGAAATAATTCTTGGTTTATAACCGGGATATTTTTCTAAAGCTCTCTGCAAGGTTATCTGAACATCAAATTGCTGCATATTCTGCCTAAGCTCGTGATGAACAATATATCGGGAGTAACCATCAATAACAGAAATAAGAAACAGAAACGTTCCGTGATAATTAACGTACTTAATATCTGTATGCCAATGCTGATGAACTGCTGCTGGCTGATTAAAGCCATCTCCTTTAGAAGATCGTTTAACTTTATTCCATCTGTTAAGCAGCCCTGCTGCTTTAAGAACTCTGTAAGTAGTAGCCGGAGATACAGCAGCAGCATTATCATCAATCATCATATAAGTAAGCCGTCTGTAACCTTCACCCGGATGATCTTTAGCATAACTGATAATAGTTTCTTTCTCCCAATCAAGGCACCCAATGCCCTCTGGGAGTTTTACCGTTATGGTTATTAGAGATTCCTTTTCTATCAATCCAGGAATAATATTTACTGTAATTTATTCCTATAAGGCGAATCATTCCTTTAAGAGAAATATCAGCCTTAGCTCTGATGAGATTTATAAAATCAATTACATTATCTCGTATATCCGGTTCAACCCATTGCCCGGTCATATTTCCCCATCTATACTTTTTTTTTATCTATGTTTTCTTTAAGCAGAATAGCAATTGCTTCATCCCGGTCTCTCAGTTTAGATTCAAGTTTTTCTATCTTTTTTTGTTCAATAGTAGTTTGTTTATTATTTACTGCTTTTGTTTGAAAAATATCTTTTGCTCCTTCAAAAAGCTTTTTCTTCCAGTTATATATATCATTGGGGTGAACATAGTATTTTTCTGCAAGCTGGCTGATGGGAATATTGTTTTCAAGAAGTTCTCTAAGAATAAGAACTTTCTGCTCAGGTGAATAAAATTTTCTTTCTCTTTTTGTTTCGGACATTGAAATTTTCCTTTCTGTTTACATTAATACAAATTTAGGAAATTCCATTTCCGTCTGAAGCATTACATTACTATCTATGGCTGCAAATTGTGAGAATGTTGCTTCAATAGGATAGACATTTCCTTTCCTAATTAAGTAAATATCTCTGTTATCAGAAACTGCATCTGCCATTGCAAATTGCCAACGAAGATGTTTCCATTTGGTTTCAGTTATCGGATTTATAGGGAAGATTAGTCCGTCACCTGTAAATCCGTGGGTAATAATTATTGTGTTTAATTCTCGACCTGTCCAACCATTTTCATGATACAGTTCTTGGATTTCTGTTTCGGTCAACGCGCGATTATAAATACGAGCATCATCAATTCTTCCATGATAGTAATCAGGAAGGCCAGGCATATTTCTACCAAATTCCAGTGGTAGATCATTTACTTGTATATTACCAGAAAAGGTAGTTTGGCCAATAAAAGTACCGTTTTCATAAAATTTTATTAATTGGCCCTCATAAGTTACTACAAGGTGATACCATTCATGTAAATTGAAGTTATGGTAAATAAAATTTGCAGTATTACCTATATTCAAATCAATTAAATTACCATCGGTACAGTTACAATAATTTAATGTATATTGACCACTTTGATTTAGCTGGTCTGATTTAGTTAAAAAACAATTGTGTAAATCATACGCTTGTTCTAAATAAAACCACAAAGATATACTAATAGAATTGGTTGGTGAAGATAATGAAGCAGAATTTGGGACACTCACGTATGAATCAATTCCATTGAAAAATACTGTAGCCCCTTCTTGTCCAAAGCGATCAGTAAGAAAATTTGTATTAAATCCGTTCCCGGTATTGTTATATCCACTTTCATCAAGATAATTGCCATCGAATTTATAATGTGCAACCAAACCCTGTGATATGGTAGAACTATATAATTGATAAATTTCCTGATTCGTCAATGCTCTATTATATAACACAAGTTCATCCAACTTCCCGATTAAGTAATCGTTTGTTGATCCAGGAATATGTCTTCCGATTTCTAAAGGCAATTCATCGGAAGTTATAAATCCTGAAAAGTTTAAAGTCTCTCTTAATGAACCATCGATATAAAATTTGGCTTGGTTACCATCCCAAGTAAAAGCGAGATGATACCAGTTATCAGAAATCAAATTATGAGTGAAATAGTTACCACCATTACCCGTCCAAAAATTTAACGTACCATTATTATTAATTTCTAATGAATATTGCCCATAAGACGATGAAGTATTTGACTTAGCTAAAATTGGTGCCCATCCATTAGTCCATTCATCTAAATAAAGCCAAAATGCTATTGATAAAGATGTGCTTGGTGATTGTAAAGATGGAGAGTTTGGGACAGATATATATCCATTACCATCAAATGAGCAAGCTTGTCCAGTAACTCCTTGCACCCAATCGCAACCACCAATTGTTGCTCCATTATTTCCATTCCCACTTAAATCATTAGCATTACCGTTAAAAGGATAATATGCAATTAATCCTTGGGTTGGCTGTGCCAGAGTTATTAGTTGTGTTATTAAAAGTAAAAACAACATTGTTAGAATTATTTTCATGCTACACCTTTCTTATTAGTTATAAAATTAGATTTGATTGTTATTAACTGTATAATTGGAATAACTTATCTTTCGGAAAACCTCTCTCAATAAAATCAAATTTTTTTATAATGAAGCCCTCCTTGCCAAAGGTATCTCTTTCGGGAAATCCCCAAGGGAGAAATTAAATAGGGATTACTTTATTTGCCCTTTCTTATAATAATTGAAAATTTCCAACTAAAGTTTTAAGGAAATGAATGGAAGAGATAATTAGAAGAATTACTTCGGATCCTGAAAAATGTGGAGGACAGCCTTGCATCAGAGGTATGAGAATTCGTGTATCAGACATACTTGAACTTTATTCTGCTGGTTTGTCAAGTGAACATATTATTGAAGAAATGCCTGATCTTGAACAAGAGGATTTGAAAGCTGCATTGATTTATGCAAGTCGTAAGATAGACCATCCGATTATTGCTGCATAAGAGTATTAAAATAAAATTTTTAAAATGAACGGAGTGCAGGGAGAATGAATATTAAGAAAGATTTAGAACGGCAGGTTTTTAATTCTGGTTTTATCCGGCTCTATGATGATAAGAACACCCTTAAGTAAATCATTATTGAATGTATTAATTACTGGTAGAAGCTGAACAATTTGCTTATCAGGCAACATTGAAAAGTGTCGGAACAAAATAACAGAAGGAAGACTTTACTTCCATTGAGATAAGATATATCCGAAGTCGGTATCAGCAGAAACTATAATTCTTTCTTCTTTATAAGCTCTTTGAAAAATTTGCTCATCGCTTGAGGTTTGCATTCTAAGCTCTTTAATGAACTGAATCAAATCCTGCTTCATTCAATTGAATAGATAATAAGGGGGACAAATTATTATCAATCAGAAACTTCATTGCACAGCTAAAGGTAATTCTCTGAATCTTATTAACTCACCTTACGCAAAATGGAGAGATGACATCTTTTTATAGATTAAATAAGCACTTAAATTGGAATGTCAATGTTACTTTTGTTTAAATATTTAATAAAAAATAAAGATGTCATCTCTTTGCTAATTGCTTTTCTGCGTAACATCAGTTATTAATTCAGAAGCAAAGCTTAGGACTTCATTTATATCTTCACGTTCTAATTCGGGATGCTCCTTTAGAATGTCGTCTGCATTCCGTCCTTCAGCCATCATAGCTAATATTGTAGCGACAGGCATTCGTAATTCTCTAACACAAGGTTCCCCTCCCATCTTTTGAGGATTAACGGTAATTCTAGGATATTTTTTCATATTGATATTCCTTTTTTAATGCAAATATAATAAATATTTGATGCGTTGATAAGCGCAATAAAATTCAGATTTGGCTTAAAACTTACTAAATTTCCTACAGTAAAATGGAAAAAGATTACCGAATTCTGCAACTACTCCCATCTCTGGATTCTCAGCAATCTTTGAACAGATTGATTGAGATATGTTATAAAGTAGCATTGAACGTGCTTCGGTTTAATTATAAAAAAGTACATAATATTATTTTAAGAGATGAACTTTCTTTGGATGATGTTGCAATCGATTCGATAGCTTCTCTTTTTTTAAGTGATGAAAATGGAAAGTTTACCACAATTACATCTGCATTCAATTCCTGGCAGCCGCCAATTAAAACTGAAGATGATGCGTTATACTTTTTAAATAAACTCATTCAGAAAAGAGTCGAACAGCATATATCGTTTATATTAAGAGAATCCGACCCTATCTTTTCAAAAATTATGGATTCAGCTAATTACCTGATCAAAAAACACGATTATAAAAAAGCCAGCTATCTTGGTACTATTTATATTATAAATTCAGATCACAATGAGTTAGGTGGTAAAAATATTCCAATCGATGAGTTTGAAAAGTTACCGCCGGAGTTATTTACAGATAAGATCAAATTATTTAGCAATTTATTTAATTACATTTCAAACGATACTGATTATTCTTCAGCCATTCCATTCAATGCACTGATATATAAACTTAAAGAATTAAACATAGCTCTTTACAAAGTCAGCGAATCAACTGAAGAACAAAGCGAAACATTTGAGATTAATACTGTGATTAATCTTGCGGTAGAAAATACTTTTAAGAAATTGAATGAAACTTATTTGACAAAGGGAAAGTTGTCTGAAGAGGAAGTTAAAATATTCAGAAGAACAATTAAAGATATGGCTGAAGATTTAAAAGACGGCGGAGTTAATCCGGGATTGTATAAATATCTATCAGTACATTTTGATGGGCTAACAGAAGAATGTTATAAGCAGAAATACCATAACATTCTCGAATATTTATCAAAATTACTGAAGCAGAATATCGCTGATCAGTTAATGGAATAATTATTGCACTCAATATTATTTCCGAATCATCAGGTTTTTCAAATATATAGCAATTAAGAGAACAATAAATAAATATGAAGATGCAGTTAACAGAAAAAGATATTTTCAATTATGTTTTTTATCCGGAGTTAATTTCAAAGGAGAAGAAGGAATTTCTGATGAACTCACAAGATTTTAATAATGAGATCGAGTTTTATTCTTCTTTGAAAAATTCTTTGATTGATGAATTGCCGATTGAAGTTAAGCAAAAACTTGCATCGAGAATTGATAGTTATAAACACCTTAATATTATTTATCTTTATCCGGTAGAAGAGCACTTCGCCCAAAGAAAATCAAATAACCTTGTTCTGGCAGCAGCATCTGAAGAAGATAAACCGAAAGTATCTGCTAAAACATTTTATGATGAAGACAAAACTTATATCATCAAAGTAATCAATTATGAAAATAGTTCCAGAGTATTTGTCTTTTCGACCCAGTACGAAATAATTAAAGATTTTGAGTTGAAAATTCTTCCGCAAAATTTATCATATCATTTATCGGATAATTCCAACCCGCTCGAATTGAACTTTAACGTTGAACCTGAATCAATCAGTCTTGAGTTTAATCTAACTAAAAGAACTTAGTTTTAATCTCTCAACCACTTTCCTTAATTTGAATCTGTCAAATTTTTAATTGTTAATTTTTCATTTTTAATTGGTATGCAATACCGTCAGGCAAAAACAGGCAAGTTAATGATTGAAATCCTTCCGGATAGGTGTGACTTCTGCGGATGTTGTGTTGGAGTTTGTCCCGAAGATGCAATCGAATTAAAAGAAGCAGAAATATTTATTATCGATCCGCGTTGTACTAATTGTGCCAAGTGTGTTTGGAGTTGTCCTATAGAGGTTATTAAATTTAATCGAGAAGGGGTTATGGAGTAATCAGCGAAAATCTGCTCAATCAGCGAAATCAGCGTTCTATTAAAAACAATGGAACGCAGATGACGCAGATCAAACTGATTAACCCAGATGATGAAAAAAGAGTACGACATAATAGTAGTTGGAGCCGGACCAGCCGGAAGTATGGCTGCTCGTTTTGCTGCTGAACGAGGTGTTTCTGTTTTGATGCTCGAAAAAGATAGAGACGTTGGATATCCTGTTCGATGCGGAGAAGCAATCAGTAAAGTTGGTGTTGAAGAATTTATTTCTTCCGATGATAAATGGATTGCTGCGAAGATCAGCAAGTTTTCATTTAATGCACCAGATGAAACAGAAGTAATTCTTGATTTCGGAGAAGCAGGTTATGTACTTGAACGCAGAATTTTTGATTATGAACTTGCGAGAACTGCCGCAGATGCAGGTGTTGAAATTCTCACTCGTGCTTATGTGAATGACTTGCTGTTTGATGATGGAAAAGTATCTGGTGTTAAATATGAATATCATGGTGAACAAAAAGAAATCAAAGCAAAAGTTGTAATAGCTGCAGATGGAGTTGAATCACGTGTTGGTCGCTGGGCAGGACTCGATACTTATATTGATTTCCGTGATATGGAAAGCGCTGTTCAAATTACTGCGGCAAATATTCCTGTTGATCAAAACACACTCTATTTTTTCTTCGGGAAAGATGTTGCACCAAATGGTTACTTCTGGGTATTTCCCAAAGGACATAACAAAGCAAATATTGGACTTGGTGTCAGCGGATTAGTTGGTAAGAAAAAATCTGCTCAATCTTTTCTTGATGATTTTATGAACAAGCATTATCCGAATGCACCTGTTCTGACAAAAATTGCTGGCGGAGTTCCATGTGCAATCACACTTAAAAAAATTTCTTCTCCGGGAATTATGCTTGTTGGTGATGCAGCAAGACAGGTTAATCCTTTAAGTGGTGGAGGGATTGCTTCTGGAATGATCGGCGGAAAAATTGCCGGAACTATCGCAGCCGAAGCAATCAAAATGAACAAGCTTGATCATATTTTAACTTACGACAAAGCCTGGTCTGAAAGACTTGGTAAACGTCACGAAACCTTCAACAGGATTAAAGAAGGCATATACAATTTTTCGGATGAGAAGTTTAACAACATTGCACACGCCTTCAATAAAATTCCTTATGAAAAAAGAACGCTTGGAAGATTATTCACAACCGCATTATTTAACCAACCGTCACTTCTTGTTGATATCGCAAAAGTTTTTGTTGTTTAATCATTTCCATTACTATCACTACGAGCTAAGGTATCAGTTAAAGCTTTATTTTCCATCCTCTAACAAAGAAAGCCCCTCACTTAATTTCTTTGCACGTTTTAATATTGAAATAAATTCATCTCTGTATCCATATTTATCATCACCCAGATTATTTTCTGCAAGTTCTTCAATCATTTTATAATCGACTTGACCTTTGAACTTACTATCTCGAAGCAGCATTGCGAAACCTGCGACTGCAGAGCTGAAATTAAAATTTTCAGAGAGCGAATCTGGCGAAAATATTCTATTGTAAACAACAGATGTTATCAACTTACTGTTAGCTTTATCAGGAAGTTTAAATCTTAATTTCAACGTTAGTAATTCATCTGAGTCCTTAGCTTCGTTAGTTAATTTACTTGTCTGATATTTCAAATCTTCATACTCATTTGATATTAATCTTACTTTAGCAGGTACTATTTCATACAGAGCCGTTACAGTATGTCCGGCACCGAGCTCGCCGGCATCTTTTTTATCATCAGCAAAGTCTTCTTTTTTCAACAAACGATTCTCATAACCAATTAATCGATACTCTTCAACTTTGAAAGGATTGAACTCAATCTGGATTTTAACGTCCTTCGCAATTGTAAACAGTGTTCCCATTAAATCGTGATCAAAAACTTTTTTAGCTTCGAGAATATTATCGATATAATAATAATTGCCATTGCCTTTGTCTGCTAATTCTTCCAATCTTCCATCTTTATAATTATCCATTCCGAAACCGAGTAGTGTAAGGAAAATTCCTTCATCTCTTTTTTTCTTCAATCATTTTAACAAGTTCCGAAGTGCTGGAAACACCCACATTAAAATCACCATCGGTTGCTAAAATTATTCTGTTATTACCACCAACAATGAAATTTTCTTTAGCAATTTTATAAGCCAGTTGTATTCCGGCACCACCGGCTGTTGAACCACCCGCATTTAACGTTTCAAGTGCAGAAAAAATTTTATCTTTCTCATATCCATAAGTTGCCGGAAGTACAAGTCCGGCAGAACCAGCATAAACAACAATTGCAATTTTATCATTTTGTTTTAAGTTTTTTACAAGAAACTTAAATGCTTTCTTTACAAGTGGAAGTTTATTTTCTGGCACCATCGAGCCTGAAACATCCAGAAGGAAAACAAGATTGCAATCTGTTCTTTCTTCATCCATCAATTCTTTTCCCTTGATGCCAACATGGAGCAGATAATTATTTTCATTCCATGGACAAACACCGAGTTCTGTAAATAACGAAAACGGATCTTCACCTTTTGGTTGAGGATAATCATAATCAAAATAATTAATAAATTCTTCCACTCTCACTGCATCTTTTGGCGGAAGTTGTCCGGCATCAATAAATCTTCTAACGTTACTATATGATGCTGCATCAACGTCTATTGAAAATGTTGATAGCGGATTGCTGAATGCATTAAGGAATTCGTTTTCAACAATTGTGCTGTACTCTTCCGTATTTGATGGTCCAGATTGCAAGCACTGATTAAATTCTGCTGAATAACCTCCGACTTGAATATTTGTTCCTTCAATATAATAAAGTACTTCACTGCCTCGACCACCGCGTATATGCAGAGTTTGAATAAACTCTGAGTTTGTGACTTTACATGAATTCGTTGAATATTTGTTCGTAGTCGGCTTTGATTCAACGACTAATATTTCTGATAAATTAAAATCAGTTTTGAGTTTTATCTCAATAAATAGACTATCAGAAGCTATTACTTTGACATCTTTAATTGTTTGTGAAGAGTAACCAATATAAGATGCTTTCAGTTCATAGATTCCCGGGGGAACAGATTTTATTTTAAAGAATCCTTCGATGTCAGTTGCGGCACCCCAATTTGTGTTTAATATTATGACATTAGCACCGATTAAAACTTCTCCGGTTTCAGCATCGGTAACCTTTCCGGATATAACACCACTCTTTGCAGAGATAGTCGATATAATTAATAAGGCGAGAAAAGTAATTTTAGTAAACATGTTAGCTCCCTGAATGTTTAATTCAAATGTAATCGGAAGATGCAGGCAAATCAAACAGGAAAATCTGGCTGGAAAATTTTTAGTCGGAAATTTTTAGTTCTTATGAGATTACATAAAACCATTTATAAACAAATAACGGTAAGATAATCCAGTTGCATATTGTGTTTGATCATTTCCCATTATTCTTTCATAAATTGATATTGTCGTTAAATATTTTTTAAAACAACAATTTCAAACATATTAAATTTCAGTGCCAACTTAATTTCTGTTATAAGTTAGAATTATTTTTTATTATTGAAGTATGTTTTTTAGAAAAGAAAGCAGAGGATTGTCGTTAAATCTTTGGTCAAAAAGAAAAAAAGTGCAGGTTTCAACTTTGATGAAGTCTTTAAACATTTCGATGATTTATTTTTCTGGGTTGAAGATGCAAATGATTCGTCCATAACGTATTCTGATAACTTCTTAGCTGTTACGGGTTATTCAACAACTGAGTTGAGTGAACGTGGCGGCTGGTTATCAATAATTGTCGGAGATGACGTAACATCGTACCGGAAATCTCTTGATAAATGGCTTCTGAACCCTGAAGGAAAAACTATAAAGTTAGATTACCGGATAATCAGGAAAGATGACAGGATCATTAATGTATCTGAGAAAATTAAATTAGTGTCAGATAAGAATGGGAAAGTCATAAACAAAATTGGAGTGATATCTGATGTTTCGGAATACATTCAGTCAGTAGAAAATTTGAAGATTGAAAATCAGCAGCTTGAGTTAATCAATTCATCCAAGGATAGTTTTCTGTCCGTACTTTCGCATGATCTTCGTGCACCATTTACAAGTATTCTCGGTTTTGCGGAAATTATTCTTAACGAAACAAAACTTCCTGATAAAGATAAAGCTGAGTATGTAAAATTTATTTATGATTCTTCAAATAATCAGCTCAGACTCATTAACCATCTTTTTGACTGGTCTCAAATACAGACTGGTAAAGTAAAGACAGATATACAGAGACTCCACGCTTTGAATATTACGTATGTATGCATATCCTATCTGACAGCACAGGCTTTTCGAAAAAATATAAATATAAATGTCAACATTCCGGATTCATTTCATATTGATGCTGACGAACGGCTGGTAACAAAAATATTTATGAATATTATTAGTAATGCAATTAAGTATTCGCATGAAAACGAATCGGTAGAAATATCCGCAAATATTTACAATAATAATTTCACTGAATTTATTATTAAGGATAAAGGCGTCGGGATTTCAGAAATTAATCGCGATAAAATTTTTAATATCGGAAAACTTTTTTCTACCGAAGGAACCAAAGGCGAAAAAGGAAGCGGACTTGGTCTTATACTTTCAAGACTTATTGTTGAAAAGCACGGCGGTGAGATATGGTTTTTTTCCACTGAAGGGAAGGGAAGTGAATTTCATTTCACTTTGCCATCTGCAGAAAGCTATATCCTGCTTGTTATTAATGACGCAGAAGCTCTGCAAGAGATTGAAGACGGAGTTAAAAATAATTATCCGAATCTTCAGATTCTTAAAGCTGAAAATGGATTTGAAGCGATTGAAATAATATCTTCTAAATCACCATCACTTGTAGTAATTGAACACGATCTTCCATTAATGGATGGTCTTCAACTTATAAAATCAACAATCAACAAGCATAAAAACATAAGGATTCCATTTATTGTTTTTATTGATTCTGCTTCAGAAGACGTGGTTAGTGCTTATCAGGAACTTAATGTTAAAATAATTAAGGATAAGCCGGCACTTACTGAACTTCTCAATGATAAAATTGAATCTCTGATATTTAGTTAGTAAATAAGCCTGAAAAAATGACATCAGTTTGTATAACCAATAAATTAATTTCTGATCAATGAAACAGCCAGAACTAAAAACTTTAATAAAAAATGACAGGGTTGATCACTTCCTGTTAATCAGAAGAATTGAATTGCGCAGCACAAAAAATGACCGCGATTTTCTTTCTACTGAACTTGGTGATAAATCAACTTCAATGAATGCAAATATTTGGGAAGGATTTGCTGAGATTGCTGCAAAAGGAAAAGTTGGTGATGTCGTAAAAGTAACCGGTACAATTGAAGAATTTCAAGGTTCTCTGCAGATAAGAGTTTCATCAATCAGATTAGCTGTTGAAAAAGATAAAGTATTTCCAAAAGATTTTCTTCCGCACTCAAAACGTAATCCGGAAGAGATGAAAAAAGAATTCAATCAAAAGATTAAAAATATTTCCAACAAACATCTTAATAAATTGCTATCAGAAATTTTTAGCGGAATCAGGTTTGAACTTTTTTCAACAGCACCCGCAGGAAAATCCTGGCATCATGCTTATATCCATGGTTTGATTGAACATACTCTTGAGATAATCAAAATTTGTGAACTGATGTGTGAATTTCATCCGGAACTCAATAGAGATTTACTGGTTTCGGGAGCCATGCTGCACGATGTTGGTAAGATTGAAGAACTTGCATTTTACTCAGCATTTGAATACACTGATAAAGGAAAACTTATCGGACATATTGTAATTGCTTCAAATCTTGTCCGTGATGAAATAAAAAAAATTCCGGGTTTCACTGCAGAATTGGAGAACAATCTTATTCATTTAATACTAAGTCATCAGGGAAAACTTGAACATGCTTCACCTGTCGTTCCAAAAACTGCTGAAGCAATAACGTTGTATCAGGCGGATGAGTTAAGTGCCAAAGTTAATGCATACAAAAATGCAGTCGAATCAGAATTAAAACCGGATTCAAACTGGACAAAGTTTATTCATCTGGCTGATACCGATCTTTATAAATTTAACTTCGAGAATATTCCTGAAGAAAATACAAAAAAATCTTTGTTCGATTAAAGCAAAGGAGAGACATGAAAATTTCTACATTTTTTCTGGCAATTCTATTTTATGTTTTTTTGAGTCACTGTCTTCTTGCTCAAGCATTTGAAGAATTAATTAAGGAAGGAGACAAATACAACACTGAATTTCAGCATCAGAAATCTTTGGAGACTTATAAAGAAGCAGACAAGCTAAAACCCGCAAACTGGGAAGTTATGTGGCGAATAAGCAGAGCATTAGTAGATATTGCAAACAAAATGCCCGAAGGAAATGATAAGCAGGAAGAAGCAAAATTTAATAAATATAAAGAGTCACTTACTTATGCTGACAGTGCTGTTAAACTTGCACCAGATCAATCTGTAAATTATGTTAGACGAGCGATTGTAAAAGGACGCATCGCTTTGTTCGAAGGAGTTTTTTCTGCCATCGGAACTGTGAATGATGTTAAAGATGATTGTGAAAGAGCAATCCAACTCAATAATGGTGGAAATTATATCCAGGCACTTGCACATTATGTTCTTGCAAGAGCTCATGCAAAAGTTTGTGAGAAAGCTTATCTGCTCAGACTTCCGTTAGGATTAGGCTGGGGAGACATGGAAGTTGCAATAAGAGAATTTCAAAATGCGATTAAGTTAAGACCAAATATGAGAATGTTTTACCTTGACCTTGCTAAAGCGTATATCGAAGAAGATGAATATGAACTTGCAAAAGAGAATCTTTTAAAAGTTGAAAGCGCACCGTTTGTTCTTGAAGATGATGATGAATATCTGAAAGAAGCTAAACAGCTTTTAAAAGAGGTAAATAAAGAACTCGAGTGATTATTAAATTTAGATTTTTATTCTGAAAATCCGATTGAGAACTCTTTCGATTTTTTTGATAAAAATTAATATAAGGGGAATATTGCACTCCTAACGGAGTGCGGGTTTGTTTAGGGTTTATATTCATATAAATATGTCGCTCCTCTGGAGCGAGGAAACCAAAGTATAATTTAATCCGGAAAATTTATTATTTAGGCGGAGGAAGAGAAAAAACAACTCCGTTAGGAGTTGAATATCTGTAGTAGTGGGAAAAATCTCTTTTAAAACCGAACTCCGTAGGAGTTCAATAAAAATTATACAATTATCAGTTTAAGTCCACATAAGAAATAAAATTAAAAATGTCTTTGAGAGAGATTATATGGGAATTAAGATTGATAAAAGCCTGATTGATATTCTCAAGGGAGCAAAATCAATTGTTTTTTTCACAGGTGCGGGAATCTCTGCTGAAAGTGGAATTGCTACTTTCAGAGGGAAAGAAGGTTTGTGGAATAAGTTCAAACCAGAAGAACTTGCAAACTTTGATGCATTTATGAGAAACCCCGAACTTGTTTGGGAGTGGTACAATTACAGAAGAAAAATTGTTCACGAAGCAAAACCGAATGCAGCCCACCTGACAATTGCAGAAATGCAAAACCACTTCGACGATGTCACCGTTGTAACTCAAAATGTTGATAATCTTCATCGCAGAGCGGGCAGCAAAAAGATTTTTGAACTTCACGGAAACATTGAAAAAAATTTTTGCATAAGTTGTAAGAAGAATCACGATGAAGAATTAGACTTCTCTCACGGAGTCCCTAAATGTGATTGCGGTGGTTTGATTCGTCCAGGTGTAGTTTGGTTTGGAGAATTTCTTCCCGAGGATCAGTTTCGGGGAGGTGAACTTGCAGCAATGAAAGCAGATGTTTTCTTTGTCGTTGGAACTTCAGCAGTTGTTTATCCTGCTGCCGGATTAGTTTATACAGCTAAAGCTAGTGGTGCAGCAATCGTGGAAATAAATCTGGAAGAAACAGAAATATCATCATCGGTGAATTATTCTTATTTTGGAAAAGCAGGAGAAATACTTCCCATAATATTTGAAGAATACAAACTGAAAGTATAATCTATTTTCTGATTTGCATTCCGACAATTTTACACAGCTCCTGTAATTCTCTCTGTTCATCTTTATTCAAAATTTCAAAATGCTTTTTAATCTTTTTAACAATTATCGGTAACGTTTCCTTGATTTTATTTCTCCCTTTTGGTGTTAGATGGATAATAAATTCTCTTCTGTCTTTCTCGCTTCTTCTTCTCTGAACCAAATCACGCTTTTCAAGATTATTAATTACCATTGTAATGTTACCGCCGCTTTTAAGAATTTTTTTGCCCAATTCCCGATGCTTCATTGGTCCCCGGTGAAAGATAGCATCTAAAACCCCAAATTGACTTTCAGTTAATCGGTAATTGCTTAGTTCAAGATTTATTTTTGAGCTTATTGAATCCGCCGAACGAATCAGCTTAATATAAGTGTTCAAAGATTCGGTTTCTTTTTTGGAACCTTTATAATTATTACCCATTGAAATTTTCTATTTGTTCTTCCCGGGTGTAATTAAACTAAGCACTGCAGTGAAAATAACAGCACCGATAATCGTCCACAATAAATTATAAGTTGTTCCCCGGATTGTTATACTAATTGGATCGGGAAGTTGCATTTCTCGTGCGAGCCAGGTTCCGATAAATGCGCCAATAAAACCAACTACGATTGAGATTATACATCCTCCGCGGCTGAATCCGGAAAGAGAACGTGCAATTGAGCCGGCAATTCCGGCAATTATCAGAGAAATAAGAATGTCTATCATTTTGTTAAAATATTTATTATTTATTTACAAATGCAAACTAAATTTTATCAAACACATAATCAATGAAATGTGTTTTAATTCCGATTGTTGGCTTAAAAAAATATTATATAATTAACTGATTAACAGAATAGAATAAATGGATAGAAGAAAATTTTTAAAGAGCAGCGTAATCGTTGGAGCAGGATCGATGATTCTGACTCCCAAAATTATTAAAGCGATGAATACTTCTCCTTCTGTTGCTGATATGATTGTTCCTTCATCACGACCGAAATTAGAAAAATGGAAAGATGATGAAATTAATATAGCCTGGATTGGACACGCAACTGTTCTTATTAATTTTTTGGGGAAATATATTCTTACAGATCCGGTATTCTTTGAAGCTGTCGGAGTTTATTTTGAAGGTTATATACTTGGACCACGACGGGCAAGTCTGCCAGCATTGATGCTTGAAGATATTCCCAAACCCGATATTGTATTACTTTCGCATGCACATATGGATCATATGGATTATAAAACTTTGAAAGCATTAACAGAAAAATATCCCGTTGAACTTGATTGCATAGTTGCATATAATACTAAAGATGTTGTTGAAGATTTAAAATGGAAATCAATAAGTGTAGTTGACTGGGATGAAAAAATTAATATTAACGGAATACATTTTAAAGGTGTTGAAGTCCAGCATTTCGGATGGCGCTATCCGGGAGAGAAAGATAGATCAGCAGGCTATTTTATAGATGGCAGAAGCTTCAATGGTTTTATTATGGAAAGACACGGCAAGAAGGTTTTGTTTGGCGGTGATACAACTTTCGCTGATAAATTTAAAAAGCACAAAGAGGAAAATGTAGATATTGCAATCATGCCAATCGGTGCTTATAAACCATGGAGAAAATATCACTGTACACCAGAAGAAGCATTGGTAATGGCTGAATATCATCTCGGCGCAAAATATTTTATTCCTATTCACACCAAAACATTTGACAGCGGCGAAATGATTTTCGAACCATTAAACTGGTTGGCTCGCACAATTAAACATTACCAGATCAAAGTCGGGCTTTGGGATATTGGCGAAACATTCACATTAAAAGTTTAACTTTCCTTCCGAAATAATTTTTTAGTCGGAGTCTTCATTGAGTTCACACCAAATAATTCAGGATTGTATAAAAGCAACCGAAACTAATACTGAAAGAGTATTAAAAACATTTTCACAGCTATCCGAAAACCAATTTAATTGGAAACCAAGTTCCGATTCCTGGAGTATTGGTGAATGTATATCCCATCTTGTAAATTCAAATAAGCTTTATTTAAATAAAATTGAAAGAATTCTGAAATCAGTCTCTGATGCTGAAGAAAAAGATTTTCCGTATAAGCAAAGTTTTGTTGGAAAAATGATAGCTAAAGGTATTGATCCGTCAAACGTCAGAAAAATAAAAACTTTTAAAGTCTTTTATCCGGATGCAAGCAGTATCTCACAAAATATCATTGACAATTATTTTAAATCCTCTGAAAATCTGACTCAACTTGCGAAGAAAATGAAACATCTGAACATTAGAAAAACAAAACTAAGTTCACCGGCTAATAAATTATTGAGAATGAATTTGGGAGATGTATTGATTATAATTTCGAAGCACGATGAGCGGCATCTTAATCAGGCGGAAAGAGTTATGAGCCATAAAGATTTTCCAAAAAGTTAAATCCATGAACAAACTAAAAAAAGGATTCGTTCAGATTTATACCGGAAACGGAAAAGGAAAGTCAACCGCCGCAATCGGGCAGGCAGTTCGTGCTGCTGGTTTTGGTTTGAAGTCTTACATCGCACAATTTATGAAAGAATATCCTTACAGTGAATTAGTAAGTCTTAAGCATTTATCTGAATTGATTTCGGTTGAACAATTCGGCGGAGATGAATTCGTTTACAAAAAAGAATTACCTAGTGAAGAAGAATTAACAAAAGCAAAAAGAGGATTACAAACAGCAAGAGATAAAATGTTAAGTGGAGATTATGATATAATAATTCTTGATGAAGTAATCGTGGCAATATATTTCAAACTGTTTGAAACAAAAGATATTGTTGAGTTCATCAAATCGAAACCAGAAAATGTTGAATTGATTCTTACCGGGAGATATTGTCCTGAGGAATTAATTGATTTAGCAGACCTTGTGACTGAGATGCAGGAAATTAAACATTATTACCAAAAGGGGATTACTTCCAGAAGAGGAATCGAGAGTTAGATTCACTTTCTCCATTTCACTACTTTATAAAATTAAAGGCTTATCCTTCGAAATTTGTTAAAATTGTAAATATTTTAATTAAAGTTGCTTGACTTTAAATTTAAGTATGCTTAAGATTGAATCAACAATAAACTTAATTATGAAAAATATATCAAAAGAAGATTACCTAAGTGTAATCTATAAATCAGCAGACAGCAGCGGTGAAATAAAAGTAAACCAGATCGCTGAACGGCTTAATATATCAGCAGCAGCCGTGACGGATATGCTTCGCAAACTTTCCAATGAAGGTTATGTTGATTATAAACGTTACAAAGGAACAAGACTTACAAAAAGTGGTGAAGAGTATGCGAAAAACATGGTGAGACGTCATAGAATTTGGGAATTGTTCTTACATCAGATAGTTGGTTTACCATGGGATAAAGTACACAACGAAGCAGAAAATCTTGAACACTCGTCTTCAGATGAATTAATTGATCGTATGGAAGAAATGCTTGACTTTCCTGAATTCGATCCACACGGTGATCCGATTCCCACGAAAGAAGGCAGAATCCCAAAACTAAAGAATAACATTCCTCTATCATTATTGAAAGTAGGAGAAAGTGCTAAAGTTGTTCGGGTTAATGATTTTGATCAGAGTTTTCTCAATTATATCAGTGAAATTGGAATAGAATTGAATGAAATTATAAATCTTATTGAAGTCAGAAACTTTGATAAGTCTATGCATATCATTGTAAAAGGGAAAGACTGCAATATTAGCCACAAGCTTGCTGAAAACGTTTTTGTAGAAGTAGCTAAACAATAGTTTACGTATGAGTTACCAGGAATTAACAAAAAACAAATCGCTTTCGGAAGTACATTCTTCAGTTGATGTAAACCATTCTTCTGGTTTCTGGAAGAGACTTTTTTATTTTACCGGACCAGCATTTATGGTCGCTGTCGGGTATATGGATCCTGGAAACTGGGCAACAGACTTAGCTGGCGGTTCTCAATTCGGATATAAATTAATCTGGGTAATACTTCTTGCTAATTTAATAGCTATTTTATTTCAATCACTCTCGGCAAGACTTGGAATTGTTTTTGGGCGCGACCTGGCTCAGGCTTGCAGAGATCACTATCCAAAACCAATAAATTATATTTTATGGATTATTTGCGAATTAGCTGTAGCTGCGTGTGATCTTGCTGAAGTTATTGGATCAGCGATCGGACTTTATTTATTGTTCGGGATTCCTATGTTGTGGGGAACGATAATCACTGCGTTTGATGTTATTCTGTTAATGTTTCTGTTATCATTTGGAATAAGAAAGATGGAGGCTTTCATATTAGCACTTATTGCTACGATTGGAGTATGCTTTGCATTTGAAATGATTATATCTAAACCTGATTTTATTGCAATTGGTTCAGGGTTTATACCTTCAATGCTTAACGGCAATGAATTATATGTTGCACTCGGTATAATTGGCGCAACGGTTATGCCTCATAATCTTTATTTACATTCTGCACTTGTGCAGTCAAGGAATGTAAAAAGAACACAAAAAGGTTTAAAGGATGCAAACAAATTTAATCTTATAGATTCAATTGTTGCATTGAATTCAGCTTTTTTTGTTAATGCCGCAATTCTAATTCTGGCTGCAGCAGTTTTTTTTAATACGGGACATTCAGAAGTTGCATCCCTAATTGATGCTCATGCATTATTAGCGCCTCTGCTTGGAAATAAATTTGCTTCGATTGCCTTTGGAGTTGCACTTCTTGCAGCAGGTCAGTCATCAACAATTACCGGAACTTTTGCCGGGCAGATTGTTATGGAAGGATTTGTTGGGATAAAGATACGTCCTTGGTTGAGAAGAATTATTACCCGTTTACTCGCAATAATTCCTACAGTAATAGTAATAAAAATTTCGGGAGACAGTTCTGTTGATTCGCTTCTGGTACTTTCACAAGTGATATTATCACTTCAGCTTCCATTTGCAATAGTTCCATTACTTCATTTTACATCCAGTAAAAATAAAATGAATGAATTTGCTTCAAGGTACTTAGTGAAAATTCTTGCATGGATCGCGGCTGGGTTTATTATAATCATGAATCTGGAATTAGTTTATAATTTTTCCATTCATAACTTTTCCGATTCGGGTATTACGGGAACAATATTTAAATTTGTTGTAACTCCTGTTATTGTCTTTCTTGTATTGCTGCTCTTCTGGATCATCATTGAACCGTATTTCAAGAAAGCAGAACTCGAAAAAATAGAAGAACTGTTTATCAAAAAACCACTAGCTTATGCAAGAAAAATTCCTGCAGCAATAATAAAAAGGGAATCAGTTATGAAAATTGGAATTGCATTAGAAGGAAGATCCGCAAGAGATGAGCAGATTATGAAAGGAGTCAGACCATTCTTAAAAAATTTATCCGGCGAAATCTATTTAATCCACTGTGTAGAATCAGTTACAGGAAGATTTATTGGTGACCTTGTAGCCGATGAACAAGCTAAAAAGATGAACGAATATATAAATGATTTTGCTCATAAGCATAACATTGATGATTTTATAACTCATGCCATAATCTGCGGCGGCAATCCTGAAAAAGAGATAGCAAAAGTTTGTAAGAAAGAAAATATTGAATTAATTGTTGTTGGCAGTCATGGGCATAAGATGGTAAAAGATATAATTTATGGTGCGACTGTGGATGAATTAAGACACAGAGTAAGAATTCCTGTATTGGCAATACCGGTTGAGGTGTAGTAATTGATTAAAAGTGTTTGAAGCATAAAATGCCGGAAGAATCTTGTATCAATATTCATAAAAAGAATCAAAACGGAATAATCTTTTTCTTAACTCGGATTTGGAGACTGTTCGCATTAAAGTAATTGTCTTTTCTAAAAATTGTTACACACTTTATTAAAAATCGAATATGAAAAATGCTCAGAACTATAAATGTCAGATAATAATACCAGCTTTTATTTTAGTATATAAACAGAATTTTTCAATTCAATAAAAATGTTAGATTCTTTATTAATATTATTAATCGGAACAGCAATTATTTTAATCGGGGTTATATTATTCTACCCTGGTAAAGGATTGTTCGCCAGGATGAAACGAAGTCGTCAAAATACTAAAAGAGTTCTTATTGAAGACGCATTGAAACATCTATACAATTGTGAATATAGTGGAGTAAGTTGTACTCTGAATAGTGTTGCTGGCAAATTATCGATTTCAGAAGATGAAGCTGCTGAACTAATTACGAAACTTGAAGACATGGGTTTGCTAACTTCACAAAATGAAACTTTGCAACTTTCTAATGAAGGAAGATCTTATGCTCTTAGAATTATCAGAGTGCACAGGTTGTGGGAAAAATATCTCGCAGACGAAACGGGTATTGATGAAACTCAATGGCATCATTCAGCCGAAGAATTTGAACACAAGCTCACTCCGTCCGATGCAGATGCACTTGCAGCTCAAATAGGTAATCCTGTTTTTGATCCACACGGAGACCCAATACCTTCAGTCTCCGGTGAACTTCCAATAAAAACTGGCAGACCGTTAACAGATTTAAAGTTTGGTGAGTTTGCAAGTATTATTCATATTGAAGATGAACCCGATGCAATTTATCAACAGCTTGTTGCTGAAGGTCTTTATCCCGGTATGCAGGTTAGAATGTTAGAATTGACAAATGAACGAGTAACGTTTACTGCAAATGGTGAAGAATGTATTTTGGCACCACTCTTTGCAAAAAACATTACAGTAGCTCCGATACGATTCGAAAAAACAATCGAAGGTAAGTTTAAATATTTGTCTTCGTTAGAGATTGGTGAGAAAGGAATTGTGCTTGGAATTTCAAAAGCATTGAGAGGTCAGCAGAGAAGAAGATTGATGGATCTTGGTGTAGTTCCGGGAACTGAAATAGTTGCTGAAATGAAAAGTGCTTCCGGTGATCCGACTGCTTATAGAATTAAAGGAGCCTCAATTGCTCTTCGAAATAATCTTGCAGATAAAATTTATCTTGTTTCAGAAAATGAAGGTATGAATTAAATATGAAACTAGCTGAAAATAATTGCGAGACTTGCCCGGTTCACAATGCTGGCAATTTAAAAAGACTTGGTATTGATATGAGCACATTTGATTTTGTAGTTGCTCTTGCCGGTAACCCAAACACTGGAAAGAGTACCGTCTTCAATAACCTTACCGGACTAAAACAACACACGGGAAATTGGCCGGGAAAAACAGTTACGCGTGCAGAAGGTGGATTCGAATACAATAATAAAAAATTTAAACTAGTCGATTTACCGGGAACATATTCGCTTCTTTCAACAAGTACTGATGAAGAAGTTGCACGCGATTTCATCCTATTCGGTCAACCGGATGTTACAGTTACGGTAGTTGATGCAACACGTCTTGAGAGAAATCTGAATCTGGTCCTGCAAATTTTAGAAATTACAGATAGAGTTGTTTTATGTTTGAACCTGATGGATGAAGCTGAACGACATCAAATTAAAATTGATGAACGCATCTTATCAAAAGATTTGGGTGTCCCTGTTATTCCAGTGGTTGCGAGATACAACAAGGGAATGAACGAGTTACTTAATTCAATATTTGAAGTTGCAACAGGAAAGTTTGTATGCAAACCATACAGAATTAAAAGTCATTCAAGAGAACTTAATTATGCAGTAGAGAAATTAAACAAAATGATTCTCGAAGAATTTCCAAATCTTCCAAATGCCAAATGGGTCGCTCTCAGATTGCTGGAGGGAGATCAGAGTATTATTGAATCAATTAGAAATGGTGAATTAGGAAATCTCAAAAAACAAGAATTAGTTCAGTTATCTACAGGATGATAAATTTATTTTTAGCCACCAAGCCACTAAGACACAAAGAAAAATGATTCCATTGACAGAACAAGAAGAGAGGATAGGGAAAATAATTGTGAATGCTGCGTTCAAAGTTCATAAAGAATTAGAACCAGGTTTGCTTGAAAAGATTTACGAAATTGCACTTGCACACGAACTTCAGAAAGCAGGCTTGGTAGTTAGAAGGCAAGTGGAGATTCCAATAGTCTATGATGGAATTGTATTCGATGAAGGCTTGAGATTGGATTTATTGGTTGAAGATTTGGTTATTGTTGAAACTAAAGCAATCGAACAAGTTAATTCTGTCTGGGTAGCTCAAGTTTTAAGTCATTTTAAATTAACTAATAAAAATTTGGATACTTAATAAACTTTAATGTTCCGTTAATAAAAGACGGTATCAAAAGGATAATATTATAAATCTTTGTGTCTTAGTGTCTTCGTGACAAATAAGTCAACAGAAGATGATATGACAACAGAAAAGAACGAAAATAAAAATGTTACAAGAAAATCAGAATAGCGATGCAATACTCTCAACAGCAAATAATTTACGATGGGAAATAGGTGAGAATTTCCACGACACTTTGATGGAATCAATTTACTCGAATGCTTCGACCATCGTCAAGCGTGCTGTCACATTACCGGAAGAAAAATCATCTGCAAATTGGGAAAAAACTCTCGACAGAATATTAACAAGCCGATATACCGGTTTTCCGATTATGTTTCTTTTACTTGGTATAGTTTTCTGGTTAACTATTCAGGGAGCGAATGTCCCTTCAGGTATGATTGCTACTTTTTTAATAGATACAGTTCATCCGATACTAAAAAGTTTTTCAGCAAGTATTGGTTTACCTTTCTGGCTTGATGGAGTTTTGATTGATGGAGCTTATCTTGCAATGGCATGGGTCATTTCTGTAATGTTACCACCAATGGCAATATTCTTTCCGTTATTTACATTGCTCGAAGATTTTGGTTATCTGCCTCGTGTATCTTTTAATATGGATAATCTTTATAAAAAAGTTGGTGCACATGGAAAACAAGCATTAACAATGGCGATGGGTTTTGGATGTAACGCTGCAGGTATAATAGCTACACGAGTAATTGATAGTCCACGAGAAAGATTAATTGCGATAATTACAAATAATTTTTCATTGTGTAATGGAAGATGGCCAACACAAATTCTTATTGCAACTATTTTTATCGGTGCTGCAGCCCCGGCGTATCTTGCAGGAATTGTTTCTGCCGCAGCAGTTGTATTTATTGCTGTTCTTGGAGTTGTATTTAGTCTCATAGTATCCTGGGCATTATCAAAATCTGTTTTGAAAGGTGAAGCATCTGCATTCAGTCTGGAACTTCCTCCATACAGACCACCAAGAATTCTTCAGACACTTTATACTTCATTAATTGACAGAACAATTTTCGTTCTCTGGCGTGCAGTTGTTTTTGCAGTACCTGCCGGAGTTGTAATCTGGCTTGTTGCAAACATTAATATTGGTGAACAATCGATTGCAAATATTTTTATTGGCTGGGTTAATCCTTTTGCTTTTATATTAGGATTGAATGGAGTAATATTTTTAGCTTACATAATTGCTATTCCGGCAAATGAAATTGTAATACCAACTATATTAATGCTGACAGTTGCAAATCTTGGACTTGCCGGAGTTGGTGTTGGGAACGGTGTAATGTTTGAGCTAGATTCTACTGCCGATACCGCTGCTGTTCTTCAAGCTGGCGGTTGGACCATGTTGACAGGAATTAATTTGATGCTTTTCAGTCTGCTTCATAATCCATGTTCAACAACTATCTATACAATTTATAAAGAAACAAAAAGTATTAAGTGGACACTAATATCCACTTTTCTGCCGATTGCAATGGGATTAATTGTTACTTTTTTTGTTACTCAGATTTGGAGAATATTCACCAATTAATTTTTTATTAAATAATATTTTTTCTTGCCAGAGACATTAACAATAAATCCTACTCCATCCCAAGAGCTTAAATATATCGCCTTATACATAACTTCTATCAATTCGGGATGTTGAATCATAAGTTCATAAAATTTATCTGATTTATAATTTACTTTCACACTTTTATGTTCCTTGAAACCATTTTCGAATAGATAGCATTTGTAATCAGATAGTGATAGAGGAATAAATTCTCTTTCCCCAAAAACATATTCTGTAACCTTGTTAGCGGTATCAATTGAATCCACTTTAAATGTTAAAGGGATGGAAACTTGTACTGGAACAGGCTCATTTCTTTGTTTACCCGGTTTCCAATCTGGAATGCTAATTCCGAACTCACTTACTTTTTCAATGAGTGATACAATTTCATTATTAAAATCAGTTACATTATATGAATCTATATTAATTACTGATTTGGGATTAATCAGTTTCATATAAGTTACATGACCAGTCTTATTAATAAATGCCAGAATGTAAATTTTAAAATTACAATAAGGCTTAAGCGAAGCAGGGATGTAGACCGAATTTTGAATTGCAGCTATTCCACCAATTGGTTCAGGCATTTCTTCTACAGCAACAAAATATGTTGGCTCATCTCCATATTTGGTTTTAGTAACATTTTCCCAGATTTGTATAGCGCGTTCATCGTCTTCAATAACAAGTTTAGATAAATTAGAATTCAGAAATCCGCACTTAACCTGAGCATTGATACTGCTGTCAAATGATGCGGTATATTCAACAAACTTATTTAGAAAAGGACAATTAATTTCAATATACTTAAATTTTCTGCCGGGTTTATTTCGCACAAGAGAGAATTCCTTATCAAAATAATTCCATTTATTCTCTGACTTGAACCAATTGTAATTATCGCGAATGCAATCATGGATCTTATTTGAAATATTTTCTCTCAGACTTAAATGAATTTTCCCCTGCTTATCCAGATATTTAAGAAAATCATTTAAAAAACTATCACGGCCTGAAGCACATATGTTTAGTGTTTCATCTTGTGAAGAAATATATATCCGCAGTTCCATTAGAAAATCTGGCGGATAGTTTTCAGCAGGTGTTACTGTGAGAGTAGTTTGAGGCTTAAAAAATGTTGAATCTTTTTGTATACTGTTCAGATGGTAATAACTTATCGAACCCGAAAAATATCTGGGAACGTTTTTTATCTTTTTGAAATCAAATTGAAATTTGAGAAGAGAAGAGTTATTAATTATTTGTTTTTCTATACTGCTCAATTGATTGATAGTTCTTACGGCTATAATCAGTTCGGAGTTATTCCCATTTATTTGATAAACATCTGCATTTGCTTCCTGTAATGAAGAGAAGCTGATTCTGCTTTTTATATTATATGCATTTACAATTTTGAAATACCATTCTGGTAGAACGATTGAACTACTCTCAACTATAGAGTAGTAGTCTATTACAACAATTCTTGTTTGATGTTTTCTAAACGGAAAAACGCTAAGTGAATATTTTCCCTCACCTGTTTTCAGCAACAATGCCGGATCAATTCGTCTTCTTGTTATCGTATTATATATAGTAGTTCCCTGTCCGGCTTGAAGTGTATGTGCTTTTTTTAATTTACCATCTATTTCGAGATACATATTTTCAATAAATGAAGTTTTGTTAGCATCGAAATCAATAGTTCCCCCTATGCTATCCCTTTCAGAATGATTATGCAAATAAAACTTAACTGTTGTTTTATTGAATGGCCCATAAAAACTCGTTGTGATGTCCATCGAATCAACACTGACTTGCGGGAACAAGGTTACCGTGTTAAGAAAAAAAAGAAGTGACAGAATCCCGTATAACTTTTTCATAATATCCCTTTAACTTATAATTATCACTGTTTTAACTATTAAAAGGTATAAAGGTTCCATTTAAACATCAATTACCCATAATTAATTATTTTTGTTTATTTTTCTAATGATGATTAACTGATCTGAAATAAGTAATAAAAAGTAAATCCATAGAAAAAAATCCTTTATGAAAAAAATTCGTCTCCTCTCCTGGAACGTTAACGGGATCCGTGCAATTCAGAAAAAAGGTTTTCTTGATTGGTTTAAAAAAGAAAATCCCGATATTCTCTGTCTTCAGGAAACAAAAGCTCATCCTGATCAGCTTGATGATGTCCTTAAAAATGTAAATGGATATGAATCATACTTTTCATCAGCAGAAAAGAAAGGTTACAGCGGTGTTGTTACTTATACAAAGCTAAAACCAAAAAGTGTAAAGCAAGGAATTAGTAAAAAAGAATTTGACAGCGAAGGAAGATTTATAATTACGGAATTCGATGAGTTCACTCTCTTTAATATTTATTTTCCGAATGGTAAAGCCTCTGCTGAAAGACTTCAATATAAAATGGATTTTTACGAAGAATTTTTGAAGTATTGCAAAAAACTTTTAAAGCAGAACATAAAAATAATTGTTTGCGGTGATGTCAATACTGCCCATAAAGAAATTGATCTTGCAAGACCAAAAGAGAATTCCACTATATCAGGTTTTCTTCCTCAGGAAAGAGAATGGATTGATAAATTTCTTGATGCTGGTTTTATAGACACTTTCAGATTGTTTAACAACGAACCTGAACAATATACCTGGTGGGATATGGTAACTCGAGCACGTGAACGAAACGTTGGCTGGCGTATTGATTATTTTTATATAAGTGAAAGTCTGAGAAAGAACATTTTATCAGCCACAATTCATTCATCAGTGATGGGTTCAGATCACTGTCCAATCGAAATTGAACTTAAATTTTGATTCATAATCTTTGTGTCTTTGAGTCTTTGTGGCAATTCATTAGCTTTAAGTAAAGTTATTCTAACGAAGACACAAAGAAAGCAATATTCAGCACGATGAAATACAAGAACAAATTAGCAAGCGAATCAAGTCCATATTTACTTCAGCACGCAAATAATCCTGTCAACTGGTATCCGTGGGGAAATGAAGCTCTCGAAAAAGCAAGAACAGAAAATAAATTATTAATAATAAGTATTGGTTATGCTGCCTGTCACTGGTGCCACGTGATGGAACACGAATCTTTCGAAGATGTTTCTGTCGCACAAGTGATGAATGATTTTTTTGTTTCCATTAAAGTTGATAGAGAAGAACGACCCGATATCGATCAGATTTATATGGATGCAGCTTATTTAATTACAGGAAGAGGTGGCTGGCCTTTAAATGTAATTGCACTCCCTGATGGAAGACCGGTATTTGCAGGAACTTATTTCAGAAAAAATGAATGGACAAGAATTCTTCTTTACTTCAAAGATCTTTTTCAAAAAGAACCCGAGACATTTGATCAGGAAGCTGGAAAGCTGACAAAGGCAATAAATGAAATTGGAATTCCGGGTGCTGGAGAAAATGGATACATATTTACGAAAGAAGATTTAGATGAAGCTGTTAAAAAAATAATTTCTGTGATTGATTTTGTAAATGGAGGAACGAAAGGCGCTCCAAAATTTTCAATGCCAAACATTTATCAATTTCTCTTGAACTATAATTTCCACACAAAAAATTCTACAGCTCTGGAAGCGGTTACTACAACTCTGGATAAAATGGCAAACGGCGGAATTTATGATCACCTTGGTGGAGGATTTGCCCGTTACTCAACTGATGAAATTTGGAAAGTTCCTCACTTTGAAAAAATGCTTTACGACAATGCAGAACTAGTTAGTCTTTATTCCAATGTATTTAAAGTAACGGGGAATGAACTCTACAAAAAAGTTGTTTTTGAAACACTTGAATTCATAGAACGAGAGATGACAGATAAATCAGGAGGATTTTATTCTTCGCTTGATGCTGATTCAGAAGGTGAAGAAGGGAAATATTATGTTTGGACGAAAGACGAAATTGATAATCTTCTGAAAGAAAAATCTGAAATATTCTGTGATTACTTCTCAATTACTGCGAATGGAAATTGGGAAGGAAACAATATTCTTTTCATTACTCAAAAAAAAGAAAACTTGCTAAGTAAATATAAATTGGATGAAAAGACATTTGAGAATATCATCAACGAATCAAAGATGATTCTGCTTGATAAAAGAAATGAAAGAGTAAAACCCGGACTTGACGATAAAATTTTAACATCCTGGAATGCCCTGATGTTAAAAGGATATGTTGATGCGTTCTCAGCTTTTACTGACAAAAAGTTTTTAAATGTCGCATTGAAAAATGGCAATTTCCTTTTGAATAAAATGATGAATGCAGATGGAAGATTGTCCAGAAACTATAAAAATGGCAAAAGCACCATCAATGCATTTCTTGATGATTATTCCTACACGATAGAAGCATTTATTTCATTATATGAAGCAACGTTTGATGAGAAGTGGATTTACTCAGCAAAAAAATTAGCCGATTATGTTATTCTTCATTTTAAAAAGGAGGATTCCGATTTCTTTTTCTACACTTCTGATATTGATGAACCATTGATTGCACGCAAAACAGATTTCTCTGATAACGTAATTCCATCTTCCAATTCTTCTCTTGCTTCAGGGTTTCTGAAACTCTCAAAATTTTTCTACGAAGAATCTTATGAAGAATTGATAATAAAAATGTTAAATGTGATTAAACAATACACAATTCATAATCCAGCTTTTCATTCATACTGGTTACAAGTTGCTTCTTATTTAACCTTCCCAAATTATGAGGTTGGAATTTTCGGAGATGAATTTGAATCATCAAAACAAACTATCAGTAAAACTTTTTTACCCAACATTGTTCTGTTCGGTGGAGAACAGGATGGCTCGCTTGAAATTATGAAAAGTAAATATGTAAAAGAAAAAAACCTGATTTATGTTTGCGAAAACCGAATGTGTCAGCTTCCAGTGGATAATATATCGCAGGCAATTGAGCAAATTGTTCGTACACTGTAATTGGGAAAAAATGAGTGTTTGACTTCAATTACTATTCTTTATTTATTTCTTTGCCTATAATAAAAATTTTAAGGTAATATCTGTTGGCAAAGATTAAACCGAATTATATTTTAATACCATTGCTCGTGATCATCACAGCATCCGCAGCTTCTTACTTTGCTGATACCGGAAGAGTGTGGTACTCTACAATCAATCTTCCTGATTGGACTCCTTCCGGGACAATGATGGTTTTAACCTGGACGATAATATTTATTCTTACAACACTCTCGTTATTAATTATATGGAATAGACATTATACCGAAAAAAAATTTGGACTTGTGATCGGATTATTTGCTTTGAATGGGGTTTTAATTGTCGGTTGGAATATTCTTTTTTTCTCGCATCAGCAATTTGGTCTGGCATTTTTTCAGGCACTTTTACTGGTTGTGAATCTCGTCTTTCTCATATTCATTATCTGGCGTTTCTCACCAATAGCTGCTTCATTACTCTTACCATATAATTTTTATCTGCTTTTTTCAACAATCCTAACATTTAATGTCTGGCTGTTGAACTAAATAAAAAAGGGCACAGCTTCCTGTGCCCTTAACTTAAGAAAGTGAAACAATAATTATTTAATCAGTATCATTTTTTTAGTTTCAGTATAAGAACCTGCTTGCAGTTTATAAAAATATATTCCGCTTGAGAGACCTTGCCTACCGGCAGGCAGGTTCTGACCTTCGTCAGAATGACTCCTGAATTCAACTGCATAACTTCCTGCTGGTTTGAATTCATCAATTAAAGTTGCAACAAGATTTCCAAGAACATCATAAACTTTTAATGATACATCACTACTCACAGGTAACCGATAACTGATTACTGTGCTTGGATTAAATGGATTAGGATAATTTTGTTCAAGCGAGAAATTTATTAAAGGTATTCCACTCACCGAAGTTACACCTGACTCCCAAATTTTTTCTTCCATTAAATGTCCGAAATATGGAGGCATTACATCTTCCAGAGGATTATTGTGTCCGTCATATTGCCATTGTTTTGCATCAGTAAGAAACCTGAACGAACGTCTGTAAATCAACCTTGCTCGAACAACATATTCCACACCTCCGCCCGGTATTTCAAAAGAATATGACGACGTATCGGTATCAAGTGCTGCAATCCGATTATCAAAAATAATTCCTGTCGCATCAGTAAAAAATGTTGGTCCGTTTCCGCTTGAATCATGATTAACCTTTGAATAAAACTTTCCCGGAAGTCCGGCATAATAACCTTGGGCAGGATCACCAATACCACCAAGTTCATGAACGAGTTGAGTTCCGGTATAAATAAGAGGTGTGCTGTCCTGCTTGGTAAATGCTTCAACAAGCAAAATCATATTTCGAATTGTAACACCTGTCGGAACATGATGACCGGTATTGTTATTTGTAATTGTAACTTCCACATTTACTTCATTACCTGATGGTTGAGGATTTATATTCAACTCAACAGCATTTTCAAGATATTCAGGAGTTGTTCCTTTAATATCGTGTGCTCTTATAGTACTCGAATCACGTTGAAGATTAATCTGCGTACAAACAAAACTAGCTCCATAAGAAGGCATATGACAATCAACACAAGTTGCATAGTATGGAGATTGCGGGTCTGAATACGGACTGTCAAGCCATTCAAGATATGTTGGTTCTGATATTACTCCATTTTCTTCTTCAAAATCTCCATCTTCATCCGGATCATTTTTATCCTGATGACAGGATGCACAAACAACAGCAGTCAATTGCGGTTGATAAGAAGACCTCATCAGACTGAAAAGGTTAAAATCTGAATCACCTAATACTCCGTACTGTATCTGGCTGGATGTTACTTCGGGACGTGTGTAAGTTACAACCCCAGGATAAATTCCAGGATAGTTTATTTTACTTTCATCAACGTGAGCAATTTTATGACATGCTTCACAAGATATTCCGTGCATTGATCCGACAGACAAACTATCAATGGGTTCGAGAGCACTAAATGGATTTTTTATCCATGGTTCCGGTTGATGACAGGAAGCGCATTCAGATTCAGGATTATTACCTGCCAGAAAAGAATCTCGTGTGTAAACGAAACCGCCCATTCCTCCCGGAGTTCCTGTACCATTATAAGTATCATAAACCCATGCGTTAACACCAGCAAGAGACATAGGCGAACCAGTCCATTGATCGTATTGATCTGGATGACACGAACCACAAACTTCAGGATCCATAAAATTGTAATTCGGATTGTTATCCTGTGGTACTGATTCAATTAGTATTTCAACGTTTGTAGTTGGTGAACTAACTGTAACAGAACTATTGTAATAATATTTTTTTGCACTGACGATAACAAGATCTGCACCAATTGCATTAGTTAAAACGAAAGAACCATCAGCAGCAGTTATAGTTTTTATATTGGTGGTTTGTAATGTTACCATTGCACCTGCAACAGGCAACAAAGTTAACTGATCCCGAACAACACCGGAAACTTGCGGATAATTTGATTGCAGTATAAACAAAATCATTACTAACGCTGATATAACGATCCGACAGTTAAATATTTTTATCATAGTCAATCTGAATTATTGGAATAATTTTGAAAAGAATTTTTTTGAAACCCTTAAATGAAAATAGGTCAAAAAAAATTTATTAACAATATTCATCAAGGCTCATCAATGCGATGAATCAGGAACCTTTTCTGAAATATTTAATAATGAAACAACAAGCTGTTTTCTAACTTCAACGAGTGTTTTCATGACACGTTTAATATTTCTATCTGATCAAAACCAGCTTTTTTGTTTCTGTAAATGAACCAACCTGAAGTTTATAAAAATATATTCCACTCGATAATCCGGCAGCATCGAAAACAACTTCATATTCACCGGATGGTTTTTCTTCATTCACCAAAGTAGTCACTTCGTTACCCAACACATCAAAAACTTTTAATGTAACAAGAGATCCTTCGACTCCGCTCAAGGCGACAGATGGAATAGAATACTTAATTTTGGTTGAAGGATTAAATGGATTCGGATAGTTTTGCTCCAATGAAAAATCATAAAGTGGTTCAGTAATATTTGATACATCTGTCGGTATTGTGTAATAGAAAACACCGATATCATCAAGATACCATCCATCTCTGGTCACACCGCTGTCAGTTCTAAGTCTGAAACGAATTTTAACTTGTGAACTTGAGTATGCAGTCAGGTTGATTTCCTCCTTTACCCAGTTTGTTTGCGCTGCATCATAAACTGGTTCACCGTTCGGTTGAAAACTTCCCACGCCAGGTTCGGTGTATTGCCCTGCAAGTGCAATCCAGGTTGTTCCATTATTTGTAGAAACCTGTACCTGTCCATAATCCCAATTGCTTTCCATATCAAATTTTGTCCAGAATACTAATCTTGGATTATTTAAACCAGTAATGTCTATTGGATTCGTTAATGTCATGGTGACTGTTGCATTATTCACATAGTTGCCGTTTTTGCTGTCTGCATAAGAGTTCGGCTCTGAGTAAAATGTTTTATAAGTAGAATCCCATTGCGGAGATGTTGTTGGCGTTTTAGTAATCGTCCAATTAATTGCGGGATTGTTGGCTGTATCTTCAAATACAAAAACCGGGAAACCAATAACAAAAGTTGTTGTATCTGAAGAAAGTAAGTCATTGTTCGTTCTGGTTGTAATAACAATAGGAATTTCTTCAGCTAATGGTGCAGAAGCAGAAATAGAAAAAGATAATGGTGAAGTTAATATTGCAACACTTCTTGCTTCAATTGAATCAAGTGATGAACTCCCGGTATTAATAACTACATACTGACTTGGTGATGTCAGTTCAATTGTGAGATTGTATGCAGTAGCCAATCCTTTATTTTTAAATTCCGGTAAAAGCTCAACCGTATTGTTCGGAAGAAAATATTGTACGTTGAAATTCGGATTAATAAGCTGGACATATTCACCGGCAAGAAATGATTGATAAATCATCGTTCTGAGATTCTGTTGGGCAATAGGATAAATTTCATTTTGTTGAGGCCAGAAATCATCCCCAATTTCTATTGTATAACCATAAGTTTTATTCTTTAGTGTCAGCTCGCCGTACATCCAGTCACGAATACTGCCATTAGAGTTATAACCAAGTAGCTGACCACCTGAACCAAATGTATATCCGCTGAATGATGTGAGTAATGCAGCGAATTCTCTGTATGTAAGTGAGTCAGGTGTTTCTGCATTAATATATCCCCACGGATAGAGAATATATCCTCCATACGTATGCATGTTAAAATGAGTACCGTAATTATTAAGGATAGCAAAATCTCTTATCGCCTGAGGTTCAGGTTCAGAGAATGATGAAGCACCCCGGTATGTTTCATCACAAGGATCAGGACTGGAACCAATGTTGTCATAGCCCCACATATAACCGAAGTTTCTGTTCAGGTCAATTCCATAACATCCGTTTCCATTATTTCGTCTGTTCTTCCTCCACATTCCGCCGCCATTCGGATCCGTTTGTCTGTTGTACTCATAACCATCAGGATTAAAACATGGAACAAAAAACATTTCACGGTTATTCACCAGGTATGTTGCTTCCGGATCTGTTCCGTAATTTTCAAGAAGATACCACATATAATACATTTGTGTTGCCATTGATTGCGGTTCGCGTGCATGAACAAGTGCATCGAAGCCGGCTGTTGGTTCGTTTTCATTTATGTTAGGATTGTCTGAAATTTTTGCAGCCCAAATTGTTCTGCCTTCGATACTTGTTCCGATTGAAAATTTTTGTGTGATAAGGTTCGGATAAAGTTGAAACATTTCATCAAGATCAGTTTGGATTTCTGCATACGTATAGTAACCGCCCATCGAACCGAAACCAAATCCTGTGATACCGAAATTTTTCTGACTATCTATTTTAATATTTTCTTTTTCAGCTTCGGATAATTTTGGCAGAGAGTTGTAATATGATTTCCAATCATCTATCAGTATTTGATAATTGAGTCCCGAATTGGTTAAAGCCCAAAATTCATTTTCATTTACAAACAATGTAACGCCACCCGATTTTTCAAAAATAGCTTCTTCAAAGTCAATTGATAGTGAAGATGCTATTTGGAAATCAATTTCATTATTAATGAAGAGTTTGACCTGTTTAAAATTTTGTGGGAATAAGTTCAGATTTACGACAATCAATAACAAAAAAAGTTTTTTCATTTTATATCACCGTAATTATTTGTTGTTTATAAAACTATAATAGATCTTTAAGTATTTCGTCACAGATAGCATATCCATTCGAAGTCATTTTTACAATATTATTTTCGATGGTTACAAATTTTTTATTTTTTAACACTTCAAAATAAGCATATTTACTTTTCATCCATTCTTGGATCTGAATTCCAAATCGATTTTCAAATTTTTCAAAATTTAATCCTGAGCTTCTTAACTCAAGCATTACATATTCATTAATTGCTTTATCATCAGTTATAATTTCTGAACCAGCTACAGCGCTTCCAAATTTATTAACTTTATCAATGTACATTTTAAGACTTGAGAAGTTCCACCATCTCTCTCCATCAATAAATGAATGCGCTGAAGTACCAAACCCAAAATAATCAGTGTAATGCCAGTAAGCATTGTTGTGAATACATTCAAATCCGTGCTTCGCAAAATTTGAAACTTCGTATTGATAAAACCCATTTGAAGTGAGGAAATCAATTGTCATTTCATACAATTCTGCATCATAATCCTCATCTTGAATTTTAACTTTTCCATCAAGTACCATTTTATTTAATATCGTTCCTCTTTCAAGAATCAAGCTGTAAGCGGAAATATGTTTAACAGGAAGTTGAATTGCTTGCTCTAGATTTTTTTGCCATTTCTCTTTTGTCTGCCCGGGTAAATTGAATATTAAATCAAGACTTATATTCCCGAAACCAGCATTTGCTGCTGCATAAACTGTTTTAATTGCTGTATCAGCATCGTGAATACGTGTTAAAAATTTTAAATCACTATTATCAAAGGATTGAATACCAATACTTATCCTGTTAATTCCGGCTTGCTTGAATAATTTTAATTTATCAATTGAAACAGTACCAGGATTTGTTTCAAGTGTAATCTCAGCATTAGTTATAACTCCGAACTTTTTAATAACCGATTCAATTATTTCAAAAATATACTCTGGCTCCATCAATGAGGGAGTTCCGCCGCCAAAGTAAATCGAGATTAATTCTCTTTCCTCAGAATAATTTGCTGCATAGTATTCAATTTCTTTCTTCAAAGATTTCAGGAATGAACTAATGTTATCTGAAGTAATAATTGAATAGAAATCACAATAAATACATTTGTGGTCGCAGAAAGGAATATGTATGTAGCAAGCGGTTTGTTTCAATTGCACAAAAATGAAATCGTTCTAATGCTAAGTTATGAGAAAGGCTAAAGAAATGAAACAGTAAATAATTAAAATCCGAAACCTACACCCGCTGTTCCTGTATTTGTACCGCCGAATTTATAATCAAAATTCACAACAAAAATTGAAAGATTTATTGATGTTCCGATTGCAAGGTTAACTGTCCGATCACCGTCGTAATCTATATTCAGTTGAAGTTCTTGTCTTCCTGCCGGACTATCAAATTCATATTTGTAATCTATTTCGCTTCGTGAATTTTCATAAGTTAAACTTGCATACGGCTCAATTGAAATTCTTCCACCAAATCTTTTACTGATAAACATTCCTAACTGTGATGCTGTGTTCTTAAAAATATCACCGACTCTGAAATCCTGGAAATAATATCCGAAACCTATTTCGATCGGTAATTCATCAGCAAACCAGTAATTTAAATTGTGGGTAAAACCGGCGCCCCAGATATTCACTATTCCTAAATCCTGAAGATTTATTCCACGGAAATAACGAACCGATACACCGGTTCCAACTAAACTGCCAAGATCAAGCTGCATAGCCGGTGAAGGCATAATGTCAATATTGTCCAGATATCCTCGAACATCAGTAAGTTCGAGTGTGTACTGATCGATTGTGTAACCTTGTACTTCAGCGGATGGAAAATCAACTCTCAGGAAATCATCATAATTTCCGGTGATAGTTGGTCCGTTAAAAAAAACTTCCCAATCTCTTGAAAGTATTTCGTTTTTAACTGATTCGTAATTCGGGATTGTGTTTGGGTTATACCCGGAAGAAATCAGAATTTCATCAACCTGTGCTGAAGTGAGTCTGAGATTTCCTGTATGATTGAATGTTCTCAGATCATCAGAAAAGAATGAACCGACACCAACGAATCTTAATTTTGCATGAAATCCGTTTGTTGAAGAAGGCAATCCTGTGAACCAGCCTGAGTTCATACTTGAGCCGAATGCACTGATTACCGGTTCTGAATATTTCAATACTGCATCGGAAGATAAATTAGAAAGCGTTTCAGCAATTGACTGAGAATAAATCTTCATCGTGAAATGCTGAAGTAAAATAAATCCGATAAAAAATATTTTAAATGTTTTTTTCATCCTGTTGGTTCGAAGATTAAAAATGCTTCTGAAAATCAATAATGATTAACAGCTATAAGCAGCAAATATTATTCCTTCTGACCAATCAACTCGCGGGCGCTTTTGAGGCTGGCTTCAGTTACTTTTTCACCGCTCAGAAGTCGTGCTATTTCCGTAATTCTTTCCGATTGTGGTAATTTTTTTATCGAACTTATTACTCGCTCTTTATTTGTTATCTTTTCAATTGAAAAATGGTGATCAGCAAGACTTGCAATTTGCGGTAAATGAGTAATTGAAATTACCTGATGAAAAGACGAAAGATTTTTCAGTGCTCTGCCAACTTTCTGAGCAATTCTACCGCTGACTCCAACGTCAATTTCGTCGAATATAAGTAATGGTAATTTATCAGTCTTTGCAAGAGTTGATTTAAGGGCAAGCATTATTCTGGAAACTTCTCCGCCAGATGCAACCCGGGCAAGAGGTTTTAAATCTTCACCGGGATTTGTTGAGATGAGAAACTCAATTTCATCAATTCCTTTTGAAGTTGCTTTGAAAAACTTTTTGTCAACAAAAATTCCCGATTCAATTTCTGCAGTTAAATTTTTTATTTCTGTTTTAAACTGCGGATTCTGGATACCCAGTTCTCTTAATGTTTCTTCTATTCCTTTCTTTACAATTGCTGCTGTTTGTTCCCTTTTCTTTGACAAACTTTTCGCCAGGTTTCCCGCTGTCTTTCTTAGTTCGAAAATATTATTTGATAATTCATCAATCTTTCCGGAAAAATTTTCAGCCAGCTCGTATTCTTTACCAATCTTTTTACGATATTCAAGAATACTTTTCACAGAGCTGCCATATTTTTTCTTAAGAAGATTTATTGCACCAAGCCGTTGTCGTTTTTCTTCAACTTCTTCCGGATCGAGATTTATTTTTGTGTTATAACTTCGGATAAAATTTGAAATGTCATTAATCTGAGCAAGTGCAGATTGAGATTCATTAAACGATTCAGAAAATGATTTGTCAATTTCATTCAGTTTTTGTAAAAGCGATTTTACTTTCGATAAAGAATACTGGATTGAGTTATCGGATTCGTAAAGAAGTTGATAAATTTCAGATGTTGCCTCCGCCAGCTTCTCTGAGTTTTCCAGTATTTTTAGTTCTTCACTTAACTTTTCTTCCTCATCTTCCTGAGGTGAAATATTGTCAATTTCTTTTATCTGAAATGAATAAAAATCTTTTTTCTCCTTTATGCTGTTTTCTTTTGACTGAAGATCAGCCAAATCTTTTTCATTTTTTACCAGTTCGGAGAATATATTTTTGTATTGTTGATGCAGTTCCTCATAATTACCAAACTCATCAAGATAGTCAATGTGTGTTTCTGTCCGGAGAAGAGATTGATGCTCGTGCTGACCGTGGAGATCAACTAATTGATTTCCAATATCTTTCACAAGATTGAGATTTACGGGAGTATCGTTAATAAAACACCGGTTTGATCCTTTAAATGAAATTTCGCGGCGTACGATCAACTCATCAGCAAACTCAATTTCATTTTCTTCGAGGAGAGATTTTACTTTCTTATTTGCTTTTACTTCAAAGATTCCCTCAACAAAAGATTTTTGAGCTCCTTTGCGAATAACTTCTGTTGATGCTCTTTCACCAAGAAGCAAACTCATTGCATCGATTAAAATTGATTTACCGGCACCGGTTTCTCCCGTGATAATATTAAGTCCGTTCCCGAACTCAACCGAGATGTGTTCTATTAAAGCGTAATCTTTTACTTCTAAGGATTTGAGCATAAATTATTTATCAAATAAAAAGAGGCTGTCTTATAACTAATTATTTCTGTAAACCTGAATTTGTCGAAAGGTGATTTTAACCCAAATTGTCAGTCTTCAACAGTGCTTGACCTGAGTTTATCGAAAGACTCAGCCTGACATTGTTAAACTTTTGAAATAGCCTCATATCAATAAAAATATCTTGTTATGATTTTAATCATCAAAAGAATTTTTTTGCTAAATAAATCCCACAGATAGTTTTTCCATCGACAATCTCACCGTTATAAATTTTTTCCTCAACTTCTGGTAACGATAATTCGAAAACTTCCATTCCAAATTCACCTTCTTCACGATTATAATTACCGGGTTTCAAATTTTCAGCCAGATATATCCAAAGTTTTTCGGTTGAATAGCCGGGAGTTGTGTAAATGCTTCCTAACGATTTTATATCATCAGATTTATATCCTGTTTCCTCCTCAAGTTCTCTTACAGCACAAACTTTTGGATCTTCACCTTTTGATAATTTTCCGGCAGGAAGTTCCAACAGAACTTCTTTAACCGGAAAGCGGTATTGTGTAACCATAACAATTTTTCCGTTATCCGTAACAGGAACAACAACTGCGCCTCCGGGATGTTCAGCAACTTCACGGATAGCTTTGTTACCGCTATTGTATTCGATCTGATCGACAAGTGTATTAAACACTTTGCCCTTGTAGATTACTTGACTACTAATAATACGATAGTTCATTTGGATTCCAGGATTTAATGAATTGTGCTGCTACTGAATAATTCTTGCAAAATTATTTTCAGCTTCTATAACCATCCGGATAATAGCTCAGTAATTCGCTGCCAAGATATTTTAACAGAGCGGTAATTACCCCAAGGTCATCAAGATAACCAAACAGTGGTGTGAGATCCGGAATAGTATCAATCGGAACAATAAAATAAAATAGTGCAGCAATGACGATAGCTTTCCGATACCATTTGACAAACGGATCTTTCATGTAGCGATATAGTGCAAGAATATCTTTCGCGAAAGAAATTCTTTTTCCGGAGCTTTCAAGTTTGCCCCAAAGATTTTCATCAACAAATTTTTCTTTCTCTTTGTATTCTTCCATCTTCTGACCATTCATTTGCCCAAAATTAAGGGCTCCAAGATCATCACTGCCTTCAAAAATATCGTCCTCAGTAACATATTCTTCTATTTTATTTTCTCTCATTTTGAAGCTCCTATTCGAATTATTTGTATGGAAATAAGATGATTTTGATCACATAGATTTACAATAGAATCATAAAATTGCTGCTAAAAAATAAGTTTTAATAAACCGAAAGACAAAGAAAAAAATTATAGTGATTTCCGAAATATTTTATTGATTAAATTTGTATTTAGAAAAAATAATTTACTGAGGAATAAATCTTAACAGAAAACATTCAGCTTCCGGGCGGGTTTGAACAGCTTAAGTTTTTACTTGGACAACATAAGCCGCAGGGAAACAATGCATTAATCGTCGGTCCAAACTGTGAATCTGTTGCTTTAAAACTATTAGAATCATTCTCAAAGATATTTGTTGTATCAGATGATTATGTTTCAGTTTTGCAATACAATCTGAATTTTAATACCAATGAAAGAATAAAAGTTAAAATGATGGATTATGTTCATACAGATTTTAACAATGATTATTTTGACTTGATTTTTGCACAAGGTTCAATTTCAGTTTATGAACGAAAAAATATTTTGAAAGAATTTAAGAGAATTCTCACCACGGAAGGTATAGTTTGTGTTGGCGAAATCGTTTCACTCAATGAGCCAGTTCCTGCATTTGTGAAGGATATTTGGGAACGAAGCAATCTTGAACCAATTTTGTCATCATCAATAAAAAGTTTTTATGAGAGTAAAGGATTTTATGTAATGAACGAGCAGGATCATTCCTCATCTTTAAGAGAGTATTTTGAAAAAACTCTTCTGGAAGTTTCAACCACAAACAAAGAAGAAAAAGACAACAACAAAAAATATATTTCAAGAATAAAACATGAAGCCAACGCTTACCTTAAACACGGAGGCGATAAATACATTGGCTTTAAATCTTTAATTGCGAGGAAAGTAAATTGAATAAGGGTGATATTATTCAAATCAAAGTTGACAGGTATGCTTTTGAAGGTAAAGGCATTGGAAAAATTGAAATTGATAATCAATCGGGAAATCATGAACCTGAATCATTTATAGTATTCGTCAATGGTGCTTATCCCGGAGACACTGTTGCAGCTAAAATCAAGAAGTTAAAAAAATCTTACGCAGAGGCAATTACTGAAGAAGTGATTTCATCTTCACCGCAGAGGGTTCAGCCGCGATGCAAATATTTTGGGATTTGCGGCGGCTGCAAACAGCAAGACCTCGATTATAATCAGCAGATTGCTTACAAACAGGAACAGGTTGAAGATATCTTTAATCATGATGGCGGATTTAAAAATTTTGAAATTGAAAAAATTATTCCATCAGAGAATGTATTCTATTACAGAAACAAAATGGAATTTTCTTTTTCTGACTCGCAATGGGTTAAAATTCTGGAAAATGAGACAACACCTGACAAAGGATTTTTCCTCGGTCTTCATGTTCCGAATAACTTCGAAAAAATACTGGATATAGATGAGTGCTTTCTGCAATCAGAACTTAGTAATCACATACTGAATTTCACAAGAGAATTTTTCAAAAAGCGTCACACTACAATCTATAATACTAAAACTCAATCCGGTTACTTACGTAACTTCGTTATCAGACAAGCTCAAAATACAAAAGAGATTATGCTCAATCTTGTAACTTATGAAGAGAACGAATTGCTGATGAAAGAATACGTCTCGGCAGTGACAAATAAATTTCCTGAAATAAAAACAATTCTAAATAATATCAGCAAGAAGAAAGCTTCTATTGCTGTCGGCGATTATGAAATCGTTTATTTCGGAAGCGGATACATTTTTGACAAAATCGGAAAATATAAATTCAGAATCAGCGCCAATTCTTTCTTCCAGACAAACACAATTCAGGCAGAAAAACTTTATAATACTGCTTTGGAATACGCTGACTTAAACGGTGACGAAATAATTTATGATCTTTATTCCGGGGCAGGAACGATTGCAATTTATGTA
Organism: Ignavibacteriota bacterium; assembly: GCA_013285405.1. Classification (NCBI taxonomy): domain Bacteria; kingdom Pseudomonadati; phylum Ignavibacteriota; species Ignavibacteriota bacterium. Next base: position 1,046,948 of record CP053446.1, on the reverse strand, counting down.
TCGGGAAATGCAAAAGAAGTTTACGGATTTGAATCTGTTGAATCTTCAATTTATGATGCGAAAGAGAATCTGGAAATTAATAAAGTTGATAACGTATCCTTTGTTCAGGCTGATCTTTATAAATCATTTTTACCATTCACAAATGTTCTTCCAAAACCTGATGTAATAATTCTTGATCCTCCAAGAGGCGGAATGCATAGCACAACAGTAAAAGATGTTCTTGAATTAAACCCAAAAAAAATTGTTTATGTTAGCTGTAATCCAACAACACAAGTTCGAGATATTAAATTGTTTGTCGAAGGCGGATATAAATTAGTGAAGATCAGACCGGTTGATATGTTTCCACATACTTATCATATAGAGAATGTTGCATTGTTAATTAAATAATTTTTCTCTGAATATTATTTATAGTTTTTCAACTTGTACTGGTAATATCAATACCAAAAATACTTGCAACTATTGTAGCAATAACACCAAACTTTAAAGATAATTTCAGTGCTTTCTTTTTGAATGAACTTTTAATTTCCGGGTAGAATTGTCTGTCCTGCAAAAAAGTTTTGAAGGAATAAAATTGAAATACAAGCGGTGCACTTTTTCTCAAAACCCAGATTTTAAAATTCTCTTTGATTTTTTCATCTTCTTTCCCAAGTTTAATTCTTAGTATTGTGTTTTCTTTCAACAGATGGAATGCTGTTATCCATCCTAAAATCATAAAAACAAACAGTAACAAAGAGACGACTGGTCTGATAAATTCATTAACCATAGCATTATAGTCCGGATACATTTTACTTCCTTGGATTGATAATAGTGTTTATAAAAATTTCACGTTGTGCCTGACAGAGCAAATATTCGTAAGCTCAATGTGCCCTCAATTAGTAGTACATCACTGAAGTCCAATTTCCATACCATCAATAAACTTTTTATTTGCACTAAGATCGATGCATCGTTGTCTCTAAACGATAATCATTTTTAAATAATGAATTTTAATGTTTCAAATAAATACGCAGATATTTGTGAAAGATTAAAAGCGACGGAATAAAAAATATTTTTATCTTAGTCCCTTGATGGAATGATGATGAAGTTTGGTTCGGTAAGTTAAAATAGTTGTTAGAATTGAGTTCAATTATCAGGAAATAAAAAACAATCGCACTTAATCCTCAACAATATATGCCATCCTGAGAACGTCGTAGTATTGATCATTAATTAAAAACTCTTTCCTGAGGAGACCTTCTATCTGAAATCCAAGTTCTCTGTTTAATGTAATGTTCCTGATATTATTTTCAATTGTATTGAGATAGATTTTCTTCAGACCTAAATTCCTGGTGCCATACTTAATCCATAACATTGTGGCTTCTTTAGCATAACCTTTTCCACGATAAATTTTTTCACCAATTAATTTTCTCATTTCTGCTTTACAATTAGTCTGGTCGTAATTTAAAAAAGCCATTAGTCCAATTGGTGTATTATCCGGAAGTGAAATAATCCCAAAGATGTTCTCTTCATCGTTAATAATTTCAATAAGAGTTTTGTCCCGGTAAGAAGAACGATCGAGTAAAAACCATCGACTTGTGTTATCGTTTAACCAATTCTGAATAATATCGTAATCGTGTTTAGGATTAAATAATCTTAGCTGAATTCGCTCACCGCGAATTGGAAATTTCAATTTACTGGTTTTAACGTCGGTTTCTGATTTTACTTTAGGTTCAGAAATAGAATTGTTAATAGAAACATCCAGCAAATTGTTTACGAGCGAAATATAGTCTGCCCGTTTAAATCCTAGTTTTGATGTTTCATTTAATATTGCTTTAGAAATTGTATTTACAGTGATATCATCTTTTATTTTTAATTCATAGTCGTTCATATTTACTCCTTATTTAACGAATTAAAATTCAGTATTTTTATCCAGAAATCATAACACTAATTTTATTCTCATCTTTAATTTAAAAGTTTTGGAGAATCAGAGCAAACTCATTATCCAGGAATGCAGATTTTACAACCTCTTTGCTTATTATTTTTCTTTTATTTGAAAAAAGATTTTCTGGAATTTAGTTCAATGATTTGTTGACGCCAGCCAGAACCCTTTGACAAAGCACCAAGATATCAAAATACTTGTTAATGGTGGATATAAATTAATTAAGATGAAACCTGTTAATATGTTTCCACATACTTATCATATAGAGAATGTGGCTTTGTTATTTAAGTAAATTTAGAAAATACTTTTTCTAATCCGTACACTGTTTTCTGAAATCACAATAAACAAATTATTATCTTTAAAGGAATTATTATGTTTTATAAAAAATTCTTCGACTATTCTGACTTTCTCATCAATCAAAAGTCCATGCAATCTGAGTAGTATAACTCCTTTCAATATTTTCCTCTGCCTGAAAATTAATTCACCAAAATCTTTATCAGAAGTTATAACAAATGCGTTTCTTTTATTTGCGAATACCAGCACATCCGAGTCAGACGAACCTGGCATTGATTCACTAATCGATATGACTTCTAAATGCAATTTTCTTAATGCCTGTATTATAGGCTCGTCAATATTTTCGTCCGCAACAAATTGCATCAAATATTTTTTTCGGAGGGATAAATTATATCTGCCTTTAATGCTTGCGCCGCAAACGCCAGAGCAGCTTTAATAGCTTCTGCTGTAATCTGCGGATGTTCGTGAACTATCTGATCAACACTTTCACCCGCAGAGAGTTTTTCCAAAATTAATTCGACCGTAATTCTTGTACCTGCTATTATGGGTTTGCCCATCATTATTTCAGGGTCGGATACTATATAATTTGTTTTCATAATTATATTCCTTTCTGTTTCTAAATTAGACAAAAATTAATAATTATTCATTGAAATATTTACTAATGAACTTAGTTCAGGATAAGCTTAAAGACTATCCTTCATTTGCATATCAGTTTGCCAATATCGAATAATTGAATTTTATCTCCAGATAATTATTTACATGGGTTTCAATCGATCTACTCCGGTGAGAGATATCAAAATGCTTGTTGATGGTGGATATAAATTAATTAAGATGAAACCTGTTAATATGTTTCCACATACTTATCATATCGAAAATGCAGCGTTGTTAGTTAGAATGTGAGTAAGAAAATAATTTCTTTTTCTCAACTCAAATAGTTCTTGAATACATACCAAGGCAGGCACGGTCGTGAGTCTGTCTGAGAACTAGTGTTTTGTCAACCTGAACTTGTTTCAGGTTCTTTATTTAATTCAAAATCCACGTGTGAGATTCCGAAACAAGCCTGCCTGACGGCAAGGCAGGTTCGGAATGACAGTATTCAGACGAACTCCGTACCGTGACTGATAATACTGTAACGGAATCGTCCGTGACAGCCGAAATAGGATGAGACCGGTTGAAATGCTTCTGCAGACCAATGCCTGAGTTCGCCACTCAGCTACTTAAAAAGTAATTTAGAAAAGTATTCCAACCGAAATTACAGGTGGCATTAACATTTGAAATCCTGGAATACATTCTGATACCGATATTGAGATGGCAGAGTCTTCAAATTCCCAGATCAGATATTCAGCTTCGAGGAATCCGACTAAAGACGGATAAATTATTGTAGCTAATCCTGCGCCTCCTTTAATTAATAACGTATGGCTGTTAATTTTTATCGGATGACTGAGATAACCATTTACTGATAAATATCCACCACCATCGATAGCAAAATTTAATTGAAGCGACCAGCCAAGTTTGAAAATTTTTGAGATTTTACTTTCAGAGTAAAAAGTTGTTGACATTCCGCCACTTTCAAAATCTTCATCCCATATAGGAAAATAACCAAGAGAAAATCCCCAAAAGGTTTCATTATCAGAATATCTTATTTTGATTGTATCTGTTCTCTCAGAATTATCGGTAAGTAATGAATCAATTGATTCTGCTTGTATAAATACAGGGGTTAATAATATAAAAATCAAAAAATATTTTTTTGATTTCATTCATTCCTCGTGGCAATTTTAATTTTTTATGACCAACACAAACTCACCCTTTAAATTTTCTTTTTCAACGTGACTTAAAATATTGCCGGCGTTTCCTCTGTAAAATTTTTCTTTTTCTTTTGTAAGCTCATATGCAAGAACGCAAGGAATATTTGCGCCAAGAATTTTTACAATATCTTCCATTAAAGTTTTGAGTCTGTATGGAGTATCCATTAATACAATTGTTTCTTTTCTCCTTTTCAAATCGAACAGTTGCTTTCTGCGGATATCTTTCTTTGGTGAAAGCCAGCCGTAGTAATAGAATTTTTCAAAGTCCATTCCACTTCCAACCAGAGTTGTTAGCAGTGAACTTGCACCGGGAATTGGAATAACATCTATCTTATTCTGAATTGCCAGATCAACAAGCAAATGTCCGGGATCAGAAAATAGTGGAGTTCCGCAATCAGAAATAATGGCAGCAGATTTTCCTTCAAGCAGCTTCATCAGAATTTCATCTGAAACTTCATTCTCATTGTGTTCATTCAGTTCTACCAATTGTTTTTCAATTTTGTATTTCGAAAGAAGTCTCCGTGCTTCTTTAAAATCCTCGCAAATAATAAAATCAACTTCTTTGAGAACCCGTAATGCACGAAGAGTAATATCTTCGTAATTACCTATTGGAGTAGAGACAATAAAAAGAGATTTTTTCATACAATAAAATTAGTCAAATCCAGTTAAAATGGATTTGTTTTTTGAAACTTATGAAAAATTTTATCGGCTGTCATACTGAATCCGGCAGCCGTCGGATGAAGAATCTCATTATGCATTAACACCGAGATATTTCGTCCCGCTTATGCGGGACTCAATATGACAAAACTCTTATTTTTCAGAAGGTAAATTCTGACAACTTTATTAAGTTTGTGTATGTTTCTTGCAGAATTATCATAAATCACATCAATATAATTTGTGAAAAGATTAAAAAATTTATCTACTCTTAACAATTTTCATTTCATTAACAGAGTTTTAATATGAATAGCATTAAAATTTTTATGTTGTGTTTTCTTGCAGCCATTTCGGTTTACACTCAGGATATCGGGCAGACTTTTCTTGAATTAAAAGATACTGGTGTAAAGGAATTTTTAACTCTTCATCCTGAATACGATGGCAGAGGAACTATTATTATTATTCTTGATACGGGTGTTGATATTGGTGTTGATGGACTTAAAAAAACATCAACCGGTGAAATTAAGTTTATCGATGTACAGGATTTTACTCACGAAGGTGACGTTAGTTATTACGAAGCTGACGTTGAGACCGATGATGGTAAAACAATTTTTACGCATGATACACTTTCAGTTACTGCATCATCATCATTACAATATTCATCGAAAGATAATATTTATTATATCGGAGGATTTGCAGAAAATATATTAAAAAACTCCGGTTCCGGTGCTGGTGATTTAAACGGAGATGGAGATCTTGAAGATGTTTTTGGAATTGTATTATTTGAAACTACTGAAAGGAACTGATACATTCTGGATTGTATATGTTGATTTGAATGGTGACGGAGATATTTCGGATGAGAAGCCGATAAGAAATTACAAAGAAAAACAGGATGCATTCTCTTTTAGCTATCCCGGAGATCTTCCACCGCTTACAATGGGTTTGAATGTTCTTCCGGGAGCGAAGTCGGAAGACCCGGCTTCATCTGGAATTGTTTCATTTCATTTTGATGATGGTTCGCATGGAACTCACGTTGCGGGAATAGCTGGTGGCTATCAAATCGGGGGAATTAATTTCAATGGAATAGCTCCCGGTGCAAAAATGATGAGTATGAAACTTGGTAATAATCTTTATTCCGGCGGATGCACAGTTACCGAAAGTATGAAAAATTCTTATCTCTATGCTGATAAAATCTCCAAAGAGATGAAAGTGCCGGTAATTGTTAATATGAGCTTTGGTATCGGTTCTGAGTTAGAGGGACATGCTGATATCGAAAAATTTCTTGAAGATCTGACAAAAGAAAATCCATACCTTTACATTTGCGGCAGCAGTGGAAACGAAGGACCCGGAATATCAAGTGTTGGATTACCATCAGCTTCTTATTCAATATTTTCTTCCGGTGCTGTTTTAACAAAAGATGTTGGTGCGGATCTATACGGAGCAACATTAAACAGGGATATAATACTTTTTTTCTCATCGCGAGGTGCTGAAGTTCGAAAACCAGATGTTTGTTCTCCAGGAGCAAATACATCAACAGTACCAAACTGGACAGGTTGGGATAGATTCTGGGGTACCAGTATGGCAGCTCCGTATTCTGCAGGAGTTATTTCGCTTTTACTAAGTGCTGCTGCACAAGAATATCCTGATGTAAAAATTCCATCACAACTTTTATTTAAAGCTGTTCGTGAAGGTGCTGTAAAAATGGATGGATACAGCAATCTCGATCAAGGTCATGGTTATATAAATGTGATCAACGCATACAATCAATTAAAAAAATATATTGAAGACGGTGAGGTAAATAAATTTGAGTCCTACACAATCTCATCATTAGCGCCGAATGCACCATTTGGAAAAGCACAAAACCTTTATTTGAGAGACGGATCTTTTCTCAGAAGTGAAGACACATTCACATTTTCAATTACCAGAAATGGATTTCATGAAGGTGAAAAATTTTACAGATCATTCAGGATTGAAAGCGATAGTGACTTGCCTACCGGTCAGGCAGGCTGGCTTATCCCAATTCAGAAAAAAACTTATATCAGAAATGAACAATCAACTTTCGTAAATGTAAAATTTGATCTGGCAAAGATGAAGGAACCTGGTTTATACACAGGAAGACTTAAAGCTTACCGCGATGACAATTCAGGATTTCCGGAATTTGAAATGCAGGCAACGGTCGTTATGCCGTACAGATTCAGTTATGAAGATAATTACTACAGAAGCTGGAAGGATGAAAAAGTTGAACAAGGATTGTTCAAAAGATATTTTATTGATGTACCAGCCGGTCAGACCGGTATGAAAATTAAATTATCTGCTTCAGGTAAAGATTATGCAAGAGTCAGATATGTATTATTTTCTCCCGATGGAATCAGTATTGATGCTTCATCACAGGTGCATACTCTTGACAATAAGAATGAAGTTGAAGGATCGTATTATAATCTCGAACCGGGAGTTTATGAAGTCGTCGTTGATGGTATTTTCCTTGCTAAAAGTATTTCATCCTATGATCTTTCAATTCAGTTTTATGGAATAAACAGACTTGATGATAAAATTATATCAGCAGAAGATAATCAGATTGAAGTCGTAAATTATTTCAACGGACCTGCAATTTATAATCTGAATGGAAAATTAAACGGTTACGAGTTAAATCATAATATCACAATCAGTGGGAGCGAAAAATTCAGAATGCCGTTCATTCTCAGGAAAGGTGAAGCATCAAAAGAATTTAAAATTGAAATGGCAAAAACTGATTTTGCTAAATTGACGGACCTTGCTCTGTTGATTTCCGATACTGATGGCTATTTTGTCGAATCAGATGCATTAAGCTACAGTAATGGAAGCATCAGCATACCTAATACATCCGATAGTGATTCAACTGAATATATACTGGAGATTGTTCCTGGCTTTGCTCTTGGATCAAGCTCTGCAGATATCAAGCTTACTGAGATTGCAACTTTTAAATCCGACTACAGCATTAATGTATTGAGCGAAAAGAAACCAAACGTTAATTTATATCCGTCGTTGCCAAAGCAGCTTCAAATAGATTTCGAAAAGCCGAATGAATATTTCCCGGATAATTCACATCCGTTTGGGAAAATTATATTTGAATCTTCATCAACAAAAAAGACAGAGTATGAACTTCCAATTAAATTCAAATTCTAAGAGGAAACATTATGAGTGAACACACATCAGGAGCAATAAAAGGACTTCCCGAAAATGCTTACAAAGAGCTAAAACCCGGTGAAGAATATAAGCCATTAATGCCAGCAAATACGACTCCGCAGGAAATTACTCCATACTCGGTGATTATGGGTTTACTAATGGCTGTTTTGTTTTCTGCAGCAGCAGCCTATCTTGGCTTAAAGATCGGTCAGGTCTTCGAAGCTGCTATTCCGATTGCAATAATTGCAGTTGGAGTTTCAACTTTGATGAAAATAAAAAGTCCGCTCGGACAAAATGTAATTATTCAATCCATCGGACAAAATTCAGGTTTGATAGTTGCAGGAGCAATCTTCACAATTCCTGCATTGTATATCCTAAATCTTGATGCGGAATTTTTTCAAATATTTTTAGCTTCTTCATTTGGTGGTGTACTCGGAATTCTTTTTCTGATTCCTTTCAGAAAATATTTTGTTGCAGAAATGCACGGACAATTTCCGTTTCCCGAAGCAACAGCAACAACAGAAATATTAGTAGCTGGAGAAAAAGGCGGTAAACAGGCTTTAGTTTTAGTAGTGAGTGGATTAATCGGTGGTATTTATGATTTTATCATTGCAACATTTGGCTGGTGGAGTGAAGTTTTTACCACAAGGGTTTTTGGCTTTGGCGAAATGCTCGCCGATAAATTTAAGCTTGTCTTTCGTTTGAATCTTGGTGCAGCAGTGATGGGACTTGGATACATAGTTGGATTAAAATACTCGGCAATAATAGCTGCAGGTTCATTTGTTTCCTGGTATTTATTAATTCCGGTCATCTCTTACATCGGTGGCGGACTTACGGAAACTTTTGGTACTGGAGCCACAAAATTAATTTCTGCAATGAGTGCCGAAGAAATTTTCAGGCAGTATGTCCGGCACGTTGGTATAGGCGGAATTGCAATGGCAGGAATTATCGGGATTATTCGATCTTCCAAAATCATCCGAGACGCTATCTCTCTCGGATTCAAAGAAATATTTGAAAAGAAACACGCCAACAATACTCAGGTCAGAACCCAACGTGATCTTCCAATGAAAATTATTATAGTAGGAATTGTACTCACCGCAATTCTTCTGCTTGTTTTCTTTTATATGGGTGTTGTTTATGATATCGGCTGGGCTTTGGCTGGTTTACTGATCGTTCTTGTGATTTCATTTTTATTTACGACCGTTGCAGCAAATGCAATCGCTATTGTCGGAACAAATCCTGTAAGCGGAATGACATTGATGACATTAATTCTGTCTTCAATAATTCTTACTTCGGTAGGATTAAAAGGAAGTTCAGGTATGATTGCTGCTCTTATTATCGGCGGCGTTGTTTGTACAGCTCTTTCAATGGCTGGCGGTTTTATTACAGATTTAAAAATTGGTTATTGGCTTGGTTCATCTCCAATCAAACAGGAAAGATGGAAATTTCTTGGAGTTCTTGTTTCTGCTTTAACTGTTGGTTTTGTTATTATGATTTTAAATGAAACTTACGGTTTTGTTGGCGAGGGTGCTTTGGTTGCACCACAAGCAAATGCAATGGCTGCTGTAATTCAACCATTGATGGATCAACAGCCAGCACCGTGGACGCTTTATATTGTTGGTGCTATACTGGCTTTAGTTTTAACAATGATCAAAGTTCCTGCTCTTGCATTTGCACTTGGTATGTATATTCCACTTGAGTTAAACACTCCGCTTTTAGTTGGTGGATTGATTGCTCATTTCGTTTCTACAAGAAGTAAAGATGAAAATATTAATAATGCCAGAAGAGAAAGAGGAACATTAATCGCTTCAGGTTTTATTGCTGGCGGAGCTTTGATGGGAGTTGTTAGTGCAATCCTCAGATGGCAGGGATTGAACTGGGTCAATTACGATTGGGCAGAATCACACGCTGCTGAATTAATTGGAATCGTAATGTTTGCGTTGCTTTGTGTTTATATGATCTGGGATTCATTGAGAGGTAAACCGGATACAGATTAAGAGGTCTGCTCTGTCTCTTCGTGACATTTCCCCCGAAAGGAAGAGATAATTATTTTTTGAAAAGACGCATCACAGGTGCGTCTTTTTTTATTATTTATTTTTCAACTTGTTTGAAGATTTGAAAATAGACTTTTTCCTCTTCGATAAACCCATTCTACGAATTTTCCCGGCAACTGAGCTTTTAGCACGATTAAGATATTCAGAGAGTTGATTCACATCTGACTTCGAATAGTTATCACTCAAATATTTTTCTTCTTCACTGTTCCATAATTTATTTTCTCTTGAACCGAGACCCATCCTGCTGGCAGTATTTTTAATTGAAACTACTGTCCTGTCTAATTGGTTTGCAATTTCTTTAACGGATAATTTTTTGTAATTACTTCTCAGGAATTCTTTTTCCGCATTTGTCCATTCCGGTTTTTTCTTGTAACGTGCAAGTTTATGTCTTTGAATGTATTGATCAACCTTATGAGTTTTTATGCCAAGATGTTGTGCAATTTCTCTGTTTGTTTTCGTACCGATATTTTTTAGTAAATAATTATGATCTCTCTTTGACCACCGATAAATGTGATCATCTCTTTTAAACTTCATCCTTCGTGCTTTAATCATTATTGAAACAGGTGACCTGTTAAGCTTTGCACCAATTTCTTTAAGTGAAAAATTACGATCTGGATACATCTCTTCTAATCGTTTTAAATCTTCCTGGTTCCAGAATTCTGATCGCATATTTGTTAATTTTAATTTCGAAGCTCTGTGTATTACTGATTTCTTTGACCTCTTGAGTGTTTTTGCTATCGAGTAGTAGTTTCGGTCATTGTGATGACGTTGGAGGTAATTGTCTTCCCATTTTTCCCACTTACGAAATTTATTTGTTCTTAATCCAAGTTGAGCGGCTTTGAACATAACAGTATCCGCACTATGCGCCACGAACTCTGCAACATAGTTGGCTCCTCTTTTACTATAAAATTTTTTAAGAATCTTTAATTCTTCTTCTGTCCAGCGATTAGGCATAAAGTTTCTTTTGAACAATTGTTGATGAGATTAAGATATACTCTCAATTTCCCACACTAAATTTAGCTTAAAGATCTTTTTTTTGTGAGATTTAATTTTGATGCTATGGAGGTAACGGATTGTTTACTTCTCCCAAGAGTCTTGCAAATTTCGACTATTGAAATACGCGAATAATTTTTTATTAAAAAATCTTTTTCTTCCTCACTCCAAGGTCGTGGCCGCGAATTGCTGACACCAAGTGGTCCAACAACTGTGATAATGGAATTTACAGTTCTGTTTAATTTCCGGGCAATATCTTTCGTTGGCATCTTTTTATAATTCTGTCTGATAAATTCCTTTTCGTCTTCTGTCCAAGGTCGTCCCTTTTCTCTTACTTTCAATCCTAATCTGCTAATTTTATGTGCTATCGAACTGTAAGTCATACCAAGGTCTTTTGCCATCTCTCCGTAACTTTTAGTTTTATAATTTTTCAATAAATATCCTCGTTCATTTTTCGACCACTCATGCTGATGTCTTGGTCTGCTTAGACCTAATACTTGCGATTGCTGAAGAATGCCATACCTGGTGCGATTCAATTTTTTTGAAATATCTTCAATTGAGTTTGACCTGTCAGGATATAATTCACGAAGCAAATTTTTTTCGGAATCTGACCATTTTTCTGCTCTGGCTTCAGTCAATTTAAGAATATGCGCTCTTGCCAGAATAGCAGGTATTGAACGTTTAAGTACACGCGAGATAGAAATTTTTTCTCTGTCATAATAATGCCTTCGCAAATAATTGTCCTCCCATATCTCCCAACTTCGAAGACCATTGTATCTGATGCCAAGCTTACCGGCTTTTGCTATTACAGCATCTTGCTTTTTACCTAATTTTTTCGCGACATATTTAGCTCCCCTTTTTTTATAGAATCTTTTAATGAATTTTATTTCTTCTTCACTCCAAACCGGGGGTACACGAAGTTGCAGTTTCACAGCTTTAGCCATTACAGCTTCTCTGCTTCTGCCAATACTCTCAGCAACATGTTTTGAGCCTTTACTGGAGTAATTTTCTCTGAGAATTTTTATTTCTTCTTCTGACCATTCTTTAATCATACACCTGCTCTTAAGATTTTTATAAAGGATTATAATAATAGTTCATTAATTTTTTTCTGCACATTGTTGATTTCAACATCGAACCTCTCACCTGACCTCCTGATTTTTATTTCACATTTTCCATCCTTCAATTTCTTTTCACCAATTACAATCTGAACGGGCATTCCAAGTAAATCTGCATCATTAAATTTAAAACCTGCTGCTGCATCACGATCATCAAATAAAACTTCATAACCTGCTTTGTTCAGTTCATTGTAAATTTTTTCTGATGCTGCGACTACATTTTCATTTTTCATATTCAGTGCAATAAGATGAACATCAAATGGGGCAAGAGTTTTATTCCAGATTATTCCTTTATCGTCATGGTTTTGTTCAACATAACAAGCCATTACTCTTTCAACACCGATTCCATAGCTTCCCATAACAATCGGATGCTCTTCTCCTTTTTCATCGAGGTAAAATGCCTTGAGTGCTTCAGAATATTTTGTGCCGAGTTTGAAAATATGTCCAAGCTCAATTGCAGTAAATACTTCAAGCTTATTATTACAGTTCGGACATCCTTCACCGGATTGTGCAATCCTCAAATCCTCATACTCTATTGTCAAGGTATCACGTTTCAAATCAATTCCACCAATGTGGTAATCATTTTTATTTGCACCACTGAAAAGATTATTCCGATCTTTTAATTTTAAATCAGCAATAATTTTTCCATTTGGCTTGCCATCCCTTTGGGAAAAACCAATCGGACCAATTGAACCTGCATCAGCACCGGTAATTGCCAATAATTCTTCCGGATGAGCAGGGCGAACATTTCCGCCCAGTAATTTTGTCAATTTCGATTCATTGACTTCATCATTTCCCTGCATCAAAATCAAAAGAGGTTTTCCATCATTGATGTAAACTCTTGATTTGGCACAAACGGTTTCGTCAACCTGCCCGTCCGGCAGGCGGGTCTTCAAAAACGCACAAAGCTCATCAATTGATTTTACATTAGGAGTATGAATTTCATAAATTGATTTACTTTCTTTCTCTCTTGGTATAACATCAACTTTCGAAACAGCAACTTCAACATTCGCTGCATATCCACAAGATGAACAATAAGCAACTGTATCCTCGCCAGCTTCTGATTTTACCATAAACTCTTCTGAACCTGTTCCACCCATTGCGCCGCTTGATGCACCGACCACAAAATATTTTAAACCGCATCTGTCAAAAATCTTTCTGTAAGCTTTGTCGTGCAATTCATAAGATTCATCAAGAGCTTCATAGGAAATATCAAGAGTGTAAGAATCCTTCATTAAAAATTGTCTGCCGCGAATAACTCCGCTTCTCGGTCTTGGTTCATTCCTGAATTTAGTTTGAATCTGATACCAGATCTGCGGCATATCTTTATATGATTTAACAACATTCTTTGCGTGAAAGGTTATTATTTCTTCATGAGTCGGTGCCAGAACATATTCTCTGTTTTTAATTTGAAACAGAATATCTCCAAATGCTTCTACTCTTCCTGTTTCTTCCCAGATTTCTTTTGGATTAAGTGCGGGCAGATGAAATTCCTGTCCACCAATTGCATCCATTTCTTCCCTTATGATTTGCGAAACTTTCCGCACAACCTTGTAACCCAATGGCAGAAAAGAATAAATTCCTGCAGACAACATTCTTATCATTCCGGAACGAAGCATAAGCACATGGCTTGTTACAGTTGCATCGGAAGGCACTTCCTTAAGTGTAGGTACAAAATATTTGCTGAGTTTCATATCTAATTATCTTTTTTAAATTGAAATTTTGAGGTTAAAAAATACTGATTTGAAAAGGCTCTTCAAAGTATTTGATGATCAATTAAACTCTATTCATAATCTATTATAAACTACTTCAATTCTTCAACTAAATATACTCTATCATTTCGCCTGACTAATCCGGATGTAATGAGTGTTATCTCATCTCCTTTTTGTGCTTGTCGCGAAGATTTTGCGTCAACAAATATTTCGTTCAAAGATATTTCCACAAGTCCTGTAGTTTCGCCGATAATTAAAATTTTATCATTTAACTTTAATTTACCGGATTCAAGCAGAATATGAGCAGCTTTTGGTTTTTTAAAATAATTAAGAACTTTTCCAACATAAACTTTTCGTGTAGTTGCTTTGCTTCCTTCAACTCCTGAATAATCTTCTGAAGAAGGTTTACCAAAATAAAATCCTGCTGAGAATCCACGGTTGTAAACTGTTTCAAGTTCTTTAAGAAATTCTTTTTTCTTTTCTGCTGAGAGTTTCTTTTTAAAGTATAGATCAATTGCTCTCCGGTAAACTGAAACTGTTGTTGCTGCATACTCGGGTGCTCTTTTTCTTCCTTCAATTTTGAATGAATCAATTCCTGCTTCAATCAGTTGATCAATGTATTCAATTGTACACAGATCTTTTGGTGAGAGAACATAATCATCGCCAATCATTAATGATTTCTTTGCAGCGGAATCGTAAACCTGGTATTCTCTCCTGCAAGGTTGAATGCATTCGCCTCTGTTTGCACTTTGTCCGAAAAGATGATGACTCATAAAACATCTTCCGCTAACAGCAATACACATCGCCCCGTGAATAAATGTTTCAATTTCAAGATCCGTGTTTGCTTTTATTTTTTTTATTTCATCAAGAGAGCATTCACGTGCAAGAACAATCCGAACTGCACCAAGTTTTTTGTAAACTGATGCTGCGAGTGAATTAGATACGGAGCCCTGAGTTGAAATGCAGAAAGGAAATTTATGCCTGTGACAAAGTTCGGCAACTGCAAGATCCCAGCAAATAATTCTGTTAATCTTTGCTCGCTTTGCTGCTTTAATTATTTTTTCTGCTTCAGCAAGTTCATCTTCGAGCACAATTGAGTTGAGTGTAAGATAAGTCTTAACTTTTTTTGATTTACAGAATTTAGATATCTCTGGTAGTTCTTCGATTGAAAAGTTTTTTGCTTTGGCTCGCATATTCAGCTTATCAACACCGAAGTAAACTGCATCTGCACCGGCTTTAACTGCGGTGCGAAGCATTGTCCAATCACCGGCAGGAGCCATTAGTTCAGGTTTTTTATATGATCTTTTCATTTTAAAAAATAGAACGCAGATTACACTGATTAAACTGATCTGCGCTGATCAGCTCAACCTGTGTCATCTGCGTGCCATTGAATTAACTTCTCTTCTCCCAAATCTTTGCTATTTCAACAATCACCTTCACCGCCATTTCCATATCCTGAACAGCAACCCATTCAAGCTGTGAATGAAAACTATGTTCACCTGCAAATATGTTCGGACATGGCAAACCCATAAAAGATAATCTGGAACCATCCGTACCACCGCGAATCGGATTCATTATCGGTTTGATTCCGAGATTCTTCATCGCCTGAACTGCATACTTTGTAACATGCGGATGTTTAACCAAGACTTCTTTCATATTTCTGTATTGAGTGACAACCTTAAACTCATATTTCGAACCAGGAAATTTTGCAACTGCTTGCTTTGCAAGTTTTTCAAGAAGCTGTTCATACTTTTTCAATTTTGCAGTTTCAAAATCTCTGATGATTATTTTAAGTGTCGTAACTTCTTCGAGTCCGCTTATTGTTGTGCAGTGAACATATCCCTGTCTTTTTTCAGTCGTTTCCGGTGAAAGAGTTTTCTTTGGCAGACTTTCCATAAATGCAGCAGCAATCTTTATCGAGTTGATCATCTGGTTTTTTGCATAGCCTGGATGAATATTTTTTCCGATGAACTTTAACACAACCATATCAGCACTGAAAGTTTCAGATTCAACTTCACCACGACTTGAACCATCAACTGTGTAAGCGTATTTTGCTCCAAGTTTTTTCAAATCTATTTTTTCTGTGCCTCTGCCAACTTCTTCATCGGGAGTGAAACAAATTTTTATTGGACCGTGTTTTACTTCCGGATGTGTGAGCAGATAATTTACTGCATCCATAATTTCAGCAACACCGGCTTTATTATCAGCCCCAAGCAAAGTTGATCCGTCGGTTGTGATAATATCAAATCCTTTCATATTCTTTAAATCAGGATTTTCACTAACTTTGATTACCCATCCGCCGTTAGGCAGTTTTATATCGCCGCCTTTGTATTTTTTATGAATGATTGGTTTTACATTTTTTCCAGTTACTGCAGGTGAAGTATCAACGTGTGCAATGAAAGCAACAGGCGGAACTTTCTTTGTAGTCGTTGCAGGAATTGTTGCCATAACGTATCCCCATTTATCCATAGCTGCATCTTTCAGTCCCATTCTCTTTAATTCTTTTGCAAGATCAGCGGAAAGCTTTTTTTGTTTTTCCGTACTTGGAAATGAAGTTGATTCTTCATCTGATTGAGTATCGTATTTAACATACTTCAAAAAACGATCAACACAAGTGAATTTATATTTTGGATCGAACATTATTCCTCCGGGTTTCTATTTAAGATTATTATTTATCAATTCTAATAATTTCCACTCTTCTGTTTTTTGCTCTGCCTTCCTCGGTTTTGTTATCAGCTATCGGAGATTTACTTCCCATACCTGCTACTTCAAATCTAATTTGAGGTATTCCTCTTGATACAAAATAATTTAATACAGACTCAGCACGCATCTGAGACATTTTAATATTTCCATCTTCTGAACCAATGTTATCTGTATGTCCTTCAATTCTCCAGCGGGACATTGGATATTTTTTCATCTGCTCAAGCATTTTATCCAATTCAGGAAATGCTGCTGGCTTTAATTGAGCACTGTTAAATTCAAAACTTGTTTCTGAATTTAGTATAAGTTGATTGGGATCAACAGGTGGCGGAGGAGGAGCTATTACTAACTCGCATCCGTTTTCATCTACCTGAACTCCGGGCAATGTTCCGGGACATTGATCCAGATGATCTGGAACTCCATCGAGGTCTTCATCCATTGGGCAGCCGTTTTTATCAACCTGAATTTCATAAGGAGTATCGGGACATCTGTCAAGATGATCGGGAACACCATCACCATCAGAATCAAAAGGACATCCATACTCATCCACTTTTACTCCGGGAGTTGTATCGGGACAGAGATCTGTGTAATCAGGAACTCCATCGTTATCCGAATCTAACGGACAACCTTTTTTATCAACAGGTGCGCCTTGTGGTGTGCCGGAACATTCATCAAGATAATCCGGAATTCCGTCTTTATCAGAATCAAACGGACAGCCGAACTCATCAACTTTAACTCCTGCCGGTGTATTTGCACACATATCTTTTGAATCAACAACTCCATCTCCATCTGTATCAAACTCTGTTAAGAAAGAATATGAGATTCCACCCATCGCTGTAAAGAACATATCATTGCCAACACCAATTGCTTTATCATCAAGCCAGTCATTTGGTGAAATTTGTAAACCAAAACTTAACGACACCGAAAGATTTTCCGTCACCGGATATCTCGCTCCGAGTTCCCCGAGATAATTTACTTCGGTTGTACTGTAAACATTTGCTGCATTGTTTGGCAGTTCAACTCCTCCTTCACCTTTGGGATTAAACGATAAGCTTGCTATGCCCGCAAAAAAATATGGGAATGCAACATCGTTAACACTTAAATTAAAAATTACCCCTGCGCCGATAGTTGAAATGTTAGTTCTGAAATCATGAGGATCAATATTTGAATCACTGCCTGTAAGAAAACCCGCGTTATAAAATGCTCTGATTCCGAAACCACTTTTTGTCCGTGCAGGAAAGAAATATTCAATTGAAAGTCTGCCGAGATAGTCAACACCGAGTCCGCTGTAATCTGTGCTTGCGAGAGTTGTTCCACCTTCAACGGAAAAAACCACTGTGCCTGAGAATGGGTTATACCTTTGTGTCTGGACTGTTTGTGTGTAATTGAATGAAGAAAAAAGCAAAGTAAAAAGTAAAATGGTGAAAGTGAATTTCATCAAAAGTGATCCGTTAAAGTTAATTTTTAATGAACAAAGTTAACGGTAAATGGAGAAGTAAAAAAGCTGATATCTGATATTCTTCATTTCAAATACTTAAACGAGTATTTCAAATTTATCTGATGAACAGATGATGTCACCAGTTGCTGGAGTATCCTAATCTTAAATATTAATTTCCAATTAGTGATAAATTGTTCTCTTCATTTTGAAAATCAATCTTTTTAACTCTTCAAAACTCTTTCAAATATTTGATAAAACATCTGGCAAGTAAATTGATATTTCTGTTTTGGCATGTTCGCATCGAAGAGTTTAATGTTGTCAATTAATAATCGACAAATTAAAGTGAACAATAATGTTGCGTACGATACAAAAATTCGGTTTAACATTCCCACTACTTCAAAATAGAAATCCAAGCCCTATAATCTGTACGCAATTAAATGTTGCAATAGTTAATTGCAAGGTAAATATTATAATTGTTGAAGGTTTTTACTTTACAGGTTTTACATAGGCTAACTCTAATTTGATTAATTAAATATTATTCTAGATATTTTTATTGGAGAAAAAAATGAAAAAGTTTTTATTATTATTTAGTTTACTTAGTACCCTATGTTTGGGGCAAAACATATGGTTTACTGAACCGACGTCTTCACATATAGATTATATAGGGCCTAGTGGTGAAGGACCAATTGCATACCACATGACTTGCGCTAATGGTTGGGTTATTGAATGGTACCAAGCTAAACTCACGCATCCAGATGGAACTGAAACTCTCTGGATGAATGGCCAATCAGGAGGTTGGTGGGTCAGCAAAGCGGGAACTTATCAGATTAGAGGTCAAGCCTATGGTCACTGGGTAGGAGGATGGAGTGGAATGCAATACGCAAATCAATTTTCTTTTAGCATTGTTGATAATTATTCACCTTCAGTGCCTCAAAATTTTGATGTCACGATTCATTCAACTGGAAATCAATCTTATCCAAAACTAACTTGGAATCTGAACACAGAGTATGATGGTGATGCTTACTATATAGAAAGAAGAAAAGAAGGTCAGCAAAATTTTTCTTTTTTGACTACAGTTAATTGGAACGTAAATCAATATATTGACTATACAATTGCTTATGCCGGAAGCGGCCCTTACATAGTCGAATACAAAATGCGAGCCCATGACATTAATTCACACTATTCCAACTACACGGGTGTAGAATCTGTTGACTATGGATTTGTATGGAAATCGGGTAATAGCAATAATGATATCTTAATGGATTACAAACTCGAGCAAAACTATCCTAATCCTTATAATCCCTCCACAACAATTAATTATCTAATTAAAGAAAAGGGATTCGTGCTTTTGAAAGTTTATGATTTGCTAGGGAATGAAAAAGCAACTTTAGTCAATAATTATCAAGAACCGGGCGAATATTCAGTAAACTTTAATGGAAGCGAATTATCCTCAGGTGTTTATATTTATTCGTTAAGAGTTAATGATTTTATTGAAAATATGAAAATGACTTTAATTAAGTAATTCATTCAAAGAGTGGCTGGGAGGCCACTCTTATTTATTGAGTTTTCAATAATTTTTTGTAGAAACTTTAAATCTTGGATTTAATAAAGACAGCTAATACCAATGAAAAGAATATTTCTTATTGTAGTAATTCTATTTACTAATATATCAGCTCAATCAGTAGATACTAATAATCTTTTTACAAAGTATTACTTTGGTATTTTCGGCGGAATTAATTTTAATACTATTCCAACTATAGGCGGATCATTAAATTTCGAGGCAAGTACTCGATTATTTTCTAATTTTAATTTAAAAGCATGTGTAGGATACTCAATTATCTACGATGATATTTCTTATGAAGTGAAAGGAAATAAAAGTTTTACAATTGATAGTATAAAAAAAATAGCTACTTACTTATACGATGTTAATAAAATTCAATATACTATGATTCCAGTTAATATTGGTGTCGAATATTTTATTTTGGCTGGTAATTTGGCACCATATATTATGGCAATTATCGGATATAATTTCTCTAATAGCGAAGAACAAATATCAAAATATTATGATGGTATTGCAGGAATTTATGATAATATAGATGAAGTGCCAGAAGAATATAAAATGCCTCAAACTCAACTTGAAAACGGTTCCTCATTCACTGCCGGAATTGGAATTGGTTTGCGATTTAATTTGTCTGCATCAACTAAAATTGATATTCGCTACGTTTATAATTATAACGCAAACACTATTAATACAAATCAGTTTTTAATTGGATTAATTTTATAATATGGCTTGAATAGTATAGTTAAAGGCAGAATGAAAATATATTTCATAGTTTTAATGGTTGCGATTATTTGTAGAGCACAAACACAAGATAAATTTGTGAACTACAATCGCTATTTACCAGAATTCTTTTGTAATAAATTAGATACTAACAAAATAAGATCGTTATCAGCATGCAATTATTTTAATCTTATTGAAATTGATACTATTCATCAAAGGATGGATAGTATTATTGCAAACTCTTTGGCAGGTGGTAGTTTGAAATTCGTATTTGAATATAATTCTAACTCAAATATTATAGAACAACTAATTCTCAGTAAAAATTTAGGTTCTGAATGGGAACTTAGCTCAAAGAATGAATACTTTTACGATGAAGATGGTAGATTGGTATTATTTTTAATATTAGGTTGGAATGAAATGGTCTGGGATTCTCTTGCAAGAATTATTTATAAATATGATTCTATAGGTCAACTCACAAAATACATTTTTCAGGGTTTTAAATCCTATTCTTGGGTAAATTATTCGAGATTTACTTTTTTGTATGATTATTTGGGAAATGAAATACAAATATTAGAAGAGGAATGGAACAACGCCTGGCTAAATAAATATTTGATCAGTAACTACTATTCAAATTCAAATAGAAGAGATTCGCTCCTATTCCAGTTTTGGAATACAAATGGATGGGAAAATTATGGTAAGACTGCTTTTTCCTACAACCTACAGACGCAGTTTCTTGAATTTTTTCTATCTAAATTGTGGGTCGCAGGAAGCTGGGTAAATTATTTAAACAGAAAAATAACAAACGATCAAAATGGCAATCAAATTTTGCAATTAGATCAAATATGGAATGGAGTTATCTGGGGAAATACAATCAGAAGATTTTTTACATTCGATGGTTTGAATTATACTTTAACAGCTTTTTGTGAACAATGGAATGGTTCTCAGTGGATTTCTGGTGATGGAGATATAATAATTGAAAATCCTGATGGATATAGTGTTGCATTTCTTAACACAAATAATGTTTCGATCTTTTACATAATAACAATGGTAGAGGATGAGCCTAATTTATTAATCGATAATTTTAAACTCGAGCAAAACTATCCAAATCCATTCAACTCAACAACCAACATTAAATATACAATTCCTCAATCTGGAAGAGTTACATTAACGGTTTACGATATGATGGGTAGTGAAGTTGCAGTACTTCTTAACAGATACCAGGAAGCAGGAAGTTACGATGTAATTTTTCAGGCAAAAGATCTTGCAAGTGGGATATATTTCTACACACTTACATCTGGAAACTTTACTGCAACAAAGAAATTAATTTTACTTAAATAACTTTTATTAAAACTCGCAAGCCGGAATTAAAAACTCCGGCTTTCTATTTATCTATTCTTGTTATTTCCACTCTTCTGTTTTTTGCTCTGCCTTCCTCGGTTTTGTTATCAGCTATCGGAGATTTACTTCCCATACCTGCTACTTCAAATCTAATTTGAGGTATTCCTCTTGATACAAAATAATTTAATACAGACTCAGCACGCATCTGAGACATTTTAATATTTCCATCTTCTGAACCAATGTTATCTGTATGTCCTTCAATTCTCCAGCGGGACATTGGATATTTTTTCATCTGCTCAAGCATTTTATCCAATTCAGGAAATGCTGCTGGCTTTAATTGAGCACTGTTAAATTCAAAACTTGTTTCTGAATTTAGTATAAGTTGATTGGGATCAACAGGTGGCGGAGGAGGAGCTATTACTAACTCGCATCCGTTTTCATCTACCTGAACTCCGGGCAATGTTCCGGGACATTGATCCAGATGATCTGGAACTCCATCGAGGTCTTCATCCATTGGGCAGCCGTTTTTATCAACCTGAATTTCATAAGGAGTATCGGGACATCTGTCAAGATGATCGGGAACACCATCACCATCAGAATCAAAAGGACATCCATACTCATCCACTTTTACTCCGGGAGTTGTATCGGGACAGAGATCTGTGTAATCAGGAACTCCATCGTTATCCGAATCTAACGGACAACCTTTTTTATCAACAGGTGCGCCTTGTGGTGTGCCGGAACATTCATCAAGATAATCCGGAATTCCGTCTTTATCAGAATCAAACGGACAGCCGAACTCATCAACTTTAACTCCTGCCGGTGTATTTGCACACATATCTTTTGAATCAACAACTCCATCTCCATCTGTATCAAACTCTGTTAAGAAAGAATATGAGATTCCACCCATCGCTGTAAAGAACATATCATTGCCAACACCAATTGCTTTATCATCAAGCCAGTCATTTGGTGAAATTTGTAAACCAAAACTTAACGACACCGAAAGATTTTCCGTCACCGGATATCTCGCTCCGAGTTCCCCGAGATAATTTACTTCGGTTGTACTGTAAACATTTGCTGCATTGTTTGGCAGTTCAACTCCTCCTTCACCTTTGGGATTAAACGATAAGCTTGCTATGCCCGCAAAAAAATATGGGAATGCAACATCGTTAACACTTAAATTAAAAATTACCCCTGCGCCGATAGTTGAAATGTTAGTTCTGAAATCATGAGGATCAATATTTGAATCACTGCCTGTAAGAAAACCCGCGTTATAAAATGCTCTGATTCCGAAACCACTTTTTGTCCGTGCAGGAAAGAAATATTCAATTGAAAGTCTGCCGAGATAGTCAACACCGAGTCCGCTGTAATCTGTGCTTGCGAGAGTTGTTCCACCTTCAACGGAAAAAACCACTGTGCCTGAGAATGGGTTATACCTTTGTGTCTGGACTGTTTGTGTGTAATTGAATGAAGAAAAAAGCAAAGTAAAAAGTAAAATGGTGAAAGTGAATTTCATCAAAAGTGATCCGTTAAAGTTAATTTTTAATGAACAAAGTTAACGGTAAATGGAGAAGTAAAAAAGCTAAAATGCTGAATGCTTGTTGAATTTGTGATTAACTTTTAAAAGACGCGAGGAAATATTTTCTTGACTTTGTGAATATTATAAACTATGTTTCTACTAAAATTAATTCATAGCTGACTGATGAATAATTTGTTAACAATGATCCCTTTGGGATTGGCACTATATTTAGCGCGCTCTCTCTTTCTGTTGGAGGAAAGCGCAAAGATTTTCTCCGATCCAATTCTTTTGTGCCATAATAATGTTCATCACCTTTTCACAACTCTATTCTATTCAACTGATTTTTATTCAACTGGTTTTACGTAGTAAGATGATGAATAATTAATTTCACTGTTTTATTAATTCTAAAATCAGGAGAGTAAAATGAAAAAGTTATTATTATTAGTTCTATTACCATCTATTACGTTTGCACAATTTGATTTTGATGGGGAATTACGTTTCTTTCTTACCAATAGCGGTTCTTCTTGGAATGTAACAATTAAATTGACTGCAATTGGTGCAAGGTGGGATGCTAACAATTATTTAACTCAAGAATATGAGATTATTTCATCTGGAGTTAGCAATCCGAAATATTATATTGCTTTTAACCACATTAAACACCCTGGTATTAATCCTGCTTTTGCTGTAGGGTTATATAAAATAAGTGCAATCGAAAATGGAGTTGAGCAAGCATATTTCTATATGGACTGGAGAACCTCATATTATTGTGTAAACAATGAAGACCCAGACGTACAATTTAGTTATGATGTCACCAATAATATTTTTCTATATAATACACTAAATATAAATTCTAGCTACCAAACATTTTGGAATCTTACAGAAAACTTATTTATTACCTCTGGGCTAGAAAACTATTGGGAAAATTGTTTGGTATCATTGCCGATTGGTGGAGGTCATCCTAATATTTATTGGGGCAGACATCCATTTGATGATGTAGAGTTTGAGGTTGACAATTATAAAATTTACCGTGCAGTTTCATCGGGTTTACCGCCACCAAATCCAAATTATACTTCAATCGCAACAGTCGGAAGTGATATCTATAGCTTTATTGATTATGATTTTGCAACCGGCGGCCCTTTGAGCCTCCAATACAGAGTAACTGCAGTCTATGAAGATTTGGCTGAATCGGTTTATGAAACCATTCCAACTAATTCGGTGCTGATTAGCGGGGGATTATATAAAGACTATTCCGAAGTTGATGAGAAAATAGAATTCTATCTATCGGATAACTACCCAAATCCTTTTAACCCAACTACCACAATTAATTACACAATCGAATCATCTGGTTTAGTAATATTAAATATTTATGATGTGCTTGGAACTAATGTTGCTACATTAGTTAATGAGATAAAAGAAGCAGGTAATCATTCTGTAAAATTTAATGCTGAAAATTTGCCAAGTGGAATATATTTTTATGAATTAAATGCAGGTGGATTCGTTCAAACGAAAAAAATGAATTTAATGAAGTAATTATGTGTGATTATTTGGAATGAATATGCTTTTAATCCGGATGTAGGCTTACTAGCATATAAAAATTTAGAAAGGTGGAAAAATGAAAAAAATGATTTTAATGATGACATTATCAAGTATTTTGTATTCACAGCAACAGGTTGATATCCCTTGGCCAACACTTGCGAATTCACCCTGGCCAATGATTAAGCACGACCCACAGTTTACTGGCAGATCTCAATATTTGGGTCCGCAAACACCAACAGTATCTTGGTCAGAAGATATGGAGTTTGGGATATTCTCAGGACCTGTTGTTGATCAAAAAGGATATTTATATTTTGGTTCATACAATGTTGATTCAGATTTTTTTTATTGTTACATACCCAATTACGGTTTAAAATGGCAATACGAAACAGGTAGCAATCGGGCTCCAGAATCTGGTATTATCATTGATTCAAGCAATACCATTTATTTCGGAGGGCGGGATAATTACTTATATGCATTAAGCTACGACGGAGATTTAAAATGGAAGTATAAAACTTCGGGACAAATTATTTCAACGGTAATCCCAAATATCGATTTGCAAGGCAATATATACATTACTGATTTTGTTTTCCCGGTTACTCAACCGGGTGCTTTGTACTCAGTATCACCTGAGGGTAATTTAAATTGGAAAGTCATTTATGATGGCGGATTCGCATTTAAATCTCCTGTTTTATCGCCCGATGGAAATACAATATATATACCTGCCATTGATTCAAATCTGATTGCACTTAATTTGGATGGAACGATAAAATGGAAATTCAGTTGCGGGAATATTTTTAGAGCTGCTATGGTTGATTCTGATGGAAATATTTATTTTTTACCAGAGGAAGATCCTCAATATTTCTATTCTTTATTTCCTAATGGAACATTAAGATGGAAATATTTTATCCAGAATATTGGTGTCGCAGGCAGCGATGTTATTCCTACCATAGATTATCAAGGGAATTTATATTTCATTGGTTTTGATACTACTTGTTGCCCTTATTATCTTTCTTTAGTATCTGTTGATTACAATGGAAACTTTCGATGGAAATATTTATTTAATGAAATTGAATCAGAAGATTTTACTCAACCATTAATTTGTGACTCGCAGGGAACAATTTATGTGGGGTCAACGGTTGGTTATTACTACTATGCCATATCTAGTGAAGGATACTTAAAATGGAAATTACCACTTATTTTTATAGAGCAGCAGGTTGACAATACCGGGGCAATATCTGACGACGGCACATTATTTATTGGAGTACATCATAGCAGCCTAGCAACCAATCAGAAAAAAACACTTTTAGCAATACAGGATACAGTTACTCATGTTAAAGATGAAAAATCAGAAATAATAGCTTTCAGGCTGGAACAAAATTATCCCAATCCCTTTAACCCGATAACTAAAATTAAATATACAATTCCTCAATCTGGAAGAGTTACATTAACGGTTTACGATATGATGGGTAGTGAAGTTGCAGTACTTCTTAACAGATACCAGGAAGCAGGAAGTTACGATGTAATTTTTCAGGCAAAAGACCTTGCAAGTGGAATTTATTTCTACACTCTTACATCTGGAAACTTTACTGCAACAAAGAAATTAATTTTGCTGAAGTAAACAGCATTCAGATATGCCATCCCGATAAGTCGGGATGGCATATCTTAAAAACCTCTTCTCAACACTTTCTCCATATCAGATTTTATCATCAGCTTAACGAGGTCTTCAAATTTTGTTTTTGCTTTCCAGCCGAGAACTTTTTTTGCTTTGGATGGGTCACCAATCAGTAAATCAACTTCTGTTGGTCTGTAATAAACAGGATCAATGGCAATAAGTGTATCGCCTTTTTTTAGTTTAGTGGTAAAATCTTTTAAATACGATTTTTTATTTTCACCCTTTGGCTTAGATGAATACCCGATCAGCTTCTTCGCTTTTTCAAGATTGATAGATTTAATAACTCCTTTTTCATTTTCACCTTTACCTTTCCACTCCAACTCAATACCAAGATTTTTAAAAGTGAGTACTGCAAACTCTCGAACGGTTTTAGTTTCACCCGTTGCGAGAACAAAATCATCAGCTTCTTTATGCTGTAGAATTCTCCACATACCTTCACAATATTCTGGTGCAAATCCCCAGTCACGTTTTGCGTTAAGATTTCCTAAAGTTAATTCCTTTTGTAACCCTGCAACGATACGCGAAGCGGCTCTTGTAATTTTTCGGCTTACAAAAGTTTCTCCCCGTCTCGGTGATTCATGATTGAAAAGTATTCCGTTTGATGCAAAAATATTATAGGCTTCACGGTAGTTTACAATTATCCAGTAACCGTAAAGTTTTGCGACTCCATACGGTGAACGTGGATAGAATGGGGTTGTTTCACTCTGAGGAATTTCCTGCGCTTTACCATAAAGCTCGCTTGTTGATGCCTGATAAAATTTTACTTTCTTCAAACCAACTTCACGAATTGCATCAAGAAATCTTAATGTACCGAGCGCATCAACCTGTGCTGTGTAATCAGGAACCTGAAAAGACACTTTTACGTGACTTTGTGCTGCAAGATTATAAATTTCATCCGGTTCAATTTTTTCAAGAAGACGATTGAGGTTGCTTGTATCTACAAGATCTCCGTAATGCAAAAACATTTTTTTGTTGAGAATTTTCGGATCGTTATAGAGATGATCTATTCTTCCTGTATTAAACGAACTGCTGCGACGAATTATTCCGTGAACTTCGTATCCTTTTTCAAGAAGTATTTCGGTTAAGTAACTTCCGTCCTGTCCGGTAATGCCGGTTATTAATGCGCGTTTCATAAGCAATTAAAAATGATAAATTAAAAATTAAAAAAATGAACTATAGTTTACTGCAAATTGAACCAAGAATATTTTTAAGTTCACCAGATTCGGTTTTTAATTTGCCAGCTTTATTCTGATCGCCAAATTTCAAAGCAATACAAACTCTTATCCAATAATTCGACTCTCTCATTTCTCTTAACACAATTTTCATTTTATGTGCAAAATCAGGTTTTGAAGATGCTGCTTGAGCTTCTTCATAATTTGCTCCTGATGAGCTTGAAGCTTTAGCCAATTGATATCTTATTACTTGAGATTCCGGATTCTTCGGTAATGAACCGAGGAAAGTTAACACATCAATAGTAAATCTAAATAATCTCTCGCCAAGCCCTTCATCCATTAATTAAAAACCTTTTAATTTTTCATTTTTAATTTTTAATTAAGAGTGTAATCGGTTTAGATACCACTTGTAAGTTCGCTCAATTCCTTCACGCAATTCTGTTTTATATTTCCAGCCGAGTGCATTGATCCGGGAAACATCAAGCAGTTTTCGTGGAGTTCCATCGGGCTTAGTTGAATCATTAACAATTTTTCCTTTGTAACCTGTAATATCTGAAATAAGTTTTGCAAGTTCCAGAATCGTTAAATCTTTACCAGTGCCGATATTCAGATGCGAAATTCCATTATCATAAAGATCCTTTGCATTAACATTTTCCATCAAAAATAAAATCGCATCTGCAAGGTCTTCAACAAACAGAAATTCACGAAGAGGTTTTCCGCTTCCCCAAATTATAACTTCGGATTGATTTTTTTCTTTTGCTTCATGAAATTTCCTGATGAATGCAGGAAGAACATGAGAAGTCTGTAAATCAAAATTATCATTCGGTCCATACATATTAGTCGGCATCACAGAAAAGAAATTTGAATCATATTGCCTGTAATAATTTTCGCAGAGTTTTATCCCGGCAATCTTCGCGATTGCATACGGTTCATTTGTAAACTCAAGATAATCAGACAAAAGATATTCTTCCTTCAATGGTTGTTGAGCAAGTTTAGGATAAATACAACTGCTGCCAAGAAAAATTAATTTCTCAACACCTGCCGTGTGTGAATTATGGATAATGTTCGCTTCAATCATAAGGTTATCATATATGAACTCAGCACGAAAAGTGTTGTTTGCAAGAATCCCACCAACTTTAGCTGCAGCAACGATTACGATTTCAGGTTTAACTTCTTTGAAGAATTTTTCAACATCATCCTGTCTTTTCAAATCAAGTTCAGTATAATTCTTCAGGATAAGATTATTGAATCCTCTTTTTTGAAATTCACGGGTGATCGCAGAGCCAACCATTCCGGTATGACCAGCAACGTAAATTTTTTTATTCAGATATTTTGATTGATTAGTCATTTAATTTTTAATTACAATCCGTAATAAACAGCAAAATAAAATTCCTGGTTACTATCATCAATAAAACTCAAATCTTCCTGCTGCCTTGAAATATTTGTGTGTTGATACCTAGCCCTTACAAACAGATCGTGTAAAAATTCATATCGAACTTCACCACCGAAATAGAAATAATTAGTCCTAAGTCCGGCAAGGAAAGGCGGCTGTGGTTGATGAAATTGATAGTCAACATCCTGTTCTTCTCCCTGCCTGATATATCTTGTCCACAATATTGCTTCTAGTCCCCTTAAAAATCTATAGCTTGCCGAAGCAAATATTTGATCTGCATTATCACCCATCCAGTGACCCATTAGATATGATGAACTTGTATAATTAGTAGCTGTTATGTAATGCTTGTAAACGTAAGGATAAATTTTTGTGTATTCAAGTTTCAGAGTTAGATTATTAATCGGCAAATCTGTTACTGAACCACCAAGCGTAAATCCAATTTGATTTCTTTGCTTTTCCGCATCGAATAATCCATTCAATGTAATTTCGTCGATAATGAGTGAACCATAAATATGTGTATTTGGTATATGCCCTTTTGAACTTACCGAAAAAAAGAATTGTGCATTGCTTCCTGCTGAATTACTTTGTTTGCTCAGATAGTGATCAGCAAGCCGAAAAAATGTAATGGGGATGAGATAAAGTACCTCAAGTTCATCAGAATATATAATTGATTCTCCCAGAGAAATATCCAATCCTCTTGTCGGTCGGATTGTTAAAGTATGCGAAGCGAGATATTTATTTCTGTATGAATATCTTAAATCATCATGTTCGGTATAATATAAATCCGAAGTATCAATTACATCAGAATTAAGCCAGGCATGAAAATAATTGAAGCTCAACCACTCAACAGGATTAATGTCAAGTCTCATCAACGGAAATGAAGGAGCTTTTTTTGACATAACAAGCAACCCATTATCACCATATCCCCATTCAATAAACTCTTTGCCAATAGCAAAACTTCCCCACTTCCAATTGGTTGCAAGCATCATTTTAGCTTCACTGTATTCCATTTTATCCACAGGATAATTCACAGTATTCGCATCTGTGCGAGCAATTACTCCCGTTTCCGGAGTAAAGCTTTTCTTTTTATCTAATGTAGTTCCGCTTTCGGTATTATCTCTGAAATCAAAACTGAATCCCAGCACATCATAAATGTAACCATACGTATAAACTCCATTCCAGAAATGAGTTTGTTTTGCATCTTTAACTGAGCCGATTTCCGCACCAAGAATAAGATCTGCATTTATTTTGAAACCATCACCGCCGTATGAAAACATCCTCCATCTATCAGCGGGATCAAATCCAAAGTAATCGAGATGCTCAGTTTGTTTGTTGTTGCCTTCACTCAGCCAGCGTTCGTGAAGATAATCCTTTAAAAAGAATTCCAGTTCTTCACGTTCGAGCTTCGTAAGTTGTGATGATAGTGAATCTGCTTCCAAAAGTTTATTGCTGATATAACTTCTTGGTAATGGTCTGATCAGATCATCGAATTCAATAATTCCTTTCTGACTTATCCTTCCCAAAAAATTGTAAACGTCTTCATATAAAGGTTCATAAACAACCTGAGCATATGCCATGCTTATAAAAATAAACAGCCCATATAAAAATATTTTTACAAAAAACTTCATTTGCTTTGAGTGAATTCTTTTATTTTCTGAACAACAAATTCCTGCTGATCCTTTGTAAGCTCCGGATAGATAGGAATTGCAAGAGATGTATTGCTTGCATTTTCTGCCTCAGGAAAATCTCCGGCTTTATGATTCAGGTTTGCAAAACATTCCTGCAAATGAAATGGAACCGGATAATAAATTTCATTTCCAATTTCATTTTCTGTTAAGAATTTTTTCATTTCGTCTCTGTTTTGAACTCTGATTATATACTGATTGTAAATGTGATAGTTCTTCAAACCAGAAATATTTTTATAAACGGCTTTTGGAAGAAGTACTTTATTCTTTTCATCAAATTTTATTCTGCCCGGACCTTCAGATAAACCGGCTTTAATAAAAAGTTCGTTGTAATATTCAGCATTAGCTCTTCTTTTTTCAGACCACTTATCCAGATGAGGAAGTTTTACTCTCAACACCGCTGCTTGAAGTGCATCAATCCTGAAATTTCCACCGATAACTTTATGATAATATTTTTGTTCACCGCCATGAACTCTTTTTATCCGTAGCATATAAGCAAGATCATCATTATTTGTTGTAACAAGTCCACCATCACCATAACCTCCAAGATTTTTACTGGGGAAAAAAGAGAAACAACCAATGTCACCAATTGTTCCAACACATTTTCCTCCAAAGGAGTCCATTCGGACATCTTTATATTGCGTACCAATTGCTTGTGCTGCATCTTCGATAACAATAATATTTTTCTCTTTGGCTATTTTCATTATTGCATTCATCTCAGCACTTTGTCCATACAAATGAACCGGAATTACAGCTTTAGTTTTTGACGTTATTTTTTTCTTAAAATCATCTGGATTTATATTGAATGTGACGGGATCAATATCAGTAAATACCGGTATAGCATTTAATCTTGAAACAACTCCAGCGGTTGCAAAAAATGAATAAGTTGGTACAATTACTTCATCGCCGGGTTTTATATCAATAGCCATTAATGCAAGTAGAAGTGCATCTGTTCCTGAAGAAACACCGATTGCATGTTTGCAATGGAGATATTCACAAAATTCTTTTTCCATCTTTTCAACTTCTGGTCCGAGAATAAAATGTTGTGATTCTGCAACACGAAGGATTGCATCATCAAGTTCTTTTTTAAGTGATTGATATTGGGGTTTTAAATCGAGCAAAGGTACCTTCATAGATTTCCTGATTATTTATTTTAATAAATTTTTAGTGTTGATGTTCTTCATTTGGTTGTATTACTCTTTTCATAAATAAAATCTTTTTCAATCGCTTTAAAATTTTTTGCTCTTAAATCCTTTTCGGAAACAATTGGTTGTTCTACCTTCCAATCAATATTCAAATCCTGATCATTAAAAATAATTGTTCTTTCATCGGGTTTGCTGTAATAGTTAGTGCATTTATATGAAAAGATAGCTTCTTCGGATAGAACAGAAAAGCCGTGAGCAAATCCTTGTGGAATCCAAAGCTGCAATTTTTTTTCTGAATCCAGTATCAACGAAAAA
Source organism: Ignavibacteriota bacterium (assembly GCA_013285405.1). Classification (NCBI taxonomy): domain Bacteria; kingdom Pseudomonadati; phylum Ignavibacteriota; species Ignavibacteriota bacterium. The sequence goes on along the minus strand of CP053446.1, from coordinate 1,015,056 downwards.
TATTTGCCGAACGTTGGTGAGTTAAATCGAATATCAACGGCAACATCCAGAGCTTCACCTTCAATTACCTGGCAAAGTTTTCCCTGAGCTTTTTCCCCGACTTGATAATGAAGTCCTCTTACTGTTCCGATTTTCGATTTTGAAATATTATCCTGGACAAATTCTTCGGGTAATCCAATTTCTTTATAACGATTTTTGCTGAAGGATTCAAAAAAATATCCGCGGTCATCTTTAAAAACATCCGGCTCAATAATTAAAATGCCGGGAATATCTGTCCTGGTAATTTTCAATTAATTCTCTGCTAAAACTTTTTCAAGATATTCTTTGTAAAGCGAATTCGGTATTTCACCAATCAATTTTCCAAATTGTTTCTTATCAATGAAGCCGCGATGAAATGCAATCTCCTCAATACAGGCAACTTTTAATCCCTGTCTGTCCTCAATTACTCCAAAGAAGTTTGAAGCAGCAAGCAAAGCTTCAGGCGTTCCGGTATCGAGCCACGCAACACCTCTTCCAATTTTTTCAACACGAAGTTCACCCAATTCTAAATACGCTTTATTAACATCTGTGATTTCTAATTCGCCTCTTGCTGAAGGTTTTAAATTTTTAGAAATATCAATTACACGATTATCATAAATATATAATCCCGGAACAGCGTAATGAGATTTTGGCTTTGAAGGTTTTTCTTCGATCGATAATACTTTTCCGTTTTGGTCAAAATCTACAATTCCATATCTCTCCGGATCGTTTACTTTATAACCGAATACCGTTGCACCTTTTTCAGATTGAAGTGCTTTGTAGAAAAACTCAAGCTTTCCATAAAAAATATTGTCACCAAGAATTAAACAAGACATATCATTGCCAATAAATTTTTCGCCGAGAATAAATGCTTGTGCAATTCCTTTTGGTTCCGGCTGAATAACGTATTCGAATTTCATCCCGATATTTGATCCATCACCAAAAAGCTGTTGATACAATGGAATTGTTTCTTTGTTAGAAATGATAAGAACATCTTTTATTCCACCAAGCATTAATATTGAAAGCGGATAATAAATAAGCGGCTTATCATAAATCAGTGCAAGCTGCTTGCTGTAAACTTTTGTAATTGGATAAAGTCGCGAACCCGAACCACCGGCAAGAATTATTCCTTTTATATTTTTTTTCATTCTATGATTCTATTTCTAAAAAAGTAATGACAAATATAAAAAGAATAGATGTACAATATCGATTTACTTTAAAGCAGCGTTCCACTTAAGAAAAAAAGTGCAAATGTGAAATAAATAATCAATCCTGTTACATCTACGAGAGTAGCAACAAAAGGTGCGGATGATGTGGCTGGATCTAAGCCAAATCTTTTCAAAATAAACGGAAGCATTGAACCGGAAATTGTTCCCCAAAGCACTACACCAATAAGTGAGAAACCAACTGTGAACGCAATCAGCATCCAGTGATTACCATAAATATTTGAGAATGATGCCCAAATAAAAATTCTGAGGAAACCAATTATTCCTAAAACCAATCCAAGAGTTAATCCTGATAAAATTTCTCTTCTCATAATATACCACCAATCTTTCAGCGTAACTTCACCCAAAGCGATTGCTCGGATAACAAGTGTTGCTGCCTGAGAACCAGAGTTACCACCTGAAGATATTATTAGCGGAACAAAAAGTGCAAGCACAACTGCTTTTGCAATTTCATCTTCAAAAAATCCCATAGCAGATGCGGTCAGCATTTCACCGATAAATAAAACCGTCAGCCAGCCAACTCTTTTTTTAATCATAGAAAAAAATGGCATTGTTGAGTACGGTTCTTCTAATGCCTCAACACCGCCAAGTTTCTGAATATCTTCAGTGGCTTCTTCTTCTGCAACATCAAGTACGTCATCAACTGTAACAATACCAATGAGTATCCCATAGTTATCAACAACCGGAAGTGCAACTCGATCGTATTTTTTAAAAACTTCAACGGCAGTTTCCTGGTCATCGTGAACATTCAATGCGGAGAAATTCTCTTCCATCAAATCACTTATTTTTTTATCGAGAGGAGAGAGAATAATTTCTCTTATTCTGATGTCATCAACAAGTTTTCCTTTTTCATCGACTACATAAATAACATTTAAAGTTTCTTTGTCTTCACCATTTTTACGAATATAGTCCAGAGTTTCAGCAACAGTCCAATCGCGTCTTACAGCAACATAATCGGGTGTCATTAATCTGCCGACGCTATTTTCAGGATATCCTAACAACGTCTGTGCAATTTTTCTTTCTTCAGCAGAAAGTAATTGAATCAGTCTTTTGGCAGAAGTACCAGGCAAATCTTCGAGCAAAGCTGTTCTGTCGTCGGGAGACATATCGTTGAGTATAGCGGCAACTTCCTCGTTACCCATTGCTTTGAGAAGTTCTTCCTGTGTGTCAAACTCCAGATGTTCAAAAGTATCGGTTGCAATATCAACAGGAAGAATCCGGAAAACTATCACTTTGTCTTGTTCAGGAAGATCAACTATCAGGTCGGCAATGTCAGCAGGTGACCAATCAGTAAGGATTTCCTTTAGTATATTTAATTTTCTCTCAGCAATAAGAGATTCGATTTCAGGCATTAGTAATTTGCTGAGCATGGGAAATTCCTCCCGATTGATTTATGATATGGTGATTACATTCTACAAAAAAATAGATTTAATTTGTGACAAAAATATGCTGTTAATAATGTAAAATCAATCCGAAGATTCACGAAAAATCTTCAAGTGCTATTGAGTAAATTTGTATTGAATTTTTAAGACGATATGAATCTAATAGTTGACGAAAATATTGCATTTGCTAATGAAGCGTTTTCCGGTTTTGGTAAATTGGAACTTGTTGATGGACGGTCAATTACAAACAGTACTGTTGATGATGCTGATATTTTAATTGTTCGCTCGGTTACCAAGGTAGATAGAAAATTATTAGCAGGAAGTAAAGTTCAGTTTGTTGGAACTGCAACTATCGGAACTGATCATATTGATATTGAATATCTGAAAAAAAGAAATCTTGGATTCGCAGATGCAAAAGGCTGTAATGCAGATTCAGTTGCCGAATATGTTTTTACTGCTTTGTTAAAAGCTGCATCAGAAAATAATATTACGCTAAGAGAAAAAACAATTGGCGTTGTTGGAGTTGGAAATATCGGAAGCCGCATTGTTAGAATTGCAGAATCTTTCGGAATGAATGTTCTTAAAAACGATCCTCCTCTCGAACGAGCTGGCATCGGAAAAAATTATGCTGCTCTTGATGAAATTCTGAAAGCAGATATTATTACTCTTCACATTCCGCTTTCATTTGAAGGAGTTGACAAAACATACCATCTACTTAATGAAAACAATTTACATCTGATAAAAGAAAATGCAATAATTATTAATACTTCAAGAGGTCCTGTAATTGATAACAACGTACTTCTCGAAGAAACCAACAAAAAAAATTTTTCATTGATACTTGACGTTTGGGAAGAAGAGCCTCATGTCAACCCCGGCTTACTCAGCAAAGCTAAGATCGCAAGTGCACACATTGCGGGTTATTCGTTTGAGGGAAAAGTTAACGGAACAAAAATGATTTATGATTCATTGTGCCATCATTTAAAAATAAAACCTGATTGGATACCAAAATTTCCAGCAATTGATAAGCCTGAATTAACGCTGTCTGCAGGAACATCTGATGAAATAATATTATACAAGCTTTTTAATTCAATTTACGATATTGAAGAAGACGATCGCAGATTACGGGAAATATTAAATTATAAAGCGGATCAACAGCCAGCTTTCTTTGACAGGTTAAGAAAAACTTATCCGATGAGAAGAGAGTTTACCAATTATACTATTTTACTTTCAGAACAATACAAATATCTGATACCATTTCTTGAATCTATCCACTTCAAAATAAAACTGATTTAGTCTTTATTATCCAGTTTAAATTCAATCGGTATTTCCATTTGGACTTTTACCTTTTGTCCTTTAATTAATCCGGGCTTAAATCGATGATAAAGAATTGCAAATCTCGCAGCTTCATCACAGCCATAACCAATACCTTCAACAACTTTTGCATCAAGGACTTCACCATCACGATCAATAAAAGCTAAAATCCTTACTACTCCCTCAATGTCATTGTCTTTAGCATCCTCCGGATAGCCGATTTTTTTATAGATTGCTTCCATTCCGCCATAAGGTTCCGGCATTACCTCAACTGATTTATAAAATATTGTATCCTTCTCATAATTTTTTTCAGCTTCAACTTCAGGAGGAACAAAATCGTTGTTGTCTTGTTTTTTCTTATTCTGAGTATCTTGTGTTTTTAATACAGTAACTTCCCCGGATTTCATCTTTTCATTTTTAACACCTGTATCTAACACTATCTTATCAACTTTCAAAATTCCTTCTTCGTAATAATTATCTCTTAAGTATTTTCCAGTACTGTCAAACAGTGAAGTTGGTCCTTCTCTTTTTCCATTTTCGATTGTGAACATTTCTATTAAAACTCCATTTTCGTTGTATCTTCGTACGAGTCCTTCAACGCGGCCATTTACATACGAAAGTGCTTCCTTTATATTTCCGTTTTCCCAATAGAAAGTGGCATCACCATCACGCACATTATCTCGTAGATGAACAATTGATTCAATCTTACCGTTATTGTGATAAGAAATGAGTGAGTCGATTTGCGCATCAACATTAATAGCAATCAGCAAAAATGAAATGAATATTAACCTGAGCATTGATTCCGTTTATTATTTTTTATTTGAAAAGATACAATTTAATCGTGAGTTAAAAGAGGCATTAACACAGCAACAATAAAAATCAAAATTGATATCCCAAAGAAAATGTAACCGACCAGATAATCGTGTTCGAGTAAACCAACTTCTCCGAGAAGATAATGCCAGTCGTGATAAACTTTGTTGCCCCCAAGTAACGGAAGTTTTCTGGCTTGTGCATCCGCAGCATAGACGCTGATGTTAATAAAGTTCTGCCCAAGCCACAATAAACCAAATTGTACTCCCGTCCTGTAATTATTTCTTAAAAAATAAACTGCAATAATCGATGGGAGAATAATCTGCATTAAAGTACCGCCAAGCGTGTAAATATATTTGCCAAATAAGCTAAAGAAAAAGTGACCGGCTTCATGGATTACCAGATCAATGTTATCAAGTAAACTGAAATCACCCCGATTCAAAACCCAGTAAAATGATATTGGCAATATTATAAGAGACGGAATCCATCTCTTCAAGTGGTCCGTTTTTGTATAAGATTTTGCTTTGTTTAAGCTTTGTTTAGATGTTTCTAAATTTTCTTTATCTGTTAGCATTGTATATGATGAAATCGCTCATTAACTTCGCAACCAAATTTAACTAAACAAACCTCATTCAAACTAATCTAAGGAGAAAATAATGTTGAAAACATTTCAACTTTCACTTATACTTATCTTTATTTTTTCAATCATCGTAATCGGACAGCAGATAAAAACACCGCGCCCGAGTCCTGATGCAACTGTGACACAAATGGTTGGCATTACTGAAGTCAGTATTGATTATAGTTCACCGGGAGTTAAAGGAAGAAAAATATTTGGAGAACTTGTACCTTTCGGTGAAGTGTGGAGAACTGGGGCAAATGAAGTTACTTCAATTACTTTCAGTAATCCTGTAAAAGTAAACGGCAATGATTTGCCAGCCGGTACATACGGAATTCATATTATACCCGGAGAAAGCGAGTGGGAAATTATATTCAGTAAAGACACAAAAGTTGATGGCAGCTCAACTTACGATCCAGCAAAAGATGCTCTGCGAATAAAAGTAAAACCTGAAGATCATGCATTTATGGAGAGGATGACTTTCTTGTTTACAGATGTTACAGATAATTCAGCTAACGTAAATCTTGCGTGGGATAAATTAATAGTTCCCTTCAAAATCGAAACTGACACACAGGAATTATTCCTCAGTAATGCAAGAGAACAACTTAGCTGGTCACCTACGTTTCAGGCTGCTCAATATTGTCTGACTTCAAATTCAAATCTTGAAGAAGCTTTAAAATGGGCAGAAGCTTCGTGTTTGATAAACGAAGTATATTGGAATACCAGGGTTAAAGCTCAGCTTCAGAATAAACTTGGTATGAAGGATGAAGCAATTATCACGATGGAAAAAGCTATTGATCTTGGCAATAAAATGGAAGAAGCTCCATTTGATTTTGATAATATGAAAAAGATGTTAGAGGATTGGAAGAAGTAGTTTCGTATATGTCGTTCTGAAAGAGCAAAGCAACTGAAGAATCTCGCTAACCTGAGATTCTTCGCTTTGCTCAGAATGACAATTTTAACATTAACCGTGAAAAACTTTTCTTTTATTCAGGCTTGCTCTGCATTCATCCGAACAACAATAATCATTTACGACTTTGCATTCGTGACAGCTCACAATTATTTTATCACAATCCACATTATGGCAATTGATATAATATGATGTTGGTTTACCGCAAAAGTAACATTGAGCGATGTGTTTTAATTCTTCTTTTGAATTTGGATTAACAACTCTTCGTTCATCAAAAACGAACATTCCACCTTCCCAATAAGTGTCAGGAAATTTTTTAATAAAATTTATAATCCCGCCATCAAGCTGGTAAACATCTTTAAATCCGTTTTCAACCAAATAAGCAGACGCTTTCTCACAACGAATTCCACCGGTGCAATACGTAACAACTGTTTTATCTTTAAGATTCCTGAGATCTTCATTGACTACTTTTTTCCATTCACGAAAATTTTTCATCGGAGGAGTAATAGCGTTTTTAAATTTACCGATTTTGCTTTCATACCAGTTACGAGTATCAACGAGTACAAATTCTTTTCCTTCTTTATACAATCGAAGTAGTTCCGCGGGAGAAAGTCTTTTCCCTCCGTGCTCAATTGAAACACTCTCAAGATCACCGTTCACTATTTCATTTTTTAACCTCACGTGAATTTTTTTGAAAGCATGTTCATCGGCTTCATCTTCTTTAAACCAAATATCAGCAAACTCAGGATAGCTTGCTATTTGTATTTTGTATTTCTCAATATTTTCAACTGTCCCGGAAACTGTTCCATTCACACCTTCATTTGCAAAAAAGATTCTTCCTTTAATATCATTTTGAATACACCAATTTAAATGCTCATTCACAATTACCGCGGGATGCTGAACAAACACATATTTATAGAAAAGAAGTATTCTGTAACTCTTCATTCTGCCTTTTCTCCCTGTGCTTTTGTATTTCTGATTTGATTATCTGACATTTCCGGCATTTCATTTTTACTCAATTATAATTTTTATCACAAAGATAATGAGAGTGAAATCACAAATTAAATCAGAAAGTGAAGCATTATTTAATAGTGCTTGCTTAAATTACAGGTAAGATTTATGAGGAGATATTTTGTGGAAAGGAATATTAAACTTCGTCAAGCATAAGGTTTTTATCCTTTGCAGTAACCCTAATTAGTATTTTTTCAAAGACTACAGAAAATTCAGAACCTTTATTCTTTTCACTTTTAACAGAAATCTGCCCTTTGTTAAGAGTCACATATTCTTTAACTAATGCAAGACCTAATCCATTGCCTTCATACTTTCTGGTTTGCCCGGCATCTTCCTGTGAAAAAGGTGTAAAAAGATTCTTCTGATATTTTTCAGACATTCCGATACCGGTATCTGCTACTCTTATTATAATTTTATTGTCTTCAAAATCTTCAATCGAAACAGTGATTTTACCCTTCTGGGTGTATTTTATTGCATTACCAATTAAATTCTGAAAAACCTGACCAATTGTATATCTGTCAGCAGAAATATCAGAACTTTTACATTTATTATTGAAATAAATTTCTAAACCTTTGTCCTTACAGATGGTCGTAAACTCCTGAGTAAGATTATTAATATCTTCTGCGAGATTAATCTTTTCAAACTTTGCTTTATAATTTCCACTTTGAACAGCAGACATCGAAAGGATCATATCAATAGTCCTGTATAATCTCTTTCCTGCATTATCAACTGCATGAAGAATAGAAACCATTTCTTTATCTTTCTCGCCAATCTCATCCGCTAAAATCGGGATTGATGGAAGGATAACATTGAGAGGTGTTCTGATTTCATGGGACATTTGCGCCAGAAATGCGCTCTTCAGTCTGTCAGATTCTTTTGCCTGTTCTAAAGCTAGTTCAAGTTCTCCCTGAACTCGTTTAATTTCGGAAATATCAAGCACCTGAAGAAGTGTATTAATTGGTTTACCTTCTTCATCCCGGATTTTAATTGATTTCAACAACGTAAATAATTTGCGTCCACTTCTTTTAGTAAGTTTAGCTTCAAGGTCCAGACTTTCACTCTCCATTATTTTGTGATATGTAGATTTTAAATTACCCATTGAAGAATCATCAAAAAAGTTTTTGATATGAAGTCTTGTAACTTCAAACTCATCATAGCCAACAGTGTTGCAGAATGCCTTATTAGATTTTAAAACCTTCCCTTCATTCGAAACAATTAACATACCTATCGGTGCACTCTCAAACAGAATTTTGAACATTTCTTCTGTTTTCTTTAAGAATATTTCTGCTTTCTTTCTATGACTGATTTCAACATCAAGCTCATAAATTTTTTCCCTGAACAGGCTTTTCAGCTTCTCATTTAAATTTTCTACTTCATTAGATGATTTATCCAATTCATTTAAAATATTATAAATTCTTCCGGCAAGTATTCCAATCTCATCATTTTTAAAATTGCTTAGCAGAAGTTTTTGTTCCTGAATGTCTGATTTACTAAGTGCAGAAATAAGTTTTGTAATTGGGCGGAATGATATTGAACTCAGGAAGTATGTGAAAATCATGCCCGCTAATAAAATTGTTAAACTGAAAAGTGCAGTTAAAAGTGTTTTACTTCTAAGTTCACTAGCGATTTTTCTTGCATTAAAACCAAGGTATACTTTTCCTATTCGCATTTCATCATGACGAATAGGTATAACAATTTTATAGATTGATTCATCAAAAGAGATATAATCCCGTTTGTCGGCTGAGACATAGAGATAATATTCAGCTAAATCCAGATTTACGGCATCAACTAGTTCTCCTTTCTGGTTTTCAATGACCAGATAATTGATTTCATTTAATGCCATCAACTGAATAATTTCAGTTTTATCGGTAACTATTTTTGAGTCAAAATAATCAGGATTTTGTTCAATGAATTTAGTTATCACTTCTGCTTTGAACATAAATTTATCAAGTACTTCTTCTTCAAACTTCTGGCTGAAGTAGAAATAAATGAAAGCAGCAACAATTATGAAGAAGACAGCAAACTGAATTGTTAGGCTAAGCTGAAGTTTTGGTGGTTTATGAATCATATTACTATAGGTTGTTCTCCCAATCTTTTCTCAAAGTAGCGACAATATTCCTGCCGAAAAATCTGACGAAAAAATAAAGTAATCATAAAAAAACCTGTTCAAACATGGAAAAAGTGGATTTTTTGGAAATATCATAAGTCAGTTTTACAGAAAACCATTCGGAGATATTTCCTAAAATAAGATCAGACGTCAATTTTGCGGGTGACAAAAGATCGATTAATGTTAAAATATTTGATAAAATTTAGCTCGTTCTGTTAAAGTCAAACTGAGCGACAATAAACTAAATTCTGGCTATATGAATCTTTTTTATCAAATTCATACCTGCTTTGCAAGTTGATAGAAGTTTTTAAAGTTCCTCCGGAAGGTTTACCCCAGATAAAAATTTTTTTGATGAAAGGTTGACTTTTTCAAATTAATTTTCAAAGTTGTAATCAGGATAGTCAACTATCTGAACAACAATCAAATTTCAAGGAGGACGCTTTATGAAACAACTTTTCATTTTATTCACCCTGCTAATATATTTCTGCTGCCCTGTACCCGCACAAGAAATCGCCAACGATTCTGAGGAAACTTTACTTGAACAGGCAATAGCGCATGATGCTGAACTGTTTCCGTCGAAGTACCAGGTAAAAATTTCAGATGGAGTTTTTGATGTAACTCACCCACTCTTCATAGGTGTTGATGACGTTACTGTCTCATCATATGTTGGTGATGTCACAACTAATAATTGGCTGTCGGCTTTTAATGGAACACAAGTTTGGGGCGCTGCATTTGATATTAACAACAATAAAATATATTTCAATAGCGGTGCAACTTTGTATGAATGGTCTGTTGGAGGTACAGCTACTTTGCTTGGTACAATAACAGACACAGCCGGTGCAAATCAATCGTTAGTTGGTCTTGCTTTTTACAATGGTGAGTTATATGGTATGAAGAATGTAGCTAATGAAGCAATTTATAAGATCAATACTTCAACGTTTGTTGCAACTGTTTTTATTGACTACGCAGATGCTGATTTCGATCTCGGAGGTTTGGCAATTGATCCGAATAATGGAAATATTTATGCAACTAATGACGACACAACACCATTTGGTTCAGGTTTGTTTCGAATTAATAATGACGGTACCGGAACATTTATCACAGCTTATCCATCCGGTCAAACAGATATTGATGGTTTAGCTGTCAGTAATAATAGTATCGCCTATTTAATAATAGACGAACCGGGAAGTATTTATGTTTATGATCTTGTTGCTAATGCCTATGGTACACCACTGACTAATCCGTGGACTACATCTGAAGTTTTCAGTGGAGGTACTTGGATATACGAAACAGGTGGCGGTGGCTTTGGTTTGCCTGAAGTACTTTATTATTTATTTGATGAAGCTGGTTCATCCACAACACAAAATTTTGCAGTTCCTGGAAGTGGTTCCCAATTTGCAGATGTTCTTGGAGGTTTGACTATGGGTCCAACAGGTCAATTTGATGATGGATTAATTGGTTCCGGTGGTTCATCTTCAACTGATTACGTAAATTCAGGCTGGATACCTGATCTCGGTACGAGCAGCTGGACAATTAGTATGTATCTTAACAATCTCCCGGCTGGAAGTGCACTGAATTATCTTTTCGGTGGTACCGTTGCTGTGGGCTGGCGCTGCTTCTATTCCGGTGCGGCTGGTCAATATGGTGTGTTGATGAGACTCACAGGAATTGGTGGATCAGATATAACTGTTCCAGGTGTTGGCCCTGGTCCTTCAGTTTTAACTTTTGTTTATGATTCATCGGTACCAACAGTTTATGCGTACATAAATGGTGCCCTGACTGTTACACAACCACAAGCTGGAGCGCTGAATATGACAGGTACTGATAATTTTAAAGTCGGTGCATACGGTTCTTCCACAGGAATGCCTGCAGGATCTATTATGGATGAATTCAGATTTTACAATCGTGCACTCGATGCAACAGAAGTTGCTGCAACCTGGAATATTTCGATTGTTCCGGTTGAGCTGACATCATTCACTGCTTCAGTTATTGGTGCTGATGTAAAGCTGCTCTGGCAAACTGCAACTGAACTCAATAACAGCGGTTTCAGTGTTGAGAGAAAAATCGGTAACTCAGAGTTTGTGGAAGTTGCTTTCGTTCCCGGCTTCGGTACTACTTCTGAACCAAAGTCATATTCATTCACTGATCAGAATCTTCGCTCAGATCATTATACTTACAGACTGAAGCAGATCGATTTTGATGGAACATTCACTTACTCAAATGAAGTTGCTGTTGATGTCGTTGCTCCTGTTTCTTTCAGCCTTGATCAAAACTATCCGAACCCATTCAACCCAAGTACAAAGATTACGTTCTCACTGGCTGTTGATTCAAAAGTCAGTCTGAAGGTATTCGATGTTCTTGGTCAGCAAGTAATTTCATTGATTGATCAGGATCTATCACAAGGAGTTCATACTTATGACTTTAATGCTGCCGGTATCAATAGTGGAGTTTATTTCTATAAGATTGAAGCTACTGGTGTTAACGGAAGCGAATATACTGATGTCAAGAAGATGATTTTATTGAAATAAGACTTGTAAAAACGTTCATTTTAACCTCTGCTATTGTGTGTTAGCAGAGGTTTTTTATTGTTCATAATGTTCAGCCACAAGTATAATTATTTAAAACGGAGACTTTTCTTTAATTATTTTTTTCTTATTTTCTGGAATGCAAATTCATTAAACGAAGAACTTTTATTGAAATATTTGTGTTAAAGATAAACTTAATATTCGGTTAATATGTTATTCGGAAAGAACAATACGATAATATCGGAATTCAGCCGAATTCATTTTTTAATTTGTTTTGTTATACTCAGTACTGTTAATGAACAAATTTTTTCTCAATCAATTCCGTTCGGGCAGTTAACTGCAAAACAGGGATTATCAAACAGTTTTGTTAATTGTCTGCTGCAAGATCACTACGGGTTTATCTGGTTTGGAACTGACGATGGTCTGAACAGATTTGATGGATATGAAATAAAAGTCTATCGAAATAATCCTGATGCTAAATCTTCGATATCGGAAAATATTATCTGGGCTATGTATGAAGACCGTTCCGGTTATTTGTGGATTGGAACAAAAAGCGGTGGTCTCAACAAATACGATCCACGTAATGATAGCTTTGAACACTTCAAATTAGATTCAACTTCAACAGATGAAATCAATATTACCTGTATTTATGAGGATAGCAAAAATAACCTTTGGATTGGTTCTTATAAGCATGGGCTTTTCAGATTCAATCCATCAAAAAATAAATTTGATCATTGGCAAAACACAACCGAAAACTTAAATCTGCTTTCAGATAATTTCATCACTTCAATCCTTGAGGATAATAACTCCGGTCTCTGGATTTCAACTTACAGCGGATTAACTAAATATACTCCTGACCAGGTTGAACAACCTTTTAAAAAAGTTTTACCAGATTTAAATATTCCGGTTTGGAGTCTTTCGAAATCAACCTTTTCTGAAAATTCATTTTGGATGGGAACACTAAACGGTTTACTAAAATTTAATTTTATTAATGAAGAGTTTGTCTCGGTTCCTTTACCAATTAATTCAGATTTGCAATTTGCCAATAGTGTAAGCTCCGTTGCGGAAGAAATTTATTCTGATGAAAAAATATTGTGGATAGGTACGTTTGGAGGGCTTGTCAGATTAAATTTAATAACGGGTTACAGCGAGAGATTTACTCAGAGTAAAAAAGCAAATTTTGAATTTTTAAGCAATCAGGTTCAGGATATGCTTATAGACAAATCAGGAGTTGTCTGGTTTGCAACTGAAAATGGTGTGAACATCTACTCACCAAAAAATTCCAAGTTCAATTCAACTGTTTCCATCGGGCAGACACCGGCTATTTCTCCTGAGTTGTTTAACAAAAGTGTTCGTGCAATCACTCAAACAAAAGACGGTACAATATGGTTCGGAACGGATGCAGGATTGTTTGAAATTAAAAATAATGCGGGTAATCAAACAAGCATTTGGAATTCAGAACTTCAATCGCTGAATATCTGGTCATTATCTGCCGGAAGTTCTGGTAATATCTGGATAGGCACCTACGGTCAGGGATTAAAAGAACTTGATTTAAAAACGAATAATATTATCTCGCCAAAAATTGATAATCCAACCTTCAATCTTTCAGCCTTTAATTATATAAAAACTATTATACAGGATGTTGATGGTAAACTCTGGATGGGATTCTGGGGAGCTGGATTAGCAAAACTAAATCCTGTTAACGGCAAAGTTGATCACTGGAGGAATGAACCTGAAAATCCCACAAGTCTGAGTTTTAATGATGTCTGGTCACTTTATATGGATAGAAAAGGAAGACTCTGGATCGGAACAAATGGCGGCGGATTAGATTTATTCAACGAAGATACGTCCGCCATTTTTTATAATTGGAATTCGAACAACAAAGAAGGCAAAAAACTCAGCAGCGATAACATCTATACAATACGCGAATCTGTTAAAGCGAAAAACTTGCAGAACCAAACTGTTTTGTGGATAGGAACAGCAAACGGTTTAAATAAATTTTTAATAAAGAATGATTCGGGATCAAGAAACGGTTCTCAACTGGATGTTGAAATAAAATATTTTACAGTCGAGAATGGTCTATCTGATAACGCAATTGAAAGTATAATCGAAGATGATGATGGAAATCTGTGGATTGGAACAGGCGCCGGTATTTCTTTTTTCAATACGGAAGGAGAGACATTTATTAATTTCAGTGCTTCAGATGGATTAATCGGGAGCTCATTTAATTCAAGCGCGGGATTAAAAACAAGCAATGGTTTAATCTACTTCGGATGTACAACCGGACTAAATTATTTCAATCCAAAAAATATTAAACAATCAACTTTTTCTCCTGCTGTAATTATAACAGATTTTCAATTATTCAATCAGCCGTCAGACACAAACAACAATTCAAATTTACCTTCAAACATTTTCACAGAAAAAGAAATTACTCTTTCGTATTACCAGAATGATTTTTCTTTTCAATTTGCGTCGTTCGATTATAATGCACCTGAAAAAAATCAATACGCTTATATGCTGGTTGGATTTGACAAGAGTTGGATTTTTTGCGGCACAAGACGATTTGTTACTTACACAAATTTAGATCCAGGAGAATATACTTTTCGCGTAAAAGCAACTAACAGTGATGGTGTATGGAATGAAAAGGGAACACAGATTTCAATAATAATTACTCCGCCATTCTGGAAAACCTGGTGGGCTTATTCTATTTATGCTATTGCTTTTGTTGGTTGTTTGCTTTTAATCAGATCAGCAGAAACCAGAAGAAGAAAAAAGAAAGAAGAAGAAAGATTAAGAAGATTGAAAGAAGCGGCGTTGCTGCGTGAAGCTGAATTAAAAGCAAAAAATATTGAGCAGGAAAAAGAAATTGAGAAGCAAAAAATAAGAAACAGAATTGCTCAGGATCTTCACGATGAAATAGGAAGCAACCTTAGCAGTATTTCGCTTATGAGCGAGTTAATTCAGAAAGATGAGAAGATAAATGAAGAAGCAGCGGAAAAAATAAAACGCATTCGTAAAGTGGCGAAAGGTTCAACTCAGGCAATACGTGATATTGTGTGGCTCACAAATCCGTCTTCAGATAGTTTAAAAGATCTTATTTCAAAAATGAAGCAAGTAGCAGATGACTTGCTGATAAAATATATTACGAGTATTGACTATCCAAAAGATGTTCCGGAAATAAATCTCCTCCCTGAAACCAAGCGAAATCTTTTTCTTATTTATAAAGAATCGTTGAATAATATTGTTAAACACTCCGGAGCAAAACGGGTTGATATCAGATTCAACCTGGATATTAATAAACTATTTCTTTCCATAAAGGATGATGGCAAAGGGTTTGACATATCATCAGAATCCGGCGGTAATGGTTTAAAAAATATTAAATCACGGGCAAATGAAATTGATGCAGAATTAAACTTTGAAAGCCAGATTGGCAAAGGGACACTTCTTGAATTAAATATTAATATCACGCACTTGCGTGATTGAAATCCGGCTACTTCCGCTTTATCTTGAAAAAGTATAAAATAAATAATTAGAAAATGAATCGACAGATTGACGTAATAATTATAGAAGACAACGATCTATTTCGTGATTCTTTAAAGGAGGCTATCAACAAGAGCAGTTCAATCCGATGCCAAAACACTTTCAGTTCCGGAGAAACTGCTCTTGATATTATCGAGAAAGAAGAATTGGTTCCCGATATAATTCTTCTCGATATTGGGCTTCCAGGCTTGAGTGGAATTGAATTAATTCCTGAACTAAAAAAATTAACTCCTTCATCAAAGATAATTATCATCACCGTACACGATGACGATGAAAATGTTTTTAAAGCAATCTGTTCCGGCGCCGCAGGTTATCTGCTTAAAGATTTATCCTCAGATAAAATCGTGGATTCAATCAATGAGGTGATGACCGGCGGCGCACCGATGAACTCGCATATCGCAAAGAAAGTTTTGAATATGTTCAGAGATCAGAACATAAAATCGGATGGGTATGATCTTTCGGAAAGAGAAAAAGAAATACTTAGCCTTTTGGTTGATGGATTGAGCAAAAAACAAATCGGGGAAAAAATATTCTTAAGTCATCACACAGTTGATTCTCATCTGCGCAACATCTACGCTAAACTGGAAGTACACTCCCGAAGCAGCGCAATCTCAAAAGCAATAAAAGAAAAACTTCTCTAGTACTTTAACAATTTTGTAACTCAAAATCACGCATTTGCGTGATTGCCGAATTTTATATGCTGATATATCTTATGATCAGATTAAGTAATCCATTTAGCCCTAAGCAGTAATTATTTATTGGTAATCAGTATTAAATAAAAAACAATCAGAACAAAGATGACATCTTTCTTGCCGCAGTCAGATTCAGAAAAAGATGTCATTAGTAAATCTGTCAAAATAATAAACGGAGGTAATATGAAAAACATTCTCTCAACGGCAGCAATAAGCTTTATGCTTATAAATTTTATATCCAACGCACAAGATATAACAAACACACTTGGTGCTGGAGGACAATTTATTGTCAAAGATGCCGTAACAGACTTCTTAACATTAAGTCAGTCAACCGGTCAGGTGAATATCTTAAATTCACTTCGGCTTGAAAATACAGACAACACAACTACCGGAGTAATATTTAAAGGGACAAATAGATTTTTACACAATTATTACAACGGTGTTTCATATAATACTTTTATGGGAATTAATGCCGGAAATTTTACATTAACAACTGCAAACGAAAATACCGGAATCGGTTATCTATCTCTGAGCGATCTTACCACCGGCGATTATAACACAGCAGTGGGCAGGTCTGCTTTAGAGTTCAATACTACCGGATATTCTAACACGGCAATAGGTTATTTTTCACTATCAACTAACACAACAGGGTATTACAACACGGCTGTGGGTGACTATTCATTATTTGCAAACACGAATGGCATTGCAAATACTGCTGTGGGTTATTATTCTTTATCCAGCAACACAACCGGATATTCTAACACCGCTATAGGAAATAGCAGTCTAAATAATAACACGACTGGATATAATAACTCTGCTGTGGGTTATAGATCTTTATTTTCTAACACCACAGGTCCTGGCAACTCGGCTTTGGGACATAACTCTTTATATTCCAATACTACGGGTTTGTATAACACTGCTGTTGGATATTCGTCTTTATACTTCAACAGTACTGGCAGTGATAACATAGCTGTGGGTGGTTTAGCATTATACTATAATACTATAGGTTACCAAAATACTGCCGTTGGATATTCAGCCTTATATGGCAATACAAGTGGTAATAATAATACTGGTGTTGGATTTTTTGCCTTGGAAGAAAATACAACTGGAGACTATAACACTGCAATTGGATATCGTTCTTTAGATACAAATTCAACCGGTAATTATAACACAGCCATCGGTAGTTCATCTTTACGACATAACACGACAGCAAATTATAACACCGCAATAGGATATGAATCTTTATATGCAAATACCTCTGGCACGGTTAATACATCAATTGGAGCGTATTCGTTAAATATTAATAGTACTGGCAGTTGGAACACTGCAGTTGGAAATAATACTCTACGTAATAATACTTTTGGAACTAGTAACACTGCTTCGGGATATAATTCATTAACTTCCAATACAATAGGCGACAATAATTCAGCATTTGGATATTCCTCGGGCTCAAACATAACCACAGGAAGCAATTTAACCTGTATTGGTTATAATGCAGAGCCAACATCTGCAAGTGCAACAAATCAAATTACTCTTGGCAATTCATCTGTTACATCTCTTCGTTGTGCAGTAACAACCATCACTGCTCTTTCAGATGCAAGAGATAAAAAAAATATTAAAGACTTAAACCTTGGAATTGATTTCCTTATGAAATTAAAACCACGCCAATATAACTGGGATAAACGCGAATGGTATGAAAACAATATTTCAGATGGAAGTAAAATGAAAGAAGAACCCACGGCAGGATTTATTGCTCAAGAACTTGATGAAGCACAGATAACTGCAAATGCTGAGTGGCTGAATCTTGTATTAAAGGATAATCCCGAAAAATGGGAAGCAACGCCGGGGAATCTTCTGCCGATAATTGTTAAAGCTGTTCAGGAACTGAAGGCAGAGAATGATGAATTAGAAATTAAAAATGAAAAATTAAAAATTGAAAAGGATGAGGAGATTGCAGAATTAAAAACACGGTTATCAAAATATGAAGAGATGCAAACGATGCTTGTTAAAGAACTTGAACAGTTAAAATCTGATCAGCAGAATTTCAAAGTTCAAATAGTTAAATCAGAAGTCGGTAATCAGTAATCGGTAATTGGTTATCGGTATTAAGTAAAAAACACATAGAACAAAGATGACATCTTTCTTGCCGCAGTCAGATTCAGAAAAAGATGACATCTTTAAAACTGCTAACTAAAAAGATGAGGAAAAAATGAAAACCATTCTATCAACAGCAATAATAAGCTTTATGCTTATAAGTTTTATATCCAATGCACAGGATATAACCAACACGCTTGCACCAGGTGGCAACTTTAAAATAAAAGACGCCACAACAGATTTTTTTATACTTAATCAGTCCAACGGAACAATAACATTACCATTGCAGCTTGGCAGCAGCCAGCAGAGTGCAATCTTTAAAGGCAGTAACAGATTTCTTCATACATATTTTGGCGCGGGAACAAATGGAAACAACTTATTTCTTGGAATAGATGCCGGTAATTTTACAATGGGTGGAGTAAACTCTAATGATGGCAGCTATAACTCAGGAGTAGGGCCCCGGTCTCTTTTCTACAACTCTACGGGTTCTCGGAATTCAGCTTTTGGGTTTCAATCTCTTTACTACAACACAACAGGTACTGATAATTCAGCTTTCGGGCTTAACTCTCTTCTCTTCAACACATCGGGCAATGGTAATTCGGCATTCGGAAGAGCATCTCTTTATTCGAATACAACAGGAATTAACAATACTGCTATAGGTTTCGGTGCACTAAATAGCAATGATGCTGGAAATAATGCAACCGCTATAGGGTACAATGCAATGTTTTATACTAACAACACCTTAGCTGCTTTTAATAATTTTAATGTGGCTGTAGGTTATGAGGCACTCAGAGGCTCAACAATTCCGGCAAATAATACAGGAAACCGTAATACGGCTGTAGGATATATAACATTACAAAATAATTCTACGGGCTCTGATAATTCCGCATTCGGGTTTTCATCAAATTACTTAAACTCAACAGGCTCTGATAATTCCTCATTCGGGTCTTATTCTCTTAACAGCAACACAACAGGATATGAAAATTCTGCGATCGGGAGAAGCTCTCTTTATGCTAACACAACGGGCTTTCGTAATTCAGCGTTCGGAACTGGTGCGGGTCAATTCATAAGCAGCGGAAGCAATTTAACTTGCATAGGTTATAATGCACAACCAACATCGGGAAGTGCAACAAATCAAATTACTCTTGGTAATTCATCTGTTACATCTCTTCGATGTGCAGTTACAACCATTACCGCTCTTTCAGATGCAAGAGATAAAAAAAATATTAAGGATTTAAACCTTGGAATTGATTTCCTTATGAAGTTGAAACCACGCCAATACAACTGGGATAAACGTGAATGGTATGAAAACAATATTTCAGATGGAAGTAAAATGAACGAAGAACCAACTGCAGGATTTATAGCACAAGAACTTGATGAAGCACAGATAAATGCAAATGCTGAATGGCTGAATCTTGTATTAAAGGATAATCCCGAAAAATGGGAAGCAACGCCGGGGAATCTTCTTCCGATAATTGTTAAAGCTGTTCAGGAACTGAAGGCAGAGAATGATGAATTAACAATTAAGAATGAACAACTTGCCTCTGCGTTAGTCGGGTTAACAATTCAGAATGATGAATTAGAAATTAAAAATGAAAAATTGTCCGAAGGACTCCATTCGGAGAAAATTGAAAAGGATGGAGAATTATCTAAGCTTAACGAGGAGATATCATTTCTAAAATCAAAAGTTGAAAATGTTTTATCAATTGAAAAAGAATTAACCAAGATTGACTCGTTGAAAGAAGAATTAATCCAACAGATACAAGAAATGAAGTCCATAAAATCAGAATATGAATTAAAATTTAGCTCATTAAAAAATTAAAGGTGAATAAAATGAAAACCCTAAAATATCTTGCATTATTATTTCTCACATCACAGCTTATAACAGCACAGAGTATTGTGATTGGCGAAGGTGCGTCCATTTACGTTGGTGCTGGTGCTGATGTATGCGCAGGGGTACCTGGAAATATAACAGGCAATTTTTATGGCGAAGGAACTGAGTGCGGACAAAACATTGTAACCACATTTCAGTTATCGGTTTTAATAACCAATGGCTGGAATATGGTATCAGTTCCAGGATTACATCCTGTTGACCAGGATGTTGATACCTGGTGGGCGTTTAGAGATCCGAGTGCAAATGTATTCAGGTTTGTGGCTGGATATCAACAAGTAACAGACGTAACACCTGGAATAGGTTACTGGATGAAACACGCGGGCGATAGAACCTATAACACCGGAGACGAATGGCCCGCAGGTGGAATTCAGATTGTTCCGCACGACCCATTAACCGCAGCAGCGGGATGGAACTTAATTGGAGGATATGAACTAAGCGTAACGGCAGCAAACGTCTCAACTATCCCCCCCGGTTTGCAAAGTGGACCAATTTTTAAATACGCAACCGGTTATCAGATAGCAACAACAATAGACCCGGGATATGGCTACTGGATAAAGCTGACCGCTGCAGGTCAAATAATAATTCCGGAGTCGTTTTCAAAAGAGAACAAGCAAAAAGAATTTTTCCCTCAAGGCTGGGGAAAGATTCTGCTGACAGATGCAGAAGGCAGGCATTATACTTTATATGCAATTAAAGAAGACTCGCCTGAAAATGGAACCAAAGTAGATTTAACTCAATATGAGCTTCCTCCAACGCCGCCATCAGGAATGTTTGACATAAGATATGGAAGCGGAAGAATAGCAGAGGATATAAATTCTGCAACACAATTTATTGAATTGAGCGGAGTTGTTTACCCATTAACTGTTAGAGCAGAGGGTATAAATATCAGGTTAATGGATGAGACAATAAAAAAAGTAAATGAAAATTTAAAATCCGGAAATGAGTTAGTGATTAATGATGGAACAATTCAAAAGTTGAAAGTATCTGTTGAATTAATTCCTGACAAATACTCACTTGAACAGAACTATCCGAATCCATTCAATCCCAGTACAACAATTGAATTCTCTTTGCCGGAAGATGTGCCAAACGTAAAGCTTTCAATCTATAATGCACTCGGAGAGAAGGTAGCCGAGCTGGTAAACGCATCGCTGACAGCAGGAAGATATAGTTATCAGTGGAATGCACAGAACGTTGCAACGGGAATGTACATCTATGAACTGAGAGCTAAAGAATTCGTTGAGGTTAAAAAGATGTTGATGATTAAATAATTCTAACATATAATAAAAAATTCCGATGTGGCAGGAATGATTTAAAACTTTTGAGATGACATCAATCAAATGCTGAAAATTATCTATCACAACAATTTAATTAATTCTTCCTCTGATTAAGAAAGGAGTAATTATGAAATCATTTTTACTTGTGCTTTTGTTGTTGAATACAATTAATGCACAGTGGGTATCTGACTCAACAATAAACAATCCAATTTGCACGGCTGCAGATTATCAGAGAAATCCCCAGCTAACTACTGATGGAAATGGAGGAGCAATAATTGTTTGGGAAGACAGGCGGACTTTTAGTAACCAGCAAGATCTTTATGCACAGCTAATTAATTCGGACGGATACATCCAATGGACTAATGATGGAATAATTGTCAGCACCGAAACGGATGATCAGGTAACTCCTCAAATAATCAGTGATGGAAACGGAGGGGCGATTATCGTATGGCAGGATAACCGATCCGGGAATGCAAATATTTATACGCAGAGAATTAATAATAACGGTTCAGCTCAATGGACAGCTAATGGAATTCCTGTATGCACAGCAGCTAACCAGCAATTTGAACCTAAACTAATTAGTGATGGAAATAGCGGGGCAATAATCGTTTGGAAAGATTACAGAAGTGGATTCGGTTACGATATTTATGCTCAACGTGTTGATGCTAACGGTAATATGTTGTGGCAGTCTGATGGAGTAGTAATTTGTTCGGCTGTAAACGAACAGAGCGCTCAGCAAATTATAAGCGATGGTGCTGATGGTGCGATTATCGTATGGCAGGATAAACGCGCAAGTGACTTTGATTTATATGCTCAAAGAATAGATGAGAATGGAAATCCGCTTTGGATAATTGATGGTGTTGAACTTTGCGATGAGGGAAATAACCAGAGTTCCCCTGTGATGATTTCGGATGGTGCAGGTGGAGCTATTATCGTATGGCACGATGTCCGTAATGGTACCGACATGGATATCTTCGCACAAAGAATTAATTCAAATGGAAACAAACTTTGGATAGCAGAAGGTGTTTCAATTTGTGAGGAAACCGGAAATCAAACTGCCCCGCAAATTACAAATGATGGGAACGATGGGGCTGTTATGGTTTGGACTGATTACCGTTCAGGAGATGCCAATCTTTATTCTCAAAGTGTGAATCCGAGTGGAAATGTTCTGTGGACTTTAGATGGAATAGAAATTTGCACTGCAAATTATAATCAGTCGGAACCGCAAATCATCAGCGATGAAAGTGGTAATGCAATTATAGTTTGGCAGGACCACCGGCAGCAATACGAAGATGATATCTATGCTCAACGAATAAATAACAGTGGAAATATTTTGTGGTCAGTCAACGGAGTTCCGGTAAGTGTGCCAGCTCTCGATCAATCACTGCCGCAACTAATTTTTTCTGAAAACTACAATGTTATAATTGCCTGGGAAGACAGACGAAGTAGTGACTATGATATTTACGCTTCAATGGTTGATTCAAGCGGTAATTTAACTGGTGATCCTGTTTCTGTTCACGATGAAAATAAACTGCCAGCTTCATTTGAACTTTACCAGAATTATCCCAACCCATTTAATCCTTCAACAAAGATAAGATTCAGCATCCCCTCCGTCACCCTGAGCGAAGTCGAAGGGTCTCTGGTGACACTAAAAATCTATGATGTGCTTGGAAATCTTGTTGCAACTTTGGTTAATGAAAATAAACCAGCTGGGAAATATGAATTTGAGTTTAATTCCAATAGTCATTCCGGCTTGTCCGGAATCAGAGAACTATCGAGTGGAATTTACTTCTATCGCTTACAAGCCGGTTCATTCGTTGAAACAAAGAAGATGATACTTATCCGGTAATATTTAATCCAAAGAAAATCTGAAAGAGTTTATGAATGAAAAATATACTAAATAAAAATTTTTAATAACTAATGAACTTTATCACAGAATAAATAAAAGGAACAATGAATTATGCAAAAGATCTCACTATTAATTACTTTTACTTTAATCCTAGTGCAAATGAACCGAGCACAATGGATACCACAGAACAGCGGAACAACAAATAGTTTGACTGATGTATATTTTGTTAATGGTGGTACGGGATGGGCTGTGGGAACATTTGGAATAATCCTTAAAACTGTTGATGGCGGATCGAGTTGGAATCCACAGACAAGTGGTATATCAAGTAATCTACATTCGGTCTATTTCCTCGATGAAAACACTGGCTGGGCTGTTGCGGATAACAGAATAATTCTCCGGACAACAGATGGGGGTGATAATTGGTCGATACTTCTAAGCGGAGGCTACTCATTAATTTCAGTCTGTTTCGTTGATGACTCTACCGGGTGGGCTGTTGGTATCGGAGGAAACATCTTAAAAACAACTAACGGAAACTACTGGACACAACAAGTAAGCGGGACTACAGTCGCCCTGCGATCAGTCCACTTTATAAATGAAAACATCGGCTGGATTGTTGGCGGTGACTTATATGATCCGGGGACAATACTCAAAACTACCAATGGTGGTACAGATTGGATTTCTACAACAAGTGACACGATAGGTTATTTAGCATCTGTCTTTTTCATCGACGAAAATGTTGGCTGGGCTTCAGGACAGTACGGGACAATTATTAAAACTGTAGATGGAGGAACTGAATGGTTTACGCAGTCAATCAGCCAGGCAGCAAACTTAAACTCGATCTATTTCACTGATGCCAATACCGGTTATGCGGTGGGAGAAGCAGCGGGGATTTATGGAAAGATCTTAAAATCAACAAACGGTGGAACAAATTGGTTCACACAAATAGCAGGTACTATAAACACATTATACTCAGTTTTTTTTGCAGATGCTAACACTGGCTGGGCTGTGGGATACGGAGGAACAATTCTAAAAACCACAAATGGAGGTGTTACATTTCTTGAGGAGGAAAAAAATGAATTCAATCCCTATGAATATGTTTTAGAGCAAAACTATCCTAACCCATTTAATCCAACAACAAAGATAAGATTCAGCATTCCCTCCGTCACCCTGAGCGAAGCCGAAGGGTCTCTGGTGACACTAAAAATCTATGATGTGCTTGGAAATGAAGTTGCAACTTTGGTTAATGAAAATAAACCTGCGGGAAGTTATGAAGTTGAATTCGGTAGTCATTCTGACGAAGGTCAGAACCTGCCTGCCGGTAGGCAAGGTCTCGCAAGCGGAATTTACTTCTACAGATTACAAGCCGGTTCATTCGTTGAATCAAAAAAAATGGTCTTGTTGAAATAAATTTTTCTTTCTCTCCTATATAAAAGAAGGGATATGCACAGCCTCGGGTTTGATATCCCTTCGCTTTTAATTTTCGCATTTCTCAACTAAAACTTCCTTTAAAATCACGCAAATGCGTGATGCATTCCTTTATCATTGAATTTATTTTTAATTACAAAAACAACATCATTATTAATAAAACAAGGAATAAACCAAATGAAAAAGCTTTTACTTATAGTAATTTTAAATATTCTATTTCATCAAAGCTACTTTGCCCAGTGGTCAGGGAATGCCCTGTATTATGATGGAGTAAATGACTATGTAAATTTCGGTCAGTCAATTGTTTTTAATGTTGATACTGCGGTTACGTATGAATTTTGGATTAAACCAGATTCGGGTGCGTCCGGATTTATCTTTAATAAATGGGTAGGTTTTCAAGAAGATAAGCAAATTACATATTCCGGTGGAATAGTGGGATTCTATTTATTTAATGTTTTTGGTGGGGCAATATTATATAGCAAATCATCAATCCCAGAACGTCAGTACACGCATATTGCTGCAACATATAATGGCTCTGTCGCAAAAATATTTTTAAATGGTGTACTGGATACCTCGAAAATTGTTGGTAACGGAGTTAATAGTTCTTTTGGGAATTTCTTTACGGGTTTTAATCCGGATAGAGATTGGGTATATCCATATGAAGGGATAATCGATGAATTTAGGATTTGGAATGTCGCTAGAACTGAATCAGAAATTCAGTCCACAATGTATATGGAGTTGAATGGAAATGAATTTGGTTTAATAGGTTATTGGAATTTTGATGAGGGTGTGGGAACAATAACAGCAGATCAAACAAGTAATGGAAACAATGGAACTATCAGCGGTGCTACTTGGGTTATATCAGGAATTACAGATGTAGAAGAATCAAATTCTTCACCTAATTCTTATAATCTTTCACAAAACTATCCAAACCCATTTAATCCAAGTACAACAATTGAATTTTCAATTCCGAATCCGGGCTTAGTTCAACTTAAAGTGTTCAACATTCTTGGTCAGGAAGTCAAATCTTTAATGAATGAAGAAAAGTCCGCTGGAAATTATTCTGTGCAATTTAATGCTTCACAATTTGCAAGTGGGATTTATTTCTACCAGTTACAGGCAGGTTCCCCAAAGGGGCACGCATTTGTTGAAACAAAGAAGATGTTGATGCTTAAGTAATATGTCACTTAAGCAGAAATCCCGTTTTGCGGGGATTTTGATTAAATAATTATAAACAAACAAAGATGACATCTTTTGAAAAGATGTCATCTTTAATAAAATAAATTTTTATTCTCTCTCCTATATAAGAGAAGGAAAACAACACAGATTACAACCCGGTTTTCCTTCTCTACGATTTTATTCAAATAATCATAAGACAAATTTCTAAAAATCACGCATTTGCGTGATGCGTTGCTATTTCTATTAACTTATTTTTAATAGCGAAAAGAAGAACAACCAGAAAGAACTTTTAAAGGTGAATTTTCTTTGGAAGGAATGCCCAGATAAATTTATTTCAATAATCTGCAAATTTGAAACTTTATTGGAATTAAAAAATCGAAAAAAGAAGAACTTAATAAAAATTTTCTCTTAAACAGTATTAGATAGGAGTTAGTTATGAAGAATTTATTTCACACTTTGTTTTTCCTTTTATTGTTTTTAATAGCAACGTTTCCTCAGGATAGAATTCACAAAAGGATTACGCCCGAGAAACTTACTGCAAAAAGAAATTTGGAGCTACTAAAATCAAATGTAGATGATTTACACGGATTGCATAATAAAGAATCTTTACTATTTAAATCTAAAAGCAGCAACTGGCAGACAGCTTCAAGAAATCTACAAAGAGAGTTTTATGAAGAAGAAGGATTTGACACAAAGGATACAAGGACAATCATTAACAAAACATTGCTTGGTGGTGGTTTCCTGGTTGTAGAAATAATCTGGGAAGAATGGAATGGTTCTAATTGGGTGAAGAATTATAGGTATTCATACAGTTATGATGGAAACGATAACCTGACTAACGATAGCCTTCAAACCTGGGTTGGTTCTGCCTGGGTGTATAGTAGTAATCGCTCATACACATATGATGGTAACAATAACCTGATTATGGAAGTCGCCCAAGGCTGGGATGGTTCTGCTTGGGTAAATGTATTAAAGCAGTCTTATGCATATGATGGAAGCAATAATGAGATTGAACATGTCCGCCAAAATTGGGAAGGTTCAGTTTGGGTGAATGATAGAAGATGGTCATACACATATGATGGAAACAATAACCAGACCGAGGAAATCTATCAAAATTGGATTGGTTCTGCCTGGGTGAATAGTTATAGGTTTTCATACACTTATGATGGTAACAATAACTGGACTGAATTCCTAGAGCAAAACTGGGATGGTTCTGTCTGGGTGAATTGGGAAAAGTACACATATACATATGATGGAAACAATAACCTGACTGAGACGCTCGTGTATGGCTGGGTTGGTTCTGCTTGGTTGCTTTATTCAAGGTTATCATACACATATGATGGAAATAATAACAAGATTCAATATCTCCATCAATACTGGGATGGTTCAGGTTGGTTGGATTATTCAAAGAATTCATACGCTTATAATGGAAACAATGACCTGACTGAGGAGATCTATCAAACCTGGGATGGTTCTGCCTGGGTGAATGTTAGTAGGCTTTCATACACATATGATGCAAACAATAACGAGATTGAATATCTCCGCCAAAATGGGGATGGTTCCGGCTGGGTGAATTTTTCTAAGTGGTCATACACATACGATGGAAACAATGACCTGACTGAAGAGCTCTATCAAACCTGGGAAAATTCTGCCTGGGAGAAAGATAAAAAGTACACATATACATATGATGGAAACTACGAGTGGCCGTACACATATAATGGAATCAATAACCTGACTGGATATCTTTATCAAACCTGGAATGGATCTGTCTGGGTGAACGTGGATAAATTTATGTATTCATATATTCCGACTGGAATCGAGCAGCTTGGGGGTGAAGTTAGCACTTACAGTTTATCAAATAACTATCCGAACCCATTTAACCCTTCAACAAAAATCCGGTTTCAAATTCCTGAAATGGGTTTTATATCATTGAAGATATATGATATTCTGGGAAACGAAATTACTACGCTGGTGAATGAAGAACTTCAGTCTGGTAGTTATGAAGCGGAATTCAATGCTTCAAATTATTCATCGGGAATTTACTTCTATACTCTTCAAGCTGGTTCATTCGTTGAAACAAAGAAAATGTTGATGCTTAAGTGATGTGTCACTTATGCAGAAATCCCGCTTTGCGGGGATTTTATTGAAATAAATTCTGGCATTTCTCTAAAGGCCCTGTTCTTTTATCGAACGGGGCTTTTTTGTCTAATAGCTTAGTTTTATCTAATCCGGTTTTACTATATCTTGGTGACAAGTAAATTCATTACAGGGTTTTTTACCGATTAATATTCTCTATTTCGAAAATGACTAAGTGCTTTTTCATCTTTTTTCTATTTCTGATTGCCTGTAATCTATCAGCACAATCACAGAGACTCCGTTTTGACCATATAACAACAGACAATGGTTTGTCCGATAATTATGTAACGCACATCTTCCAGGATAAAAAAGGATTTATCTGGATAAGCACACAGGATGGAATAAATCGCTTTGATGGTTATGATTTTAAACACTACAAACACATTCCCGGCAAGTTGAATTCTCTTGGCGATTATGCTGTCAATCATATCTTCGAAGATTCAAAAGGGATATTCTGGATTTCAACAAGAGACGGATTAAATAAGTTTAATCCCGTGACAGAAACATTCGTGCATTATAAAATGGATAAAAAAGATCCGAATTCATTGAGCGCCAAAAGAGTATATGGATGTGTTGAAGATAAAAATGGAAATATCTGGATTGCAACAAGTAATGGTTTAAATAGATTCGAACCGACTAAAGAAACTTTTGAAAAATATACCCGGGTTTCGGGTGATAGCAAGAGCATAAGTGATAATGTTATTGCAACTTTGTTCTCCGACAGCAAAGGAAATTTGTGGATTGGAACAACTAATGGATTAAATCTTTATGATTTCGAATCCAATACGTTCAAAACTTTTTTGACAGAAAGCGGAGAACCAAATTCTCCCGGTACTAATAGAATCACTGCGCTGTACGAAGATAGTAAGGGAACTTTATGGATTGGAACAAGAGGAGGATTGGTAAAATTAATTTCTATCGGTTCCCAATCAATCGAAACTAAAATTTATAAACACGTCCCTGAAGACAAATCTTCAATCAGCAGCAATCTTATTACAGAGATTGACGAGGATAGTAATGGCAAACTCTGGATCGGAACATTTGGTGGTGGACTCAATATTTTCAACTCATCTTCAGAAAAATTTGAATCGGTGAGATATTCACCAGATGATAAATACGGTTTGAGCAGCGATTTATTTTTTGCTTTGCTCGTTGATAATTACGATAATGTCTGGATTGGTAACACCACAACCGGTATTGATAAGTACAGTCCGACAAGCCAAAGGTTTCAGCATTATCAAATAACAATAGATAAGACAGAACCCGGAATAAATAGTGTTACAAGTTTTCTTATTGACAGCGAAGGGAAATTGTGGCTTGGAACTGAAAACGAGGGTATAATTGTTTATGCAAACAAAATACCTGATGAACAAAATATTCTCTTCAATCTGAACGCCTCAGGAAAAAATAATTTCTCATTAAGCGGTAATTATATTACGTCTATCTTCGAAGATGATGAAGGAATGGTCTGGATTGGTACGGCTGATTATGGTTTGAATATGTTCAACCCAGCAACAAAGCAAGTTGAAATATTCAAAAACGATCCGAATAATTCAAACTCACTCAGCGGTGATTTTATTCATTCAATCTATCAGGACAATGAAGGAATAATCTGGATTGGTACCGGGAGAAACGGGCTAAACAGATTTGATAAAAAAAATAAAGCCTTTAAACGGTTCAATGAAAATCCTGATGATCCAACAAATAATAAATTCCTTAGTTCAAGGGAAGTTATATCAATAGTTGAAGACCGCAATGGATTTCTATGGCTTGGTACTACAATAGGCGGAACGAACAAGTTCGATAAAAAAACTGAAACATTTCAACATTTTATTCATGTTCACAAAGACGGAACAAGCATTAGCAGCAATAGGGTTGTGTGTTTGTTCATTGATAGCAAAAATAGATTATGGGTTGGAACTTACAACGGAGGATTAAATTTATTTGATGAAAAAACCAACTCATTTATTCACTTCATGGAAATAGATGGTTTGCCAGATAATACAATCCAATCAGTTATAGAAGATGAAGAAGGGATGTTGTGGCTTGGAACCACAAACGGGATTTCAAGATTCGACCCGGAAAACAGATCATTCAAAAATTATGATGTGAGTGATGGGCTCCAGGGAAAAGAGTTTAATTCCAAATCCTGTTTACGTG
Organism: Ignavibacteriota bacterium; assembly: GCA_013285405.1. NCBI lineage: Bacteria > Pseudomonadati > Ignavibacteriota > Ignavibacteriota bacterium. Next base: position 984,897 of record CP053446.1, on the reverse strand, counting down.
ATTTCGAATCAGGAACACTGTACTTTGGTGGGATAAATGGGTTGAACATTTATTCTCCCGGATCTATTCAGGAAAAGAGAACTCCTCCGGCAATAATTCTTACAGAGTTTAAATTGTTTGATAAAACTGTTTCTCCTTCCGAAGATTCGCCTATAAAACAAAGCTCCGCTTATACGGATGAAATTGTTTTAAACTATGATCAGGACATAATTTCTTTTTCATTTGCTTCCTTGGATTTTACAAGTCCTCAAAAAAATCAGTATGCTTACAAGCTTGAAGGTTTTAATGACGATTGGATTTACGCCGGAAATATTCGTGAGGTTACTTATACAAATTTGAGTCCCGGCGATTATAAATTTAAAGTAAAAGGTACAAACAGTGATGGCTACTGGAACGAAACGGGATTGGAAATATCTTTAATTGTTAATCCCCCGTTCTGGCAAACCTGGTGGGCGTATTCAATTTATATTCTTTCTCTGATCGGTGCACTTATTTTTGTACGAAGATACGAGATGAACAGAATAAAACTGAAAAATGATTTTAAGCAAAAAGAGTTTGAGGCAAATAAACTTCAGGAAGTCGATCAGATCAAATCAAGATTTTTTGCAAACATTTCTCATGAATTCAGAACTCCATTGACAATTATTCTTGGCTCACTTGAAAAGCTGAGGCACAAATCAGAAAAAACTTCCGATGAAAAAGATTATAATCTTGTTAAAAGGAATGCCTCAAGACTTCTTCAGCTTATAAACCAATTGCTTGAACTTTCAAGAATTGAATCAGGAAACGCAAAGCTGGAAAGTGCAGAACAAGATATTGTAAAATTCACGAAAAGGATCACTGCTTCATTTTCATCTCTTGCATATCAAAAAAATCTTCATTTGAATTTTAATGGAGAAGAAATTGAAAATTCAAATAACACTCCTGCGGTTTCTGTTTTCTTCGATAAGAAAAAACTCGAAACTGTTTTTTATAATCTTCTTTCAAACGCAATCAAGTTCACACCTAAAGATGGGACAATAAATGTTTCGGTTTCAAAAAACACAGACCATATAGAAATCAAATTTGAAAATTCGGGGACAGAAATACCGTCAGACAAAGTTTCAAAAATTTTCGATAGGTTTTATCAAGTTGATGACAGCGGAACAAGAAATTTTGAGGGAACCGGAATCGGTCTTTCACTTGTTAAAGAATTTGTTGAATTGCACAAAGGCAGAATTGAAGTTGAAAGCAAAAACAACCTGACTACATTTATAATTTATCTTCAACTTGGAAATAATCATTTAAGTAAAACTGAAATAGTAACAGCAGTTCAAGATGAAGATCAAAAACAGTTCACCGAAACAAAAGAAGAAATAAAAATTCCTGCTTCAGATATTATTTCTGAAAAGGAAATCAAGGAAGCAAACAAAACAATTATTCTTGTTGTTGAAGACAATACCGATCTCAGAGAAATGGTGAAAGAGCATTTGCAGGATAAATATTTTGTAATTGAAGCTGAAAATGGTGTTAAAGGTTTTGAAGCTGCTGAAGAAAAAATCCCTGACCTGATCATCAGCGATATTATGATGCCAGAAATGGATGGCTATCAGCTTTGTAAAAAAATTAAGACGAATGAAAAGACAAATCATATTCCTGTAATTCTTTTAACTGCAAAAGCTGCAACTGAAGATAAGCTTGAAGGACTCGAAACAGGTGCTGATGATTATCTCATCAAACCATTCAATGAAGATGAGCTGAAAATCAGAGTGAGAAACCTGATTACGATCCGTAAGCAGATAAGGGAAAAATTCCAGTCGCAGATGCTTTATACACCATCGGGTACAGTTGTTCCTTCAACACAAAAAGTATTTATGGATAAATTTGTCTCGATGATTGAGAAGAATATCGAGAATGAAGAATTTTCTGTTGAGATGTTATCTGAAGAAATGGGTATGAGCAGAACACAGCTTCATAGAAAAATTAAAGCTATCACTAATCAATCAGCTTCAGAATTTATAAGGAATTTTAGACTACAGAAAGCAGCCGACCTGCTGAAACAGGATGCAGGAAATATTGCAGAAATATCATATCAAGTTGGGTTCGGTAGTCAGGCATATTTCACAAAAGCTTTCCAGGAAATCTACAAATCCACACCTCTCGAATACAAGAAAAAGTTCAATTAATAGCCTCTTTTTAAGATCTTATTGGTGTAACCCGGCAGCATGTAACGCCAGTTATAAAAATTGAAACACCAAAGGAATATTTCGCTCGCTTCAAAACATACCTTTATCCCTCAGATAATATTCATTTTTTCATTTGAGGAGGTTTTATGAAAACTATAATAGCAACAATTTTTGTTTTGGTCGCTACATCGGAAATTTTTCCACAGCCCTTGAACGGCTCATATACGATCGGAGGCGGCAATCCGGATTATATAACCCTTCAGGATGCAGCTAATGCTCTGAAAGCAAATGGAGTTTCAGGTCCTGTGTTTTTCAACATTCGTCCCGGAACATATTCAAAGAATGGAGGCAATAATACAGTCCTTATACTCGATAGTTTAGTTAATGGATTGTCATCTTCCAATCGGGTAAGCTTCCAACCGGATGATGCAGCAGGAGGAAATGTGGCTAATGTTATTCTGGAAAGGAACATAACTAATCCAAGCACAGCAGATGCAAAACTTGTTTTGGTGAGTTTGGACTATGTCACCTTCCAAAATATAACTTTCCGGGAGAATGATATATCACAGCATGTGTTCTTTAATCGTTTCGTTGAACTGAAAACTTCTTTCTATAATTCTCCATTAGTTGAAGACATTGAGTTTATTGGGTGCAGATTTATTGGTACGGATCCAAGTAGTACCGAAACAGGACTTGCTTTTGCTTCTCAGGTAAAAGGTATTACAATTCGTGAAAGTACTTTCCTTCGATTATTGGTAGGGGTCGAAGGCTCCGGGACCCAAAATGAAAACGTTGTTATTGAAAACAATCAATTCCTAAAAGGATACTACGCCGTTAATGGTTCTGGAAGTCCGGGTGGGGCAGCTATGCAAGTTTATGGTCAAAATATAATTATTAAGAAAAACATTATTGATTTTAGCGAAAGCACTACAGGAGGATATCTTGGTATTTATGTAAATGTTTTAGATGGCGGTCAATATGTAATTATTGAAGAGAATTTATTTAAAGGTTGGGTGTCGCAAGCAATTTATTTGTATGGATATGGTGGTGCTCAGGCTGATTCATCATACATTGCAAATAATATGATTTATGTTGCGTCTGTTCCAGTTTGGGCAAATGAACCAGCTTATGGACTAAGAGTTACGGCAAGTAATGTAAACATTGTATTCAACACAATGGTTTTGGTCGGTTATGGAACATACGGGCTAAGTGTTCACGGCAATAATTGTAACGTTTTTAACAATATAATTATTAATAGAGTTCAAAGTGGATCTAATATAACTTATGATCAGGGTAATAGCTCTCAATCACTAAATCTTCAAACAGATTACAATGATATTTATAGAACTGATGGTTCTTCGATCCTGGTTTATAGTGATGGAGTTTATTACTACACATTTGGAGATTATATAAATGCAACCGAGCTGGATACAAATTCTATTTCTCAGGATATAGAGTTTGTTGCGCCTGATGATCTACATTTGACAGAATGCCAATCACAGGATCCGAATTTACGAGGAATTCCGATAGACGGAATTACAATTGATATTGATGGAGAGCTCCGAAACGAAACTTCGCCTGTCATGGGCGCCGACGAATACGATGCGCGTATGAATGATATGTTTGGAGATCCTTTCGTAACAGCATTACCTGGAACAGCATTCTCAATTGATTCAGCACCATTTGATAATCTGCTTGCAGACGGTTTTGCTATCCCTGATTATGATAACAATCAAGTTCGCTTGTACCATTACAATGGTGACAGAACTTACTCTCATTCGGGAACTATTCAAACCGGTAATTGGCCACCTACTGGAGTTAAATTTTTTGATGTTGATTCGGACGATCATCTTGATTTGATAGTCGGATACGAAGAGAACTGGTTGCAAATTTATTTTGGAGATGGGGCTGGCGGATTTCCTACACTTGCAAACCTCGAGTCACTGGGTCATGTTCGATCCATGGAGGTTGGCATTGATCAATATAACCAGGAACCTATATTATATCTAACAATTGATGATGCTGGTTTTCCGCCTCAACGCAGTTTTTTGGCTTACGTCTGGAATTGGGAGGGGACTTGGGAGATAAGAGAAACCAGACAACCTGGAAGTATTTACCCCGATACCATTTATGCTGTGATGGATGATTTTGCAATCGGTAACCTTGATTCTGAGCCCGATCTTGAATTATTTGCACTCACTGTTGGTACTTTGGGTGAAGCTTATCTTTTTAAAGACAGTATTATTTCGGGGTCTATTCATCCATATGCAATACACTACAGATATATACTTGGTAATACTTCAAGTTACGGTACTTCTAGCATCGAGATGGCTGATTTTGATGGTGACGGTGATAATGATATTGTAACAACCGGCTATGATAAGAATGATCTTGTGCTGCTTAAAAATTTAGGCAATTTTACATTTGCCGATGAAGAGATTATAACCAGGCAAACAGAAGGTTTTGTAACTATGGATTATGAAAATGATGGAGACATAGATATTGTTACTATGAATCGCCGGCTTGATACAAATGGAATTACTGTTTTTCTAAATGATGGCTTTGGCAATTTTACTGCTCGTGAAAATTGTTACTTCCCGTATGCTAATGGAGTTCCATGGTCAATCATAGCTTCCGATTTTGATCGGGACGGCAGAACCGATATAGCTATTACTTCAACCAGCGATTCACTTTTTGTTTTATATAATTTAGGCGGTGGAACTGTTGGTATTCAAGATGAGGAAACTGAAGTGATTCCGGATTCATATTCGCTCACACAAAATTTTCCAAATCCATTTAATCCCACGACAACTATTCAGTTTTCAATTCCTGTTTCTGGATTAGTGCAGCTTTCAATCTATAACATTCTTGGCGAAGAAGTGAAAACTTTATTGAATGAAGAAAAATCTGCTGGAAATCATTCTGTACAATTCAATGCTTCTCATCTTGCAAGCGGAATTTATTTGTATAGAATTCAAGCAGAAAACTTTGTTCAAACTAAGAAGATGATTCTTCTCAAATAAGCAAAGGACAACACAAAATGAAAATTAATTTATTAGTGCGTCTTGTTTTATTAGTTTCGATATCAACTGTAAGCATTGCACAATGGACTTCCATTGACGGACCGGAAGGTGGTGAAATCGCTGCTATCACAAACGCAGGAAGTTATATTGTTTGCGGTGCCGCTGATGGTGATATCTTTACTTCTGTTGACAATGGAGTTAGCTGGACTAAGAGAGGAAAAGTTCCTGGAGTATTTATCACTAGACTTACTGCAGGTTCAGAGGCGTTATTTGCAAGAAGCAGTAACGGGCTCTACAGGTCTACAAACCAAGGCGATACTTGGGAACTTCAATTAGATCCCGGAATTTTTATTGGAAAAGTTTTTGCAACCGGAACTCAAGTGCTTGCACCAACAGGCAACGGATTATTTTATTCTTCAAACAGCGGTACTGATTGGACAAATGTTACTGGAAATCTTCCACTTACGGTTCATGCAGTTACAATTCACAATGGTGATCTTTATGCTGGAATGCTTGACAGTGCAGTATATCGATCAACGAACAATGGTGTATCATGGTTTCCCGCCTGGAATATTTCTACCCGAAGCGATGTAAACTTCCTTGCAACTTTTGGAAACACAATTTATGCTGCACATTCGGGTGAAGCCAGATTATTCAGTTCAACTGATAATGGAGCGAGCTGGTCTCAATCAGATATTCTTTCAATAGGAACAATCAATGAATATGTAAATGATTTATTAATTACCTCTTTCGGAATAGTTGTTCCTATTCTTTACCAAACCAGCTTTTCGCTTCCGTGGGGTGGAGGAGTTTATGTATCAACAAACGGAACTTCGTGGTCTTCTAATAATAATGGATTAATTCCCAGATGGATTGATGCTGTAACATTTGCTCAGGATGATGTTCTTGCTGCAACAAGGGGCGGAGGAATTTTCAGATCAACAAACCAGGGACAATCGTGGATCCAATCATCAACCGGACTTGTCAAATCAAGAATCCTTCATCTGTCCTACACGAATGGAGGAGAAAAATTTTATTCTTCTATTTATGGAGGTGGATTTTTTATTTCAAATGATTCAGCTCAAACTTGGGAAACTCGCAATACAGGATTTGAAAATATTTTTTCTCTGCCTGTTATCACACAATTTCTCATCAAAGGTAGTGCTTGGTTCGCAGGAACAGAAGATGATGGTTTATATAAATCCACTAATGAAGGATTAGGTTGGTTCAAAGCAGGGATGGATCCATTTCCGTTCACGGGTCTTGCTCTGAGGAGCAACGATATTTTCGCAACTCAAACTGTTGCTGATGGAGTTTTTCGATCAACAGACGATGGATTTAGCTGGATTCAAATTATGAGTGGTTTTACAACTTTGGCTCCAACCTGTTTAGCAATCGGTGGTGCCGGAACTATCTTCGTCGGAATTTATGAAGGATCTGTTCTTCGCTCAACAAATAATGGTACAAATTGGGTTGGTTCTTTTCTTGGCGGTGGTGCCATTCCAAGATACATTCGCTTTATTGGTAGTACGATGTTTGCAGGAACAAGTAATGGTGTATATCGTTCAACAAATTTTGGAATCAACTGGACACCATCAAACAATGGGATGGAACTGATAGATGTAAACTTTATTGCAATACAAGATACCAATACTTTGTTTGCTTCTACTGTTGATTCCGGATTGTATGTTTCTCTTGATAACGGAAATAGCTGGTTTGCATTTAATGATGGACTGCCAACTTTAAAATTAACTGGAGTTCGTGTTATGGGAACTTATCTTTATTGCGGAACAAACGGATATGGAGTTTGGCGAAGACCAATAAGTGATATAGTTACCGAAGTGAATGAAAATAACATTTCAGAAAAATCGTCTGATTTTGAGTTAGGTCAGAATTATCCAAATCCGTTCAATCCAAGTACAAAGATCAGGTTCAGCATTCCTGCTGTCACCCTGAGCGAAGTCGAATGGTCTTTGGTCACACTCAAAATCTATGATGTGCTTGGAAATGAAATAGCAACATTAATTAACGAAGAAAAACCTGCCGGCACTTATGAAGTTGAGTTTAATACATCTTCCATCAAACATTTTCCATCTTCCGGAATTTACTTCTATCGCTTACAAGCAGGTTCATTTGTCGAGACGAAGAAGATGATACTAATTAAGTAAGTCTTCTAAACTAAATTTAAAGTTTACTGTCGGACGAATGAAAATTCTGACTAAAAGAATAAATTTGTGTTACTCCTGCTATTGACAATTGTTGTTTTACTGACAAAAGGGTTAATAGTTGCGGATTTAAATAATATTTTATAAAATATAGAGTCATCAAAAAAGATTTAAACGTATAAACAATCTGAATTAAAAAAACTTTTTAATTAACAGTTCTAGTTGTATAACAAATCTTAATAGGAGGCTCTAATGGAGGCATTTAGACTTTCGGTTTTTTTTAGCAAATGTTTTTTATTGCTATTGATTTTTACCGAACTATCAACGGCTCAAGTAACTCAATCCTGGTCTGTCAGATATAATGGGCCGGGAAGTTTAACAGACAAATCCAACGCAATTGCTGTTGATCACATTGGAAATGTTTTTGTTACTGGTACAAGTCCGAGCGCTGGATTTGGAACCGAAGATTATGCAACTCTCAAATATGATTCTGCTGGAGTAGAGCAGTGGGTTTCAAGATACAACGGAACCGGAAGTTCTGTTGATAATGCAAACGCAATAGCAGTTGATGAAGCAGGCTTTATCTATGTTACCGGCGGAAGTTCCGGTCCTGGTTTTGATTTCGATTTTCTCACCATAAAATATTCTTCTCTAGGTGATACCCTCTGGACACGCAGGTACGATGGACCACGAGGTGGTAACGATGTTGCCTATGCGATAACAATTGATGATTCAGGAAACGTTTATGTGACAGGTGAAAGCGAAGGAAGCACAAGTCCTCACGGAATATTTGAAGATTATGCAACCATAAAGTACACACCAGATGGAGTAAGAGTTTGGGTTGTAAGTTACAACGGACCAGCAGGTGATTATGATAAAGCAAATTCGATTGATGTTGATATTGTCGGAAATGTTTATGTAACCGGAGTGAGTGATGGTGGCAGCTCAGGAAGTGGAGACCCTCATTTTGATTATGCAACCATCAAATACAATAATGTCGGTTTGATTCAATGGGTAAGAAGACACAATGGAACCGATAATGCTCTCGACGAGGGGAAGTTTGTCAGGGTAGATTATTCTGAAAATATTGTCGTTACAGGCAGCAGCAGATATACCGGATCTTTTGACGATTACTTTACAATTAAATATTCTCCCGCTGGAGATACGCTTTGGTTTAGCAGATATAACGGGACCGGAAATAATACTGATATAGCAAATTCTTTAGCAGTTGATGAACTTGGAAACACATTTGTAACAGGTAAAAGTTATGGTGGAAGCATAAATGACTTCGACATGGTTACAATTAAATATGATTCTGATGGTGATTCTGTTTGGGTAAAAAGATACAATGGTGAAGCGAGTGATATTGATGAAGGTGTTGATATAGAAGTTGATGCAAGCGGTAATATTTATGCCGCTGGTTCTAGTACTGGAATCACAACAGCACTTGATTATACAACCATCAAATACGATGACAGCGGAACAGAAAATTGGTCTATTAAATATACTAATTCTGGTGCTGCCGGAAGCGAAGAACAATTGACCGGAATATTTGTTGACGCCTCTTCAAATGTTTACGTAACCGGAATGAGTGCACTTGATTATGCAACCATAAAGTATGTTCAATCGCCAACTTCTATTGATGATGAAAACTCACAATCACCTGATGAATTTTTTCTTGATCAGAATTATCCCAACCCGTTTAATCCAAGTACAAAAATACGGTTCGTCATTGCGATCCGGCAATTGCCGGAGAAGCAATCTCAGATGGTCTTGTTAAAAGTATATGATGTGCTGGGAAATGAAGTTGCAACTTTAGTTGATGAATATCTTCCGGCAGGAAGTTATGAAGTTGAATTCGGTCGTCATTCTGACGAATCCGCCAATGGCGGACAGAACCTGTCAAGTGGAATTTACTTCTATCGCTTACAAGTCGGTTCATTTGTTGAAACGAAGAAGATGTTGATGCTCAAGTAACATATCACTAAACCTGCCTGTTGGCCCGCTCCGCCGAAGCGGAAGCGAGGCGAGCAGACAGGTCAGAAATCCCGCTTTGTGGGAGTGTTATTGAAATAACTTCAACTTCATTCTATAAATACCAGCTTTGCTATGAAGCGGTTTAGAAACTTTACCTGGTCAATATAGAAATTAAAATAAAAGCATTGAATCTTTTCTATGTTGGTAATACAGGAAGTAAGATTAAAAGTACTATAAATTTTTATGATTGTTTAATAAATACTTTTATTGGAAATATTTCAGAATTAAAAAAGTAGAAATTAAAAAGGCGGGTCAAGCCCGCCTGAATAATTTTAGTTAACAGTAGCCAGATATGGTTTTATTTTTTCTTCCAGGTACTTTTTAGGAACTGCACCAATTACAGCATCTACAACTTGTCCATCTTTAAAGATACCAAGTGTTGGAATGCTTCTAATTCCATACGAGATTGCCGTGTTCTGATTTTCATCTGTGTTGAGTTTAACAACTTTTAATTTACCTTCGTATTCGCTTGCAATTTGTTCAATGACCGGTGCAACCATTTTACATGGACCACACCACGGTGCCCAAAAATCTACCAATACCGGAGTATCTGATTTTAATACTTCTGTTTCAAAATTAAAGTCTGTTCCTTCGATTACGTTTTTCACTCTCTGACCTTTTCTTTTGTGATTAATAATTTACACTAATAAGATAAAGAAAAGCAGCGGTTGGATTCATTTGAAATTAGATTAAAATCACAGCATTTAATTGGTTTTCAGTAAATAAAAGTAAGAATTATAACTCCGCATTCATCATCTCCTCGTAATATTTGCGATACGATTTTATCGAACCAAAAATTGATTCTGCAATTTCGTTTTGTCCTGCTTTTGATTTCAAAAACTTTGCATCTTCCTTGTTTGAAAGAAAGCCCGTTTCGATCAATACACTTGGCATTGAAGCTCCAACTAAAACATAAAATCCTGCTTGCTTTACTCCACGCGATGGAATTTTAAGATTTACATCAAAGTCTTTGTGTAATAGTTCGGCAAATTTTTCGGAATATTTCATGTATGAAGAATGAGCCATGCTGACCAGAATAAAATTTTCATCCGTTAGTTTTTCATATTTCTGTGGATTGTCTTCATACTTGATTACGCTGTTTTCAGTTTCTGCAATTTCTATTGCTTCCTGAGTTCTGCCGGGACGGAGTAAGTAAACTTCTGCACCATTTGCATCACTTGGTTTTTTCTTTGTTGAATTGCAGTGAATTGACACAAATAAATTCCCATCATTTTCATTGGCTATTTTTCCTCGTTTGTAAAGATCTATAAAAGTATCATCCTTTCTTGTATATACAACTTTTACATCAGGCATTTCTTTCTTCATTATTTCACCGAGCTTGAGAGCAATTGATAGAGTGATATCCTTTTCCTGAATTTTATCCACTCCTATTGCACCAGGATCTTTTCCGCCATGTCCGGCATCAATCACAACAACATTAAAATTCCATTTATCAATATTCTTAGTATTATGATCACTCTTACTGAAAACTTTATTGTGGATTGTAATTATGATATCGTTGCTTTCAGGAACATTCATAACTTCATTTGTAGAATATTCTTTTCCGACTTTAAATTTAAATTCAACGTCGTTCCCGACATTTCTGCTATCAATTTTTTTAACCAGGTTGTTGAACCCATCACTTTTGATTTTCTGAACATCAGCATTTACATTTCTGAGAATTATTGTCAGTTCATCATCTTTTATTGAACTTAAATAGGAGGGAATTCTTGTTTTTGAGTGAATGCGTATCAGTGTTCCATTTACTTTTTCAGTTATCGAAATACCGGTGATGTCATAACCTGTTGTTGGAGGTAAGTCCGGAATATCATACATCCACTGTTTTCCTTCGGTAAGTGATGATATTTTTTTACCTGCAATTATCCGGTTAGGCTTTTCAAATTCAAGTTCTCGTTCGATAATAATTTCAAGTGCAGCAATTGATGCTGGAATTGGTACAAAAGTTTTTTTGCCTTTTAAATATGTAGATGTGGGAAGCTGAAATACTTTTGGTGAACCACCTGAGCGTGCGGTTACAACAAAGTAAGGATTTCTTGGAGTTGACTTGAGTGAATAATAGTTTGATTTTAATTCAACTTTACCGGTAATTTCATTTTCAAAATAGTTGATCGATAGAGCTTCAGCCAGCTCAGAAATCGAAGCGTAAACAATTCCTTCACGCACCCAGGCAGAAACAGATTTTGTTTTATTATCCGAAACTATAAAAACGTTTTCAATCTGTTGTGCGGATACATTGAAGAATGTAACGAAAAGTAATAACAGTATGTAAATAATTTTCATTGAGAAGTCAAACCTATCCAATGAACGGGAACATAAATCCGCTTTTCTTTTTATATTCAGAAAATTTATCGGCAAAATATTTAGCAAGCAATTTATCTTCAAGCGAGGCTCGCATTATATAAATTGGTATTTCAATTAATGTCAGAACTCCCACAATGTAGCTAAAAGTTGCTGCGGTTGCTCCAAGGTTAAGAAGAATTTGACAAAGATATTGTGGATGTCTTATAATTTTAAAAGGTCCTTTCGTAACAAGCTCATGATTTTTTTTGATCATAATATCCTGTGAATAGTTATCACCAAGTGTTTTAAAAGACCACACCTGCATCCACGAGAAAACAAGGTAAACAACTAATCCAATGTAACGGATTGCATTATATTCTTCGGAGTAAACCAGTGTACCAATCTGAAAAACTGCAATTATTAAAGCAACCAGAGAAAGCATTGAAATAACAGGAGGAAATTTTTGCAGATTTGTTTTAGGTTTTTCCTTTATCTCGGATACTTTTGATTTAAGTCCACGCTTTGCACCTGTAACATTTGCTCCAAAAGTTGCAATGATATTAAGCAATATGATTATGTTGATAGGGTCCATGGAACTAACCTTTGGTAGATAATCTGAAATAATTTTCAGGAAAATATAACTAAAAAGTACTGTAGAATTAGATTTGGAATAATCGATTTTAAAAGATTATGACTATTCAATAGATTTCCCATGCTTTTTCATAATTTCTTTCCATTCGATAATGGAGAGTTGTTCTGATTCATCAATAAGCATAACGGGTATATCATCCTCAATACGGTAACGCCGTCTGGTATTTTTATCGGTTGAGACTAAAGTGTTACCATCCAAAACTAAATCTGCTTTAGTTTCGGGACAGCAGAGTATTTCTAAAAGTTCTTTACTGATCATTTTTATTTCTTTTTATTTCAAAGATAAAAAATTTGTAAATAAATCTTACCAGCAGGTAAATTCTTCACAAGTCTGAAAAAAATATTGACCACGTTTCACAATTAATTTGCAACATTCGTAAACTATTGTTAAAATTCAGTCCCTCACCCTAACGTCCCCCGTAAAACTCTGACTCTTTTTGCAAAGAGAAAGAGGGGGGACGGTTTTAAAACGCACTAGATTATTCCGGATTTACGAAAAAAGTTCGTTAATTTTTTCTGCTGGGCGGGCGAGTATCGCTTTATTTCCTTTTTCAACAATCGGTCTTTGCACAAGATCAGGATGTTTTATCATTAAATCAAGAATCTCATCCTCAGAAAAATTTCTTTCTTTCATCTTAAGTTGTTTATAAACCTCTTCCTTTGTTCGAAGAAGTTCTGATGGTTTCATTTTCATCTTTTTTAATAATGATCGGAGTTGAGACTTCGAGAATGGTTCTACATAGTAATTGACTTTTTCAAAATCAACACCATTATCAGATAAAATTTTAGAAACCTTTCTGCAGGTTGTGCAGGTCGGTTTTTCATAAACAGTAATTTTTGACATATCAACCTTTTAGCTTGAAGTTAAACTTTTCTTTTTAACGTGAATAAATTTTGACGTTCAAATAATTCATCTGCTAATTTAATATAGGATTTTGAAGCCCGATCATCGGGTTTAAAAACGAGCAGGGGAACACCAGATTCGTATGCTTTTTGTACCGAAGCACTTCTGGGTATTGATGTATTTAATATTAGTTTGGGATAATCTTTAAATAATTCCTTCTTTAAATTAAATGAATCACCGTTATTAAATTCATAATTCGTAAGAAGTATTCCGGCAATTTTTAATTCGGGATTATAATTTTCTCTTACATCATTTATCTGAGACAGGATATTCCTCACTGCTGCTGAAGAAAATTTTCCGGGAGCTACGGGAATTAATACGCTGTCTGCTGTAATTAGTGCAGCATTAATATTTCCTGTTAGATGAGGGGGACAATCAACAACAATATAGTCATAATTGATTGCACCTTGTCTTAAAATGCTTTTGAGTATTAATTCATTTGGTGAAACTTCTCCTACTCTCTGTTCATCAAGATTAGGTAATTTTTTTATGTGGATATATTCCAATCCCTTAATATTTGTTTTAAGAATAGATCGCTTCAAAGGCAATTTGTTTTTGAAATCCTGGAATAAATCATTGTTGATATCGCACCTGATAAGTCCGAGTCCTTTTGCACAAGAACCGGCTGCATCAAGATCTATAAGCAGAGTTTTTCTCCCTGAAATTGCAAATGCAACTGCAAGATTGATTGATGTAGTTGTTTTTCCTACTCGTCCGCGGCGATTTGCAATTGCTAATATTTTACTCATCGGTCTTCAAAATATTCAGAATTAATTATGTTCCGGATTTATTTAAAGTTATTAACAAAGTAAAAATAAGTCATTCTAATAAGGATTTATCAAATTAGTTGAAGTTAATAATCAGTTTGTTCAGCATTTTCTTTCTAATAAAAATCAATTTTTATATATTTCAACCTGATTTAATATCGGGTACATAACTTTATATGAAAACTTACAATTATCTCTTAAATACTGTCCATTCAAAGGGAGCCGCATACCTGGTACTGTTAGATCCCGATAAATTAACGAGTTCTAAAATTGCTCCATTTATTCGCCACTGCGAAAAATCCGGCGTCGATGGTTTCCTGATTGGCGGAAGTCTTATGATCAGCGGTGATCTGGATTCATTTATCGCAAATGTAAAAGTTGAAACAACACTACCACTGATAATATTTCCCGGAAGCATTAATCAGGTTTCTTCAATTGCAGATGCTATACTATTTCTTTCAGTAATCAGCGGCAGAAATCCAGAACATTTGATCGGGAAACATGTTATTGCTTCACCACTGATAAAGAGAGCTAAAATTGAGCCAATCTCTACCGGATATATTTTAATCGAATCTGGTGTTACAACTACTGCAGTATATATGAGCGGAAGTTTGCCGGTGCCGAGAAACAAACCAGAGATTGCAGCAGCAACTGCACTTGCCGGAGAATATCTTGGAATGAAATTCATTTATCTTGAGGCAGGTTCAGGTGCGCAAGAATCAGTTCCGGATGAAATGGTTAAAGTAGTTTCGGAAGAATGCAGTATTCCCGTTATTGTTGGTGGTGGAATTCGAACTCCTCAAACTGCCAGAAGGAAAGTAGAAAATGGTGCAAGCATTATTGTAACAGGTAATTTTTTTGAAGATGAAAATAACTGGGATTTGATTAAAGATTTTTCGAATGCAATTCATTACAAATTACCAGTTGAAGTCTGACTTAATACTAAAATATTTTTTCCAATCTTATTAACGTTTCGGATTAATTAAAATGGATGCAAAGAGATTTATTATTGACTCTCTGAACGAAAGTGCTGAAACCAAACATAACATAAAATATCAGTTGATAGATGATATAATTAATGTTGTTCAAGTGCTTTCCGATTGTTACAAAAACGGCAGCAAACTTTTGCTTTGCGGCAACGGTGGAAGCGCAGCAGATTGTCAGCACATCGCAACTGAGTTGATGATCAGACTAAACCATCACATTCAGAGACCAGCTCTGCCTGCTATTGCTCTGACAACGGACTCATCAAATCTTACTGCTGGTGGAAATGATATTGGTTTCGAAAATGTTTTTGCAAGGAACGTTGAAGGTTTAGGCAATAAAGGAGACCTGCTGCTGGCTATTTCAACCAGCGGAAATTCAGGAAATGTTATTAAAGCTGTCGAAATGGCTCATACAAAAGAAATGAAAGTGATTGGATTTCTTGGTGGGAATGGCGGCAAGATGAAAGATATTGTTGATTTTCCAATCCTAATTCCTTCTTCAAATGTTCAACGAATTCAGGAAGGACACATTACCGTTGCACATATTATTTGTGAGCTTGTTGAAGATAAACTTTACGGCAAAGTGTAATTCACAAATTCCAAATATCAAACCACAAATAATATCCAAATTTAAAATTACAATTCGTTAAAGTTTGAATTTTGGTATTTAATAATTGGAATTTATTTCAATTTGAAATTGAAAGTCTTCCCCCGATCCAGTAAATCTTATCACCAAGTTTAATATTATGTCTTTCACAAAATCCTGCGTTTACTTCCAGAACATAAATAGCCGGCTTTGATGAAGGATAACTTTGCTCTGATAGCGGAGTTGTGTTTTTATGGATAGTGACAATTTCTTTATTGCTATTAATGAAAAGTATATCCAGAGAAAAGAGTGTGTTCAACATCCAGAAGGATTGAAATCTTTCTTCAGGGAATATGAACAACATTCCCTGCATTTCTTCCATACTTTGCCGGTTCATCAAACCAAGTTGCCGTTCATAATCATTGTCAGCAATTTCGACATCGATTTTTATAATTTGATTTCCAACTGAATCAGTAAAAGTAAGTTCACCTTCTTTCTTAAATTTATAATAATGCATTTCGCTATTCTCATCATTGCAGTTATTAAAAATAAAAATAATACCAGCTAATAATGCTGCAACTGCAATCCCGATTTTCATAATTAATGATTTATAATTTCTTTTTAATGAAGCAGAAACTTCCTGCTTTCTTTTAAGATTCTTTTTACCCATAATATTAATTCCGATATTTGCGGGTATTAATATAGTTAATAGACTCTTAAATTTAATTAAAGGTTCGGAAGAATGGGCAAAACAAAAACTGCTATTCTCGAAAGGAAGGAAATATTCCTTACTGATTCGCAAAATAAAATGATTGCGAGTGGATGGGGAGATGACATTTTGGTTAACACTATAACTGAAAAGATTTTTTATTCTTCTGATGGAGTTAAAGTTAGAGGATATATTTCTTATCCGAAGGATAATTCACAGAAATTTCCGTGTGTAATCTGGAATAGGGGTGGGATTGGTAACAAAGGAGCTATTGATACTTTTACAGCACGAGGAATTTTTGGACAGCTTGCAAGCTGGGGATATGTTGTGTTTGCTTCTCAATATCGCGGTAACGACGGCGGCGAAGGACAGGATGAATTTGGCGGCGATGATGTGGATGATGTGCTGAACTTAATTCCATTGGCTGGTGAAATTGAAAATGCAGACACAACAAAATGGGGAATTGAAGGCTGGAGCCGAGGTGGAATGATGACTTATCTTACATTACTTAGAAATTCAAATTTCCGATGTGCTGTTCTTGTTGCTGCAATTTCTGATTTCAAAAGTTATGCGGTATTCAATGACAGCAAAATTTCAATCTATAAAAAATTTATTGGTGAAAAAGATTTTGAAGAAAAAGTGGATGAAAGAACGGTAATAAATTTTGTTAATAAGCTTCCGAACATACCTTATTTGATTATGCACGGGAAAAGTGATGAGACGGTTACGGTTGAACAAAGCATAAACATTGCAGAAAAATTTAAGAAACTGAATTATCAATATCGCCTGGAACTATTTGAGGATGGCGATCACTTTTTGAAAAAACACAGAAAAGAAGTTGATGAATTGAGAAGAAAGTGGTTTGAAGTGTACTTGAAATAGAAATGGCGACAACCAGAGTCGCCTTTATAGTAAAATTTTCTATTGCTCACAAAATAAACTTACTCAATTTCTGATGTTATAGATAACCTTTCTACGATTATTCAATTATGATTTATTCCTTTCTGTAATTTTTTGGTTTTGAGCTTAGATTCAAGAGTTCTGATATTACTGACCTCTATTTGAAAAAGATTGAATATTTTTAATATTTTGGGTGTGAAACCATAAAATATTGGAAAAACGTGGAATTGAAATCCACAAATTTGTAGTAATTCAGAGAACAGTTATGAGCCAAATGATTAAAAGATATTACATATTAGAAGAACATTTAAAAAAAGGAAAAGTTCTAATTGTCTATGGTGCAAGACAGGTTGGCAAAACAACGCTTGTTAAGGACTTCCTTTCACGGACAAATCTAAAATATAAATTTGATTCCGGCGACAACATAAGAACACAGCAAGCTTTGGGTTCACAAAATTTTAATGATATCCTTGACTATGCCGAAGGTTATGAACTTCTTGTGATTGACGAAGCTCAGCAAATTAAAAATATTGGAATGGGCTTGAAGATACTTGTAGATAACAATCCTGAACTAAGAGTCTTGGTAACCGGCTCTTCCTCATTTGATCTTTCTCAGCAGGTAGGTGAACCATTAACCGGCAGGAAACGAACTTTAATTCTTTATCCGTTTGCTAACCTTGAACTGAAAGAACTTTACAATGAATATGAATTGAAAAACTATCTGCAGGATTTTATGATCTATGGTTCGTATCCAGAAGTTATAAAAGCTCAAAGTAGTAAGGAGAAAATCGACGTACTTAAAGAACTTGTTAATTCTTATTTAATGAAAGACGTACTCTCATTAGAGAAAATAAGAGGCTCAAAACAACTGTTAGATTTATTAAAATTAATTGCTTTCCAGGTTGGTAATCAAATATCATTAACTGAATTAGCTACTCAAGTTAATCTGGATGTTAAAACTGTTCAACGGTATCTTGATATACTTGAAAAGGCTTTTATCATAAAGAAGATTGGTTCGTTCAGCAGGAATTTAAGAAAAGAGATTACCAGCAAAGCCAAATATTATTTTATTGACAATGGTATCAGAAACGGAGTGATTTTACAATTTAACAAGCTTGGGGATAGAAATGATGCCGGAAAGTTGTTTGAAAATTTTATTATGATAGAAAGAATTAAAGCCAATGATTATTTGAACAGATATTACAACTCTTATTTTTGGCGCACATATGATCAAAAAGAAATTGATCTGATTGAAGAACGGGAAGGGAAGTTGTTTGCTTATGAAATAAAATGGGTAGAGGGGAAACGATTTGTTCCTCCGAAAGATTGGAAAGATGCTTACCCTGGTTCAGAGTTTAATTTAATTACGTCTTCAAACTACACAGGATTTATTTTAAAATAATTCTGCCAGATAATTCTTTACAAAATAAACTTACTCAGATCCCTGTCTTTTACAATTTTATCGAGTTTCTCTTTTACAAACTTTGCTGTGATATTGATAGTTTCGGTTGGGATTTTATCCGGCACATCAAATAAAATTTCATCGAGCAGAGTAGTTAAAATCGTGTGCAATCTTCTTGCACCAATATTTTCTACTGCTTCATTAACTTCAGTAGCAATGCGTGCAATTTCTCTAATTCCATCATCAGTGAAATGTAATTTAACTCCTTCAGTTTCGAGCAAAGCAGAATATTGTTTTAATAATGCATTTTGTGGTGTTGTTAGAATTTGAACGAAATCTTCTTCAGATAAACTATTCAGCTCAACACGTATTGGAAATCTGCCCTGCAGTTCAGGAATCAGATCAGATGGTTTCGCAACGTGAAAAGCACCGGATGCAATGAATAAAACGTGATCAGTTCTAACTACTCCGTATTTCGTATTTACATTTGTTCCTTCAACAATCGGGAGAAGATCTCTCTGCACACCTTCGCGTGATACATCCGGTCCGTGACCTTTACCGCCGCTGCTCGCAACCTTATCAATTTCATCAATAAAAATTATTCCTGATTCTTCGACTCTTTGAATTGCCTCCCGCTGGACAGCTTCCATATCAATTAACTTTTGAGCTTCTTCCTGTGCAAGTATTTGTCGTGCTTCTGCAATTGTGGTTTTTCTTTTTTTCTTTTTCTTCGGCATCAGGTTGCCGACAATTTCCTGAATGTTTATTCCCATATCATCCATTCCAAACGGACCCATTACCTGCATACCAATTGCTGGTGGCGCCTGAGAATCAAATTCAATCAGCTTATCATCCATTTCGCCGTTTTTCAATTTCACTTTCATCCACTCGCGTGTTTTTTTGTTCTGATATTCTTCAGAATTTATTTCGGCAGAATGTTGTTCAGAATCAAATTGAGTCTGAACCTGTACTGTTTGAACCGGCTGAGCTGGTTTTCTTACAGGCGGAATCAATATGTCGAGAATTCTTTCGTCAGCAAGATGCTCTGCTTTGGATTGGACTTCCTTCGTTTTTTCTGCTTTTATCATATTAACTGAAAAGTCAGTCAGATCACGAACCATTGACTCAACATCTCTGCCAACGTAACCAACCTCGGTAAATTTTGATGCTTCAACTTTTACAAATGGTGCTGCTGCAAGTTTTGCAAGTCTTCTCGAAATTTCAGTTTTCCCAACGCCGGTGGGTCCAATTAGAATAATATTATTTGGAAGTATTTCTTCACGAAGGTTATCTTCTATTTGCTGACGTCTCCATCTATTTCTAAGTGCAATAGCAACTGCACGCTTAGCTTCAGTTTGACCGATAATGTACTTATCAAGTTCTTCGACTATTTTGCCAGGTGTTAATTCCTGCATTGATTTATCATACATAAAAATTTTTTCCTTTCTAAATATCTTCGGTTTCAAAATATCTCTCGTATCTGAGTGAAGTTCCAATTATTGAAACGAAGTTCCTTATTCAATTACTTCAACATTAATTTTATCGTTTGTATAAATACAAATTTCCGCAGCAGTTTTAAGAGATTCTTCCGCAATTTCTTTAGCTGATAACTTACTATACTTTTTTAACATTCTTGCAGCGGATAAAGCGTACATTCCTCCCGAACCGATTGCAACTATTTTATCATCCGGTTCAATTACATCTCCGTTTCCTGAAATAATAAGCGCATTATCTTTTGAAACGACTGCCAGCATTGCTTCAAGCCTGCGAAGTATTTTATCTGTCCGCCATTCTTTTGCAAGCTCAACGGCAGCACGACTTACATTTCCACGATACTGCTGCAATTTGTCTTCAAATCTTTCCATCAAAGAAAAAGCATCCGCAGCACCACCGGCAAATCCACAAATTACTTTCCCATCAGAAAGTTTCCGGATTTTCATAGCATTATGTTTCATAATTGTGTTACCTATTGAAACCTGACCATCACCGCCGAGTGCTGCAATTCCGTTATGTACAATTCCAAGTATTGTTGTTGATCTTATTCTTTTGCTCATATATTATCCTGTTCAATTATCAGTTTCAAAATTTTGATTGTAAGGTTTAAATAATTTTATCGGGATAATTCCCGGTACTTCCTTTTTGTATTTTTCATAAACCTCACCAAACAACTTTACTAATTTCTTCTCTTCAAAGTAAGAACCAATGTAAAAATAAACGACTATACAAATGAAGAATGTGAGGTAAAACAAATCCATTACCGGTCTGAACATCAAAAATGTTATTGAAAAGAAATAAACAGGGTGTCTTGAAAACCTGTATGGTCCTTTAATTCGAAGAGTAAATTCTTCATCAAGTTCGGTTGTATATCTTTTCTCTAAAAATCTTTTTATCTGATTCAGTCCTAAAAACTCCCTGAAGCAAATATAATTAAACGCCCAGATTACTCCCACTAATGAAAGAAATTGCGGGATTAGAATAATTAAATCGTATGGATTTGGTAAATCATAAATGATGATGTGAGGCTTAGGTGATAATTCGTAAATCAGATAAAGTGAAAGCAAAGCAAGAAAATTATAAAGCAATCTGTAAAAAGCGATCAAATCACCAAACATTTTTTTGAACCACGTTTTTACTTTTACGGATGCTAAAAGAGAATGTGTATAACCGAAAATTGCAAATAGAAATAAGATGGTTAAAACATCAACAACCAGGGTCATGAAAGTTCTTTTCTGAGTCGTGCAACAGGAAGTCTTAATTGCTCTCTGTATTTTGCAACAGTTCTTCTTGCAATATGAATTCCTTCATCATTGAGCAGTTCAGCAAGCTTATCATCGCTGAATGGTTTTCGCTTGTCTTCTCTGTCAATAATTTCTTTTAATCTTTCCTTGATGTGTTTGTTTGATACTTCATCACCGGTATCTGTTGCAAGACCTTCACTGAAGAAGTATTTCAGTTCATGAATACCTTGCGGGCTTTGAACATATTTACCATTAACTACCCGGCTGATGGTTGAAATGTCCATATTTATTTCCTGAGCAATATCTTTATATATCATTGGGCGAAGAGCTTTTGGACCTTTCTCAAAAAATTCATACTGTCTCTGGAATATTGCCTGCATAATTTTCATCAGTGTATCTCTTCGCTGCTGAATACAGGCGATGAACCATTTAGCTGATTCAAATTTCTCCCTGAGGAACTTATACGTCTCTTTCTCTCTATTTGATTTTTTTCCTCTTCTTCGGTTGCTTTCAAACATTTCGAGATATTGTTTACTAATCGTAACTGATGGCATACTTCTGTCGTTCAAAGTGATCACATAATCGTTTTCCACTTTCTCAATTACGAAGTCAGGAGAGATCTGATTCATCTCTGCAGAATCAATATTTCCTTCGCCGGGTTTTGGATTCATACTTTGTATCAGGTCCACAGTTTCGCGGAGTGTCTCATCAGTCAAGTTCATCTTTTGCTTTAGTATATCGAATCTTCTTTTCGTGAAATCATCATAAAATTCAACTAACATTTTCTCAGCGATATACCGGTAATACTGATCTGCATTCTTTATGTTTTTAATCTGAACAAGCAAACATTCCTGAAGGTTTCTGCTTGCTATACCCAACGGATCAAAAAGCTGTATTCGTTTTAAAAGATTCTCTGCTTCTTCAGGATCAACTTTAATATTTTCAAACAATTCAAGCTCGTTTAATATTTCGCCCAAACCTCTTTTAAGATATCCTGCATCATCCAGATTCCCGATTATTTCTTCTCCCAGTCTGTTTAAATTTTCACTAAGGTTCAACATATTCAGTTGTTCAATCAGATGTTCAGAAAGAGTTTCTCTTACAGGTGCAAGCGGATGGAATTGTTCTTCATCGCTGCCACGGTAAACACGCTCGTGATCAAAATCATCGTCATTCATATAATCTTCCAAACTGAATTCTTCATTATCAGGGTCTTTTATTTCATCGGTAGTGGTTTCTTCATCTTTATCTTTTTCTTTTTCATCTGTTTCCTGTGCTAGCTCTAATTCTTCTTCAAGAATAGGATTAAGTTCAAGTTCAGTTTTGATTCTCTGTTCGAGCGCGAGCGTATTTAACTGAAGCAGTTTTTGATACTGAATTTGCTGCGGTGATAATTTTTGTTGTTGTGATAAACGTTGACTGAGTGTTAGCATTTTATTTCCTGATTAGCTCCTTAAATTGTGAGTACCATTCTTTACCATATTTTCTGTTAAGCGATTCTTCACAGAATTCTGCAACAGTAGTGTTTTCTTTTTCCCCAAGTTCTAATGCCGGTTTACATTCATTGAGATGTTCAAATCTCACAACATCTCCACCGAAATCCGAAATCCTGATTGGAAACAAATGACAGGATATTGGTTTTCTGAAATCGGTTTTTCCATCAAAGTAAGCTTTCTCAATAGCACATTTTGCAATTTCATTTTCATAATAAACAAAAACACATGCACGATTATCAACACTTTTAAGTAAAGGTTCACCGTTATGTTCTTCAAAAAAACCATGTTCGGCGATTTCACCTTTATGTTCTTTAGAAATGTATTTAATTACTTTATTCAGTATCCGATCAATGATTGAAACTTCTTCCCATGTGACCGGTGCACCGTATTTGCTTTCAAAAGTACAACAAGCGCCTTTGCACTTCAATAAATCGCATTTGAAGTGAATTTCTGCAACTTCCTGTCTAACTAATACATTATCAACCGGTAAAATTTGCGTATTCATTAATGTGGAATAATTTTTGTGAAAAGATAACCAATTGATTCTTTTCTACAAAGTTTTAATACTCTTCCCAAATTATTAAATTCCTTCCCAAATTTCGATAAAATACCCCCTGCATAGATGAATTTCAAAAACAAAACTATTCTGATTACCGGAGCCTCTTCCGGATTAGGCTTTTCACTTGCAAAATCATTGCCAAATGAAAATTGCTCTCTTGCACTGATTTCCAGAAGAAAAGATAAACTCGACCAGTTCGCATTTGAACTTAAAAAAAAAGAATTCAGAGTGATAACCTATGCTTGCGATGTTGGAAATAATAATGAAGTATTAAATACTTATCAGCAAATAAAAAAAGATTTTGGCAAAATTGATATTGCAATTTTGAATGCCGGACTTTCTAATCGTACAAACATTGAAAATTATTCGTCAGGAATTGCAAATCAAATTTTTGATACAAATGTTTTCGGAATCATTAATTTTGTAGAGCAATTACTTCCCGATTTTATTGAAAGAAAAGATGGGACTATTGTAGGAGTTTCCAGTCTTGCTGATTCGAGAGGTTTTCCAAGAAGTGGATTCTATAATGCCAGTAAAGCAGCCACAACGCTACTGCTTGAAAGTTTGAGAATTGAATTAAAACCTTTCAATATAAAAGTTTTAACAGTCAAGCCTGGATTTGTAAGAACACCAATGACAGATAAAAATGAATTTCAAATGCCTTTCCTGATGAATGTTGACAAAGCCGCAAAAATTATTCTTGATGGAATAAGAAAAGAGAAAAGAATAATTCAATTTCCTTTGCCAATAGTTATAGGCTCAAAAATTTTAAAATATTTACCTGACTGGTTATTTGATTTTCTCATGAGCAAACCTTTACCTGCAAGAAAAAATAAGAATACTTAAAATGGCACTGAGATCAATTTCAATATTTTTTCTTTTATCAGTCTTTTTATTTCCTCAATCAGATTCCACACTAATGCTTAGTGAGATTATGTTTTATCCTCAAACAGGACCAAATGAATTTATTGAATTATATAATTCAAGTGAAACACAAAGTATCGAATTAAATTCTTATAAGATTAAATATCACACTTCAAATCCGGATATCATTGTTGATGCAGGAGAAGGAACAATACTTCCACCAAAATCATTTGCAATAATTCTTGAAGGAGATTATGTAATCGGAAGTGGAATTTATGATGGACTGATTCCGTCATCGGCGCTTGTTTTAAAAATATCAGATAATTCATTTGGCACATCCGGAATGGCAAATACTACAAACAGATCAGTCTGGTTATTGAACACATCAAATGACACTCTTGAATCATATTTTTATTCTGCTAATAACCTGCAAGGCCGTTCGGATGAAAAAAGAGTAATGATAAAAGATAGTTCTCAAAGTAACTGGGCAAATTCACTAACCGCAAACGGAACACCAGGATTTCAAAATTCAGGTACACCGGTTCAATTTGATTTACAATTATCGTCATTGAGTTTTCAACCATTAAATCCGACGATTGGTGATGATGTTACAGTTTTTGTTAGAGTGAAAAATATTGGTTCAAACACTGCTGGCAATTACACAATTGAAATTTTTCACGATGCAGATTTCGATTCTACTGCAGACCCGGAGGAAATAATTTTTACGCAGCAATATTCAAATCTTCTCCCAACCGATTCCATTTCCGCAACTGCAATAATGAATTCTCTTTCTGCCGGCAGCTATCAGATTATTGCGAAAGTTCTTTTTTCACAAGATGAGAATTTGTCGAATAATGAACTCATAAAATCTTTTATTGTATTTCCACAAGGAACAAACTATAACGATGTTGTAATTAATGAAATCATGTATGCACCTTCAACAAGTGAACCTGAATGGGTGGAATTATTTAACAGAACAAACAACCCAATCAATCTGAAAAAATGGAAATTTGCAGATGCTGTTTCATCAGTTACAATTACAAACACAGATAAGTTTATTCCGGCAAATGGATACATTGTTCTTACAAAAGATTCATTAATACATAACTATTATAATGTTGGTTCTGAGATAATAGAATTTAATTTGCCTGCATTGAATAATACCGGTGATGCAATTTCTATTAAAGATTCGATAGGATTAAAAATTGATTCACTTTATTATTATCCTGATTGGGGTGGAAATATTAATGGAAAATCTCTTGAAAGAATTTCAGTAAATCGGTTTTCTCTTGATCCGACAAACTGGGGAACATCAATAAGTACTTTCAAAGCAACTCCCGGAAGCATCAATTCAATCACAGAAAAAAATTATGATATTGCAGTTACTAAATTTATTTTCAGTCCAGAGTATCCGATTGAAGGTGACACGCTATCGTTATCAGCAAGAGTGAAAAATTTGGGATTAAATGACGCAAATTTTTCTCTTCAGCTTTTTGAAGATACTGATCTTGATTCAATACCTGATATGTTTTTAGAAGAAATTCAAAGTCTTTTTCTTTCGTCTGACGACTCATCCCTGTTCAATTTTAATTTTTCAATTGAAAATCTGCAGACGCAAAGAGCATTTGTTGTGAATGCAGTTTTCAATCCGGATGAAGACACAACTAACAATAAATTATATAAATTCATTGAACCAGGTTTACCTGCTTTATCGGTAGTGATTAACGAGATAATGTATTCTCCACTTGGAGGTGAACCGGAATGGATCGAGCTTTTCAACAGAACAGAATTGTCAATAAATCTGAATGGATGGAAAATCAAGGATGTATTTACAACACCGACTGAAGTGCAAATTGAAGAGGATATTTTTATTGAGCCGTACTCTTATTTTATTTTAAGCAGAAGCAGTACAATTTATAATTATCATCGCTTCATTCCGTCAGAGGTTTACGTTATTTCTCTCCCTTCATTTAACAATGATATCGATGGAGTTGTAATTAAAGATGATCGTGGACTTGCAATCGATTCGGTGCTTTATTTTAATCAGTGGGGCGGAACCAACGGTTATTCGCTGGAAAGATTATCTGTAAACGCAAATTCAAATCTCGCAGCTAATTGGGGGAGTTCATTCGATATTGAACAAAGTACGCCCGGAAGAATTAATAGTTTAACTCCAAAACAGTTTGATCTTTCGGTCGCAGAAATGAATTTCAATCCGCGGTTTCCGATTGAAGGTGAAGATGTATTAATATCAGCCTTTATAAAAAATAATGGATCATCCTCAGCAATTGATTTTGATGTTGAATTTTATATTGATACTGATACAAATAATGTAGTTGATCTTCTGCTCGATATACAAACCGGATTAACACTCGCTGCTGGTGATTCGATAAATATTTCTTCAGGTTCTCCCATCCAGAATATCAGCAGGAAAACTCTTTCTGCCGTTCGAATTGTTTTCTATGCAGATGAAGATACGCTGAACAATTATTACGAGAAGTCAGTTGAACCGGGTTTCCCCGCAGATGTCGTTTTGATTAATGAAGTTATGTACAATACGGAAACAAATAAGCCTGAATGGGTTGAGATTGTAAATGTTTCTGAGGATACTCTGAATATAAAGGACTGGTCTGTTAGCGATGTTCTCACGACTCCAACAAAAAATTTTATAACAAATACGGATTATATCTTACAGCCTGATGAATATATAATAATTGCAAAAGATACTTCTTTCAACTCAGCATATCCGGGAGTAACGGCAAAAGTTTTCTTTACAAATTTTGGTTCGCTTGGAAATACTTCAGATGGAATTGTAATTTATGATTTCAGAAATGGAATTATTGACAGCTTGTTTTATCGTTCATCATGGGGTGGAGGAAGAGGTCTTTCTCTCGAAAGAATTTCTTTTGAAGCATCAACTAATGACAGCACAAACTGGACTACTTCTCTCAGTATTAAAGGAAGTACTCCCGGCAAATCCAACTCTATTGAAAATGTTCCTGATTACCAAAGGAACGATCTTGCAATTAATGAAATTATGTTTGATCCGGGAGAGAACAATTCAGAGTTTGTTGAGTTTCTGAATTTAAGCGGAGATTCATTGAACGTGGGCGGGTGGAAAATCGAAGATGAAAACGGAAATTATTTTAAGTTATCACAAACCCCGCTTATACTTCCGGATAACTCTTTCTTCATTCTTGCTGCTGACTCATTGGTGAAGTTAAAATATGATCTTGATGAAAGTGTTTTACTAACTGAAGCCGGAACTTCAAGTCTCGGTTTAGTTAATACCGGAGAATTAATCCTTCTTAAAGATGTGAAAGGAAATGTTATTGACTCAGTCAGGTATTCCGATAAATGGCAGAACGATAATTTCATTTTAACAAAAAATATTTCTCTGGAAAGAATCAATCCTAATCTTGATGGAAATGATTCATACAACTGGAGCAGTTCTGTTGATGTTATCGGTGCAACACCCGGAAAGCAAAACAGCATTTACACAGTTAATCCAAATATTGCATCAAATATTTCTGTATCTCCAAATCCGTTTTCACCTGATAATGATGGCTTTGAAGATTTTACGATCATCAATTATAAACTGACTCAGGTCACTTCGCAGGTTCGTATAAAAATATTTGATAATAAAGGAAGACTTGTAAGAACACTCGCAAATAACCAGGCAAGCGGTTCTTCTGGCTCAATTATTTTTGATGGAATGGGGGATGATGGTCAAGCTTTGAGAATTGGAATCTACATAATCTTTCTCGAATCAATTAACGAAGGCTCTGGTGTTGTCGAAACAATGAAAACTGCAGTTGTTGTTGCAAGAAAATTATAATTATTAAATAAACAGGATTTAATGAAAGAAGAACTGAAAAAAGTTGTTGATCGTTTGCAGGAAAATATCAACATAGTATCACAAAAATTTCTGAAATATTCAGAAGAAGAATTAAGAAAGAAACCTGCATCAAATAAATGGTCGAAGAAAGAACTACTCGGACATCTCATTGATTCTGCCGTGAACAATCATCTTCGGTTTATCAAAATTCAATTTATGCCCCAGCCTTATTTTGTAGAGGGTTATTTTCAGGATGATTGGGTAAGAATTCAGAAGTATAACGAAATTGATACCCGGCAATTAGTAAATTTTTGGAAAATCTATAATGAGCATATTCTAAACATTTTGAAAAATACTCCGGATGAAAAACTGAATTTGAAAATTACAGCAGAGCAACCTTTTGAAAACGCTGATACGCTTTTTTTTCTTATGAAAGATTATGTCGATCATATGGATCATCACATAAAACAGATATTTAATAAATAATACATCATGCAATAAAAAGGAATGAAATGAAACATCTCTTAATTTTTATTTCGGTAACTATACTTTTGTTTTTAGGCTGCTCGGATTCAGCAGAACTTCAAAAAGAAGTTCAATCATATCTTGATAATTACAATAAAGAATTTCAGAAATATTCGTATGAATGGAATAAAGGCGAATGGCTTCTTAATACACATATAGTTGAAGGCGATACTATCACAATAAAAAAAGCACAGGAAGCTCAGGAACAATATGCAATGTTCACAGGAAGCAAAGAAAATATTGAAAAGGCAACTGAATATCTGAAACAAAAAGATCAATTGACAGACCTTCGGGTCAGGCAATTAAACAGAGTATTATATCTTGCGGCAAGCAATCCGCAAACCGTGAGCGAATTAGTTAAAGAAAAAATTGTAGCAAGTACAAAACAAACTGAGATTCTCTTCGGATTTGATTTTAAACTTGATGGAAAATCTATTACTCCTAATCAAATAGATAATTTGTTAGTTAATGAAACTAATCTTGCTGAACGATTAAAGGTCTGGGAAGCTAGCAAAGAAGTTGGAGTAGGTTTAAAAGATGGATTGGCAAACCTTCAAAGATTACGCAACGAAACAGTTCAGGCACTTGGATACAAAGATTTCTTCCAGTACCAGGTTTCTGATTATGGAATGACTGTTGAAGAAATGAATCAACTCTGTGAAAATATGATAAAAGATATATGGCCATTGTATAGAGAGCTGCATACCTGGGCACGATATACTCTTGCAGAAAAATATAATGCTGAAGTTCCTGAAATGCTTCCTGCTCACTGGCTTCCAAATCGTTGGGGACAAGACTGGCAGGGAATTATCAAAGCTGAAGGATTGAATGTAGATAAACAATTAGAAAAAAAATCATCTGAATGGATTGTGAAGAAAGGCGAGGATTTTTATGTAAGTCTTGGTTTCCCGAATCTGCCGCAATCGTTTTGGGAATTATCGAGTTTATATCCTGTACCACCTGATGCTGGCTATAAAAAGAACACACACGCATCTGCATGGCATATGGATTATGATAAAGATGTAAGGTCACTTATGAGCGTAATTCCTAACACCGATTGGTGGTCAACTTCTCTGCACGAACTTGGGCACATTTATTATTATATAAGTTATTCAAATCCGGATGTACCGATCATTCTTCGGGAAGGTGCCAACCGCGGTTTCCATGAAGCAATTGGTTCAATGATTGGACTAGCTTCTCTTCAACCACCGTTCTTGAAGGGAATGGGATTGATGGATAAAGATTTTAAAATTGATGAAACACAATCTTTACTGAGAGAAGCACTTGATTATATTGTTTTCCTACCGTGGAGTGCGGGGGTAATGACTGAGTTTGAATATGAACTTTATGCAAAGAATCTTCCGGAAGATCAGTACAATGCAAAGTGGTGGGAACTGGTAAAAAAATACCAGGGAATAATTCCACCATATAAACGAAGTGAAAACTATTGTGACGCTGCGACGAAAACTCATATTAATGATGATGCCGGTCAGTATTATGATTATGCAATTTCAAATGTATTGTTATTTCAGTTTCACGATTACATTTCTGAAAAAATATTAAAGCAAAATGCTCACCAAACAAACTATTATGGAAGTAAAGAAACCGGCAAGTGGTTATTGGATATTCTTTCGAAAGGAGCAACTGTTGATTGGAAAGAGCTGCTCAAAAAATCAACTGGTTCGGAAATGACCGCAAAACCATTAATGAATTATTTTGATCCTTTAATGATCTGGCTGAAGGAACAAAATAAAGGACGGGAGTACACGCTGCCTGAAACTTTTTAAGTTCTTGAGACTTCTGAAAAATTCTAATTTGTCATATTAAAATGAGGCTCTTCAGAGTGACACATTCATAATAATTCAGAAGTCTCACCTTCTTTAAACTTTTTATTCTCAATTGCTTTGTGGAAAAATTTATTCCTCCAGCAAATCCATCTCGCTCATCGGCAGAATCGGAATTGGATAGCCATTATTTTTTAGTCGGAACTTCAAATTGTTGATAAACGGATCATCAACAAATTGAAGATCAGATATCCCGAATAACTGCGGGAGGAAACTTTCAAAATTGAACCATTCAGCCGGTGGATATTGAACAATCTCATATTTTTTATTTTTTAGTCCTGCTTCTTCAACTGCAAGATCAATTGCAGCAGATAATCCACCAAGCTGGTCAACAAGTCCGTTAGCAATTGCATCTTCTCCACTCCAAACTCTGCCTTGTGCAATCTTTTCGACGTCTTCAACGGACATATTTCTTCCTGTCGCAACTTTGTTTACAAAATCTGTATAAAAAGTCTTGATGATGGATTCGGTTTTCAACAACTCCTCATCCGTAAAATTTCTATCGGGAATAGTCAATCCGAAGATGGGGAACCTCATTCCATAACCAAGTTCTGCATGTTTTCCTCTTTTTACATAATCTGTACTAATGCCAAGATCTTCTTTAAAAGATTTGTTATAAAAGAAAGCACCAATAACTCCGATTGAACCGGTTAGTGTTAAAGGCGACGAAAATATTTTGTCACCATACATAGATAACCAGTAACCGCCTGAAGCTGCAACAGATCCCTGTGAAACTATAACTGGTTTTTTACCTTTTGCTTTTTTCAAAGCCTCGGCAATTAAATCTGAAGGAAGTGCTTCGCCGCCCGGAGAATCAACGCGAAGAATAATTGCTTCGATATTTTTTTCCTCAACTGCGTCCTCTACAAATTTCACAAGTGTTCTTGCTTTTATTCCTTCATCCATTGCACAGACACCTATTGCATAAATTACTGCAATCTCTGGTTTCTTCCCCCAGTAATCATCTTCAGGAAGTTTGAACTCGACAAGTGATTCGGGATTAACCAAATTTTTCTTTTCTCCCATAAAGCTTTCAATTATGTCTTCGATGCTGTCCCATCTCGACTTAGTATCTGCGAGACCAAGTTCAACTGCTTTATCAGGTAAAATAAAATATTCATTATCAACAAGTGAATCAAAATCTTTCAGGGAAATATTTCTTTCTTCAGAAATTCCCTGTCGGAAAAGTTCATAATAATTATCAACAAGCCTCTGATATTGTTCTCTGTCAGCCTCGCTCATTTTATCATTGGCAAAAGTTTCTGCTGCAGATTTGTATTTGAAATATCTAAGTTCAGTAAATCCGATCCCAAGTTTCTCAAGAGTTCCTTTGTAATACTGTCTTCCTTTAATTATTCCTGTCAATTGAATACTTCCCATCGGATCAATAATAATCTTATCGGCAACAGAAGCTAAAAACATTTCAGTTATTCCTGCGTAATCAAAATAAACAACTACTTTTTTGTTTGCTGATTTGAATTCCTCCAGCTTTTCGCGAATCTCCCAGATCATTTCACTATTTACCCGAATATCCGAAAGGTTCAATACAATTCCTGAAACTGATGGATCTTTTTTTGCGGCTTCGATCTGTTCGAGAATATCAATCAGCGTTTTTGAATCATCGAAGAATTTGTAATTCTGGTATTTTATTGTTCCTTTCATGTCAAATTGTACATAATCAGAACTTTTACTCAGTGCAGACATAAATGTTCTATCATAAGCACCAATTCGTACTCCATAGGTTTGATATGATTCGTTGCCATCTTCTGACAAATGAGTTTGTGCAGTGATGCCAAGATTTCCTAAACTGAAATGTAAGCCAATATCAAAAATTTCATTTTCAAAATATCTTCCGCTTGCACGGAGTCCATCAACCGGTTCAACAATTAATCCCGCACTCCATTTATTCTCTTCTGCGTACATGTTATTCCGGTATAAATAATCACCAAACAGAGTTATAATTTCATTACCAAGTGGTCTTACAGCAAGATCAAGAACTCCTTCTCCGTTGCCTTCCGTAGGAAAATTTCCAATTATCCCGATAGATAAATACTGGAGCGGACGAAAATACAATCCGGTTGAATAGTAAGTGCTTCTGTTAACACTATAAAGATCACCTGCTGCCCAACCAATTCCTGCTCCGATTCCCAAAGCGGATCCACCGAAACCTGTAGATATTTTAAAATCATTAAAGTTCCTGTTAGCAGCAGTGTTATTTACCATGCTAAATCCCAGGTAGGGCACGGCTGCGAAAAATCCCCAGTTATTAAAATTGTCAGGTGAATTGTTATTTGAATTCCATGTAATGTAAAGATCCATAGATGGTTGAAGCGCAAGCATTGCAGGATTATCATAACCGTATAAACCGTATTTTAATGCGCCGGGTGATGCCAGATTAAATTTATTCTGTTCATAATATGATGGGTAATTTGTTTGCGCTGAAACTACGGAAGAGATAAAAAGAAAAATTACTGTTATTAAAGATAATGTTTTCATGGAAATTTCTCTAAAAAAAATTAATTGTTGATTAAAATTTAATGAAGACAGCAGGAAGATTGCTAACCGTTCTTCAAATTATTTTAGTCATAAAACCTTATCTTTGTGCTGGAAAAAATTATGATTGAGATACGAAACCTTCACAAATCTTTCGGAAGCAACAAAGTACTTCGCGGTGTTGATCTGGATATTGGTACCGGCGAAACTCTGGTTATTATTGGCAGAAGCGGTTGCGGTAAAAGTGTATTGATAAAACATATCGTTGGTCTGCTCTATCCTGATGAAGGATATGTAAAAGTCCAGGGCAGAAAAGTTGATGAGATGAGCTTGAATGAACTTTACACCTTAAGAAGCAGATTCGGATTCTTGTTTCAGAGTTCTGCTCTGTTCGATTCGATGACTGTAGAGGAAAATATTGCTTTGCCATTGGTAGAATCAGGGAGAAAGTTT
Source organism: Ignavibacteriota bacterium (assembly GCA_013285405.1). Taxonomy (NCBI): domain Bacteria; kingdom Pseudomonadati; phylum Ignavibacteriota; species Ignavibacteriota bacterium. The sequence continues at coordinate 951,491 of CP053446.1, read as the reverse complement.
ACAACTGCTGAATTGGAAAAAAAAGTTTCTGAAAAACTGGAAATGGTTGGAATGACAGGGGTTCAAAAGTTAAAACCAGCAGAGTTATCAGGCGGAATGAAAAAAAGAGTTGGTCTTGCAAGAGCTTTAATAACAGAGCCGGATTATATTTTTTATGATGAACCAACCACAGGATTGGATCCGATCATGTCCGATTCAATAGATGAATTGATAAAGGATCTGACTGATAAGTTAAATGTTACGTCTGTTGTTGTTACTCACGATATGTACAGTGTGAAAAATGTAGCGAATCGTGTAGCGATGATGCACGATGGAAAAATTTATTTTACGGGAACACCACAGGAACTTGTCTCAACAAATGATCGCACGATCAAAGAGTTTATTCAAAGAACGGAATAAAAAAGGCGAAGAACAAACCTCGCCTTTCAATTATCTTATTTAGAATTTATTTATTGTCCAAGTGGGAAAGAAACTCCGAGATTAACCGAGAAATAGCTTGCTTTCTCACTTGTATCTTCCTCTTCTTCTTGAGCAATTTTCATTATTTTAGTAGGCGGTGTGTAGTCATCCTCTTCCTCTGATGGCAACTCACTAAAGATATATGCATACTCAACCGCAGCCTGAAGAACAACAGAGCCTAACAACAGATAAAATCCGACTGCCGGAACTACTCCAAATCCCGTAGAACTCGCATCACCATCCTGAGTATCTGTATATGTTTGACCGCCGATATCGTAGCTAAACGTCCAGGTAAAAGAGTAAGTCTGCATAAACAAACCAAGAGCCAGACCCAGATAGGGTTTAAAGGAACTATTTGTTGCAATCAGATAATATGCGCCGAGAAGAATTGGAATTTGTGAATAAGAGTCTTCATACTTATAACTTCCTATTTGATCCTGTCCTTCTTCCGTTTGAGTTCCAAATTTAATGTAACCAGCTCGTAACGATAAGAAGAAAGATGTGGATAGAAAATATGACCCCACTGCGTGACCGGAAAAACCGGTTCCTGCAATGTGCTTGAAGCCATCATCACTTCCCATGGGTATTGATACATCTGCTAAAATTCCCAGCAGAATCATTCCCTTAACAAATTCTTTCAGGTCGGCTGATGGAACTACTTCTGCGGGAATAGCTAGTTTTAAATTACTTTTAAGATTATTATCGATGATTGATTGTGTTGTTTCACCAGTCAGGTTGGTGGGAAGATTAAGCTTCAATTCAGCAAAGCTTAATGATGAGATCAAAAAAAACGAAAGTGCAGTGAAAATCATTTTGTTCATAACGCCTCCAATTGTTTATGATAAAAATTTATTTACCCTCACGCTATCAGAAAAATACTCAATCCCACCTAAAAATCAAACAATTAATCTTCACAATTAGATCGGTTAATCACTGCAAGTATAAATGATAGTCATTAAAAATTATCTGCTACTATTCTTGTTCCGTAACCGGAGTTACTAAGCTGCGTTGACTCAGTGATAATAGTTTCTTTTCCTCCTTCTTTAACAAACCTGATTGCTGCTAAAATTTTTGGACCCATACTGCCTTCAGCAAACTCACCTGCATTCAAGTATTTCTCAGCATCGCTGACGGTAATTTGCTCAAGCTTAATCTGATTAGGTTTATGAAAATTCAGATAAACATTTGGAACATCAGTTAAAATGAAAAACATCTCGGCTCCGATTTCATTTGCAAGTAATGATGAAGCAAGGTCTTTATCAATGACAGCTTCAATTCCAACAAAATTTTTATCCTCGTCAATATAAACAGGAACTCCACCGCCTCCGGCAGCAATCACGATGTTACCATGTTTAACGAGATCACGAATAACTTTTCTGTTGAGAATATCAATTGGTTCTGGTGATGGAACAACTCTTCTCCATCCTCGTTTCCGGGGGTCTTCTTTGAATATCAAACCTTTTGATTTTGCGAGAAGTTCAGCTTCTTCTTTTAAATAAAATCCTCCGACTGGTTTGGTCGGATCTTCAAAAGCCGGATCTTTTTTATCAACTAAAACCTGTGTAACAATTGTAGCAACATTTTTTCTAATTTTATATTCACGCAGAATATTCTTCAATTGTCGTTCTATCATATATCCAATACCGCCCTGGGAATCAGCTACACAAATATCAATTGGCATTTGCGGAATTTTATATTCTTTGTAACCAGCTTCATTTCTTAGCATAATATTGCCAACCTGCGGACCATTGCCATGAGTAATTACAAGATTGTATCCTTCTTTAATTAGTTTGACCAGATGAACACAAGTGTTGTAAGTATTTATTTCCTGCTGTTGAATTGTTCCAAGTTCATTGCCTCTCAGCAAAGCATTACCACCAAGTGCAACAACTGCTATTTTTTTATTCATATCAGATATATATAAAAACAGAATTCAAAACTGAGGCGTAAATTTACTCAGATTTTGGTTATTAGTTGGTAGTTATTCGTCAGAGTTGATTTGTTATTTGTTTCTTAGCCATTTGGTTTGAAATCTATAATAAACTTCCTAAAACTGGGAACTAAAAAACTAAAACCACGGACTAAAAACCAATAACTAACTTGGGTAATAGTTAAACAATTTTTAAGTTTAGTTGGAATTAAAGAATTGTATGAACTGTAAAGAATATATTGATACAAAAGAGCTGCTGAAACCCAAAAATATGATACGGCTTTATGCAAGCGGTGCATTTCCTATGGCTGATTCGAAAACAGGGATCATTAATTGGTTCATGCCTGATGTGCGAACAATTATTCCCCTTGATAATTTTAATATTCCTCGTTCTGCTAAAAAAGCAATTGAAGATGAAAACTTTGAAGTAAGATTTGATACTGATTTTGAAGGAGTTCTTGCAGGTTGTTCGGATAGAGAATCAACCTGGATTTCTGAAGAATTAAAATCTGCTTACAGTGGTTTGAAAAAACTTGGACACATTCACACAGTTGAAACGTGGAAAGACGAAAAACTTGTTGGTGGACTTTATGGAGTTACATTCCGCGGTGCATTCTTTGGTGAAAGTATGTTCTCGAAAGTTTCTCAGGCATCCAAAGCTGCGCTTGCTGTTTTACTGAAACATTTGAAAGAAAAAAAATTTGTTCTTCTCGACGTGCAGTATATAACTGAACACTTAAAGATGTTCGGTGCAGTTGAAATTTCTTTTGAAGAATATACGAAGTTGCTGCACAAGTCCTATGCGATGATAGCAGAGTTCTAGATTTTGAAGGTTATAATTTCCTAAAAGAAATGAAAATAATAATATTATTATTATCAATAGTCTCTCACATAGTATTTCCGCAGAATAGCTTCATTAAAACATCAGGAGATAAATTCATTTTGAATAACGAAGAATTCAAGTTCTTCGGCTTTAATGCTTATTATCTTCAGAGTGAAGCAGGTAAAATAGAAAGAAGATATATTGTTAATGATGTATTTCAATCAGCAGTAACTATTGGTGTAAATGTAATTCGTACGTGGACATTCTATGAAGATTCTTCTTTTTCAAATCCTTCTGTGATAAGAAAATCACCTTATGAAGTGCAGGAATCAGGTTTGATTGCGCTCGATTATGTTCTACAAAAAGCAAAAGAGAAAGGAATTTATCTCATACTAACTCTCTCGAATAATTACTCTGCTTTTGGTGGAATACCGCAATACATCAAGTGGGCAAATCAAATAAAGCTGAATGGTTCCGATAATTATTCTCACAATGATTTTTTTGTAAACGATTCAATGAAACAATGGTTCAAATACCATATTGAATTGTTACTTGACAGAACAAATACTTTTACTGGAATAAAGTATAAAGACGATCCTACAATTTTATCCTGGGAAATTATGAATGAAGCCGAAAATCCTGAAAAAGATTTTAACACAATTAAAAATTGGTATGAAGAAATATCTTCTTTCATAAAATCAATAGATCGAAATCATTTGATTACAACAGGTGAAAATGGTTATGACGTTTATACCAATCTTTATTCAAATGTAGAATTTATGTATAACGGTTCTTACTTTCTTGTTGACGGTTATAAAGGAACGAGCTTTTATGAAAACTCTCAACTGGAAAACATTGATTATGTTTCTTTTCACAGCTACCCAAACGGATGGGGATTATCTGCAAAAGCCGGAAAAACTTGGATAAAAGATCATTACCAAATTGCTGTAAGATTTAATAAACCATGTCTTTTGGGTGAGTTTGGAATAAAAGAAAATAAATTAGCCGTTTATACAGATTGGCTTGAAGATATAAAAAGATCATCTACAAAATCATCAATTGTCTGGCAATACCTTCATCCTGATGTTATAAATTCTGATGGCTATGGGTTTAATGAATTTAATTCACCTGAGCTAGTGGAATTATTTCAGAATTATATTGAAGAAATTAATTCAGATACTACAAATAATAATTCTATTCCTGAAGATATAGTTTTGTATCAAAATTTTCCTAATCCCTTCAATCCTGTAACTACAATTAAATACAGTTTACCGAAAGACGACTTTGTCTCACTAGAGATTTACAGTTCACTTGGAGAATTAGTTGGTGCAGTTGAAGAAGGGTTTAAACAAAAAGGCGAGTATGAAATCATTCTCTCATTCGAAAACAATTTACTTGGCAGTGGAATCTATTTTTATACTTTGAAAACATCTTTTCAGCTTATAACTAAAAAATTAATTTTGCTGAAGTAATCTTTTTTCAAGATGTTTTTAAGATAGTTTCTTAATTTATTAGCTAACTCCTGCCCATAATGATATTGAACAAAAAGAATATTCCTCTCAGCATCATTCAACTCCGGATTTGCTCTTTCAATTGTCCGCTTTGAAAGATTAATTATTGATGAACTGAAATAGAGAGTGCGATCAAGCTTTTCTTTTGCAGAAAGTTTTCGAAGCAATGAAATTAAAACTCTTTCAGCTTCAGGATTTGTATCTGTTGATAGTGTTATCATACTCATAATATGTGAGATTCACCTAAAAGGTGAGTCTCACTTACTTACGATTACGGTTTCACTAAAATCAATTCCTTTTGCGGAGGAGAAATAAACTCGCAGCCGTTCTTTGTAATAATTACTTCTTCTTCAATTGTTGCAACTCCGTAACCTTCAATCGGAAGTCTTGGTTCGATTGTAAATATCTGTCTTTCCTCCAATGGAATGAAAGGTGCGTTGCCATATCTTTCCCATGCTGGAAACATTCCCGCAACTCCATCGTGAACAGTTTTACCAACCTGGTGACCAAGTCCGTGCGGATATTCCGGGTAGCCGTTTTGTGTTATGTACGATCTTGCAATCGTATCCATATCAACACCTCTTACTCCGGGCTTGACTGCATCTGCAACTTTTTGTATTGAATCGCGGATAACTTCAAATCCTTTTTGTACTGGTGCTGGTGCTTTTGTTTCTCCATCATTCAATATATACCACGTTCTTTGCAAATCAGAACAGTAACCTTTGTACTTAATTCCGAAATCCATATTAACTACTGTTCCTTTTTTAATTACTTTATCACTGGGACCTTCGTGTGGACCATTTGGATTCGGACCAGCGAAAACAGCAGGACAATGATCTTCTTCCCAGCCAGCTTCGTAACCTTTTTCAGTGTAGAGTTTTCTCACATAGTTTGCCACATCGATTTCTGTCATTCCCGGTTTCATAAAATTCGTTACTGCATCAAATATCTTCAGTGTTTCGTTGATCGCTTCTTTCATTAATGAAACTTCTGTTTGAGATTTTCTTCCCCTCAATGCGGAAATAATTTCTTCAGAACTGATTAGTTTGTTTCTGTATTCAGTTCCTTCAAGATGATCAAGAAGGATTTGATACATTCCATAAGTTAAACCATCAGCAAGTACGGAAGTTTTGGAATAATTAATTGCAATCTTTTTCGGATTTTTCTTTGCAATGTATTCTCTGAAAGGTTCGCGGATTGATTTTAGATAAGTTATAATATTATTAAACACTCCTGCTTTTTTAAAATTTCCCTCTTCCATCGAACCGATAATTGCAGTTGTATCACCATCTTTGTTTATACAAAAAGCTGCCTGCCAGGTTGAGTTTGTTCCAACAACCATTTCCATTGCCGGATCGGTCATTACTGAACTCTCACGAACAAATGTTAACCACATATCAATATCTTTTTCTTTTAAGATCTCAACTGCCTGTGTGATTTTTTCTTTAAGAATAGTGTTATCCATAAAAACTCCTGTTCAAATAATAATTGGAAGAAAGACTATTGCAATTTATCAATTAAACGCAGAATATTCTATTATTTATGTTAAATCAGTAAATGACAGAAGTGATATTTATCAAAATTATTTATTGCTTGTGATGATAATTAAGGTTTTGATTAGCCTATTTCGTAATTTTAAGATGACAAATAAAAAATATTTTTATTTATCATTTAAATTAAATGGGGGTATTGAATATAGAATTCTAACTACAAAAAATTCATCACAACAAGTCAAACAATTAATACACAGAGGTTTATATGTCAGAATACACAGAAAAAATATTAAAGGATGTTAAAACTAAAAATCCCAGCGAACCGGAATTTCATCAGGCAGTTCAGGAAATGCTCGAATCACTCGAGGTAGTTGTCGAGAAACATTCTGAATACAGATCATTAAAAATTCTTGAAAGAATGGTAGAGCCTGAAAGAGTTATTATGTTCCGTGTTCCATGGATGGATGATCAGGGGGTAATTCAAGTCAATCGCGGTTTCAGAATTGAAATGAACAGTGCTATTGGTCCTTATAAAGGTGGACTTCGTTTTCACCCATCAGTGAATCTTGGAATATTAAAATTTTTAGCCTTTGAGCAGGTCTTTAAAAATTCATTAACCACTCTTCCGATGGGAGGAGGAAAAGGCGGCTCAGATTTTAATCCGAAAGGTAAAAGCGATAATGAAATAATGCGCTTTTGTCAGAGCTTTATGACTGAACTTTTCAGGCATATTGGTCCAGACACTGACGTACCAGCAGGAGATATCGGTGTTGGCGCAAGAGAAATTGGGTTTCTTTATGGACAGTACAAAAGATTAAAAAATGAATTCACCGGAGTTCTTACCGGTAAAGGATTGAACTGGGGCGGTTCGCTTGTTCGTCCCGAAGCAACTGGTTTTGGTTGCGTCTATTTTGCAGAAGAAATGTTGAAGACTAAAAAGACTTCCTTCGATGGAAAAATTGTTGCCGTTTCAGGATTTGGAAACGTTGCCTGGGGTGCAGTCCGGAAAGCAACTGAACTCGGTGCAAAGGTTGTAACACTTTCTGGACCTGATGGATATATTTATGATCCCGATGGTATAAAAGGTGAAAAGATTGATTATATGTTAAAGCTGCGTTCTAGCAACAAAGATATAGTTGAAGATTATGCAAAAGAATTTAAAGTAAAATTCTTCGCAGGTAAAAAACCCTGGGAAGTAAAAGTTGATGTTGCTCTTCCCTGTGCAACTCAAAATGAAATTTACCCTGAAGATGCAAAAGAATTATTGAAGAATGGATGTATGTGTATTTGCGAAGGTGCAAATATGCCAACAACAATTGATGCTTATAATATTATCCGTGATGCAAAAATTCTTTACTCACCCGGTAAAGCATCAAACGCTGGCGGCGTTGCTACATCAGGATTGGAAATGACGCAAAACAGTATGCGGCTGCCTTGGTCAAGAGAAGAAGTTGATAAACGCTTACACGAAATAATGATCCGGATACACGATACTTGTGTTACCACTGCTGAAAGATTCGGAACACCGGGAAATTATGTTAACGGTGCAAACATTGCCGGATTCTTAAAAGTCGCAGATGCAATGATTGATCAGGGACTCGTATAATTAACAATTGATAATTTACAATTAACAATTAAGCGGTTCTTCTAACCGCTTTTTTTTTTACTATTCATGAATCAATATTAAAAACATTGATGAAATTTTAATAAATATTCATTCTTAATTGTTCATTGTTAATTGGGGACTGCATTTCACCTCTTCTTTTTCTATATTAGCTGGTAATAAAAAACAAACCTAAAATAATTTGTCAAAAAATGGATAAAGAATTTTCAATAAAAGAAATCAAGCTCGAAAACATTTTTCATGCCCGGCTTAAAAAATTCCAGAAACTGATGCGATTCAAGATTCAGAATATTCTGCTTGTATCCAGCATTTATGATTATTACCTGTTTGAAGAAGATGGAAGATTATATGAATTAATAAGAAGCGAATATCAAAATCTTAATCTAAGCCAGGCTCCGGAAATTACTCACGTTACTACAGGCGAAGAAGCAATTGAATTGTTGAAAGAAGAACACAATTTTGATTTGATTATCACCACGCTTCATATTGAAGATATGCACGTAGTTAAGTTCGCACACCAGGTTAAGAATTTAGCAGTCAAGCTGCCAGTTATACTTCTTGCTTACGATAACATAGAACGAAAAGAACTTACTACTCATTATGATACTTCTGGTTTTGAAAGAATTTTTATTTGGAACGGCGACTTCCATCTCCTCATAGGAATAATTAAATATATTGAAGATAAAATGAACGTTGAAGAAGATACTCAGAACATTGACGTTCAGGTTATAATTCTTGTGGAAGATAACATTAAATTCTATTCATCCTATCTTCCATTGATATACACGGAGATATTTAATCAGTCGCAGCGACTTATTCAGGAAGGAATTAACATCACTCATAAATTTTTAAGAATGAGAGCCAGACCGAAAATCCTTCTTTGCACAACTTATGAAGAAGCATGGCATTATTTCGAAATGTATGAAGACAATGTACTTGGAATTATCACAGACAATAATTTCAGACATTATGGTGTTCGGGATACCGAAGCTGGTTTAAAATTTGCAACGGCAGTTAAACAACGACAAAAAGATATTCCGATTCTTATTCAAACAAGTGACCAGATTCTCGCTGCAAAAGTTAAAAATATTGGTGCTTCCTACCTTCATAAAAATTCACCGCGGCTTTTACACGACCTTCATGAATTTATGCTTGAGCATTTTGGTTTTGGAGATTTTATTTTTGAATTGAGGGATGGAACCGCGGTTGGACGAGCAGCAAATTTAAGAGAACTTGCCGATCAGATTGCTAAAATTCCCGAAGAAAGTTTGCTTCATCATGCTGAAGGAAATCATTTTTCCAGATGGTTGAAAGCAAGAACAGAATTTGATCTCGCTTATCAGCTAAGACCACGAAAGGTTTCTGATTTTGATTCACCGGAACATCTCAGGCAGGTTCTTATTTCTGCTATTCATAGTTACCTTGAAGAAGGAATTAAAGGAGTAATACTGGATTTTAAAAAGGAAACTTTCGATCCCAAAAATAGTTTTGCACGGATTGGCGGCGGATCTCTTGGTGGAAAAGCTCGGGGACTTGGTTTTATCAACACTTTAATTGCCAATTATAACATCAAAAATATTTTTAAAGGAGTTGAGATATCAGTTCCATCTGCGGTTGTAATCGGCACAGAAGTTTTTGATCAATTCATAAATGAAAATAATCTTGAAAACTATGCCTTTAGTGAAAACGAGGATGTTAAAATCACCCAGAAATTTATTGAGGCATATCATTTTCCAAAAGAGATAAAACAAAAGCTTTATGATTTTCTTGAAATAACGAGAGAACCTCTTGCAGTGAGATCATCAAGTTTGCTTGAAGATGCGCAATTTCAACCCTTTGCTGGTGTTTACCAGACATATATGCTGCCGAACAGTAACTCTGATATTAATGTACGATTAGATGAACTGCTTCATACAATCAAAGCTGTTTATGCTTCAACATATCATCAAAAAACAAAAGATTATATGAAAGCGACTGCATATCGTCTTGAAGAAGAAAAGATGGCAGTTATTGTTCAAAGACTTGTTGGATCAGAACACAAAGGAAAATTTTATCCTGATTTTGCAGGAGTTGCCAAGTCTTTCAACTTTTATCCTGTTGCACCGCAAAAATCCGAGGATGGAATTGCAATGGTTGCTCTCGGACTTGGTGAAACTGTTGTGCAAGGTGGAAATTCAATCAGGTTCTGTCCGCGTTATCCGAAACATCTGCTTCAATTTTTTTCCACCAAAGACACACTGAAACATGCTCAACAGGAATTTTATGCTCTCGACCTGAACGGAAAACTCGTCCATCATCCTGAATCGACAAAAGATCCGCTCGTGAAAACCTACAGTCTTTCTGAATCCGAATCCGATGGTACATTACTCAATGTTGGTTCTACTTACTCGCCTGCAGATGAAGCAGTATATGACGGAATCTCGCGCGATGGAATCAGAGTAGTTACTTTTGCACCAATACTTAAACATAGGATGTTTCCTCTTTCAGAAATACTTGATTTGCTTTTAGGATTGGGTTCGTGGGGAATGGGTTCAACTGTTGAGATTGAGTTTGCTGTCAATCTGAATGTTCAACCGGACAAACCAAAAGAATTTGCGATGCTGCAGATGAGACCGTTGGTTATTAGTAAGGAATTTGATGAACTAAAAATAGATTTTAAAAAAGAAGATTTAATCTGTCAAAGCAAACAGGTTCTCGGTAACGGTGTTACAGATTCTATATATGATCTGGTGTTTGTTGATCACAGCCGGTTTGACAGAAGTAAAAGCAGAGAAGTTGCGGCAGAACTTGCCAAACTTAATTCCAAATTATTGAATGAAAAACGACCGTATGTTTTAATTGGTGTCGGAAGATGGGGATCGCTTGACCCCTGGCTTGGAATTCCTGTTACGTGGGATCAGATTTCTGGCGCTGCTGCAATTGTTGAATCTGGCTTTAAAGATTTTGAAGTAGAACCTTCACAAGGCTCACACTTTTTTCAGAATATTACTTCTTTCCGTATCGGTTATTTTACTGTTGATGCATCCAGCAAAATAGGTTTTATTGATTGGGATTGGCTGCTCAATCAACCTGTGATTGAAGAATTAAATTTTGCCAAACATCTGAAATTTAAAGATCCGATCGCAGTAAAAATCAATGGTCACAAAAATATCGGGATCATTTTAAAACCACAGAATTTATAAAGAATAGCTGTTATTCGTTTACACTATTCTGAATTATCTTCACATTTGATAGTGATTTACTTCCCAGTAATTGTTTAAGATTTCATACAGCTTTCTTACAAAACACGGCTTTTCAATCCAATTACAAAAAAGAATTTAGTTTTACTTATTTGATAGTGTTAAATAATTTTGCAAATTAGTTTAATGAATTGTTAAAATAAATTGGAGTGAGGTATCCGTGAAAAAAAATATACTAATCATTGTTCTGTGCTTCATTGCTGCGTCTGTTTTATTCGGACAGAATTACAAAGAAGTTAAAATATATCTGAACGATAGAAGTGATATACAAAGTCTTGTTGATGCAGGAATGCAGTTCGATCATTTTAATTTCAACAAGGATAACACAATTGACGTTTTTATCAGTGAAAGTGATTTTACAATTCTTCAATCCACCGGTTTTAATTATGAAATTTTGATTGATGATTGGTACACTCATTATGCAAACCTTCCTAAAATGAGCGAAGCTGAAAAAAATGCTGAGCTGCAAAAAGTGGAACAGGATTTTGGAATAACCGGATTTAATTATGGAACGATGGGTGGTTTTTATACTCTCGCCGAAGTTAATGCAGAGCTCGATGAAATGTTTAATCAGTATCCGAATTTAATTACTCAAAAAGTTTCAATTGGAACAACGGTTGAAGGCAGACCAATTTATATGGTCAAGATTTCTGATAATCCTTCATTAAGTGAAACTGAACCTCAGATTCTCTATACAGCACTTCACCACGCAAGAGAACCTGAAAGCATGGAGCAGATGATTTTCTTTATGTTTTATCTACTTGAAAATTATGGAACTGATCCTGAAGCAACATATTTAGTTAACAACCGGGAAATGTATTTTGTACCGGTGCTGAATCCTGATGGATATGAATATAACAGACAAACGGATCCGAATGGTGGTGGTATGTGGAGAAAGAACAGAAAGAATAATGGTGGAAGTTATGGTATCGACTTAAATAGAAACTATGGACCTTTTGCTTATTGGAATTCATCCTACGGTGGTTCAAGCACCGATCCTTCCAGTGACACTTATCGTGGTTCATCTGCTTTCTCAGAAAATGAAACTGCAGCAATAAGAGATTTCTACTCAACAAAAAATATAAGCTGCACACTTAACTATCACACTTACGGAAATTATTTGATTTACCCTTATGGATGTTTTCCATGGGTAACAGCAGACTCATTAACATTCTTTGAATTTGCAAATGATATAACTGCATATAATGGATATTCCGCCGGAACGGCAATGCAAACAGTCGGATATAACGTAAGAGGAACAAGCGATGATTTTGCTTATGATGGTGATCTGGTTAACAATCACGGGAAAATATTTGCGATGACTCCTGAAGTTGGAACAACCGGATTCTGGCCATCACAAAGTGAAATTATTCCACTTGCTGTTGAAAACTTATTACCAAATCTTTACTATGCATGGGTAGCTGGTGAATCAATCCATTTGCAAAACCCTAACTTTTCACAACAATATTTTAACCCTGGTGATTTTGTAAATATGCTTCCTTCTTTCAGGAACAAAGGATTATCAACTGGATACAATGTCAATATTACAGTCAACTCATTAAGCAGTTATGCAACGATTAATTCCGGCAATGCTGCAATGGATTCCATTCAGGCAAGATCATCAGCACAGGTTACCGTTCCATTGACTTTTACGATTTCTGCGGCTGCTCCTGCTGAAGAAGAAATTAAACTCGAATTTGTCATCAGTTTAAATTCAAGTGTTGTAAGAAAAGATACAATTAGTTTAATTATTGGAACTCCGGTTTTGGTTTTTGCCGATACTACGAATAATCCACCGAACTTATGGACATTAACGAGTAACAACAGCAAATTCTGGGAAGCAACAACAACTTCATTTCATACTGCACCAAATTCTTATACTGATAGTAAAGTCGGAAATTATCTGAGTAATGCCGTTGTAACGATGACATTGACAACTGCCATAAATCTGACAGCATACATTAATCCGCGATTGGTATTCTGGACAAAATATGATATGGAAAGCAACTGGGATTATGGTCAGGTTGATATATCCACAAATAACGGATCAACCTGGTATCCTTTGCAAGGACAATATACTGAACCCGGAGTTGGAAGTTTTCAGCCAAACGGAGAACCACTTTATGATGGCTTGCGAACTAACTGGGTAAGAGAAGAAATAAGTCTTGCTTCCTACAAAGCTGTACAAAATAAAATCAGGTTTCAACTTAATGCTGATGGTTCTGTTCAACGCGATGGCTGGTATGTTGATGATATTGGAATTATTGTTTATCAGATTATTCCGGTTGAAATGCTTTCATTCGCTGCTGTGGCGAATTCTAATAATATTTTGCTTTCTTGGTCAACTGCATCAGAAATGAATAACAGAATATTTGAAATTCAAAGAGCAGACGGCAATGATGGTGAAAATAATCTGAACTGGATTTCAATTGGTAGTGTTGAAGGTAAAGGAACCACCACTGAGCAAACAGATTATTCCTTTGCAGATAAAAATCCAATCAACGGAGTATCTTATTACCGTTTGAAACAAATTGATTTTGATGGAACGTTCAGAATCCTGAACGCCGAAATGGTTGAATTTGATTTCGTTAAAGAATATGCTTTAGAACAAAATTATCCGAACCCGTTTAACCCCACAACTGTTATCAATTACTCAATCCCTGCAGCCGGACAGGTGAAGTTAACAGTTTACAACTTACTCGGTTCTGAATTAGCAGTTCTTGTTAACGAATTTAAAGAAGCGGGGAATTACTCTGTCGAATTTTCAACTGAAGATTTAAAGAGCAATTTGGGATCCGGTGTTTATATCTATACTCTGAAGTCGGGTGCTTTTATGCAAACACGAAAGATGATGGTTTTAAAGTAAGAGGAAGAGTAAGAATAAGAGAAAGACAAAGAGTATGAGTAAGATTTTTTATTACTCATACTCTTAATCCAGAAAGTTTTTAAGTTCGTTTAATCTTGCAATAATAAAGTCCGATTTTTCCTTTTCAAGCTGTTCTTTTTTTCTATAACCAAATAAAACTCCGCACGTTTTTGCACCAGCACCGATTCCACACTGAATATCAAGTTCAGTATCACCTACCATCAATGTATCGGATGGTTTAATTTTTAATTCATCACAAATAAAAAGCAGAGGTTCAGGTGAAGGCTTGTGTGCTAATCCGTCTCTTCTACCCATCACATAATCAAACGAAGATCTTAATTCAAAATAATCAATTATTTTATCCGCCTGTTCCTGAACTTTGGTAGTGAGCAACGAAACTTTAATTTTATTTTCATTCAGATATTGAAGCAATTGCTGAACTCCGGTATAAAGATAGGATGAATCCATATAATCGAAGTAGAGAGCTTTGTAGATAGTAATAAATTTATCGAAGTCCGGAACATCAATTTTTAATTCTTCAAAAATATCAACGAAATGTTTTCCAATCATATTTGTGAAAACATCTTCATCTAAATCGTAAGTGATTTTTAATTGATCTAAAGCTGCTTTTGTACTATTTAGAATTGTATCCTTTGAATCGACAAGAGTTCCATCCAGATCGAAACAGACATGTTTAATCATTTTCATTTATTTCTTCTTCCTTTTCCCTTTTCCTTCCGTCTTCGTTAATCCGGCAGTTGCCGGATGCCGGACAGGTGGTAGGGAAGTGGTTAAGGGATGTGCCCCTTCACCTCTGCAGCATTCATCAATATTAATTCTGCAAACTGAACATTGACCGTGTCCGTGAACCCAGATAATACTAGCTGATTGATTACACCAATTACAGATGATAGTATACTTTTTGTCCAAGTTAAAAAATTAGATTTTTATTTTTTGTTAAATATAAGGAATGCGAATGTATTAATGTATCAATCCCATTAGCAGGTGCATTTGTTTTTAATAAATAAAAGTTGGAATTTATCATCCGAAATCAAATTGAATTCTTCCTGTTGCAGGACAATGATTATATATTTGATCTGTAATTCTTAGATGTTAAGATTAAATGCATGTAAAATTAACTTTTGTACTTATTGAATAACTTGTTTTTAGAACAATTTCAAGAAAATTAAGCAAATAATTACGGTACGATTTTTATCAAGGAGAATGCAATTCACTAATTCAAATAATAAATTCACAAAGGAACAATTATGAAAAAAATAAACTTCCTCGTTCTTCTCACAATGTTCATTTCTATTGTGGTAATTAATTCAAATCTCTTCGCTCAATCCGAACCGGTAATGTATTTCTGCGAAAGATATGATGATTACGATGGAGAAATCGGAGTAAGTGATAGATTCACAAAAGGGCATATCACTGTTATGGTAAAAGCTGATAATCCACTCAGACTCGAAGATGTCGCAATACAATATGATCTGTATAATTACAGAACAGGAAAATTTGAATACTACAAAAAATTCTATTTCACAATTGACAGAGATATGAAATACATCTTCTTCGAAAAGAACGATGAGAGTGATATGGAATTTGAAGATGCAGGTTTTTACAGAGTGTTCCTTCTCGATGAAGATGATAAAACCGTAGCAAGTGCATTAATTGAAATTATAGACTAATAAAATATTTTCATTTATAATCAGGCGGTTCTACACCGCCTTTTTTATTTTAAAGAATTTCTGACTCGAACTATTTTATTAAAAAAGCTATCTTACAACAATATATTCTGAAGAAAAGAAGATGAACAACAAAAAAATTATAATAATAGGAGCAGGTCCGATTGGCTTAGCTTGCGGTATCGAAGCTGAGAAAAGAAATTTTGATTATCTGATAATTGATAAAGGCTGTCTTGTGAATTCACTTTTTCATTACCCGACTAATATGATTTTCTTTTCAACAGCAGATAGATTGGAAATTGGAGATGTACCATTTGTCTCTCATAGCGATAAACCTACAAGAAAAGAATCGCTTGAATATTACCGACGGGTTGCTGACGCATGGAATCTTAATATCAAAACTTATGAAAAAGTTGAAAGTATTGAAGGATCGGCAAATCAATTCAAGGTAATCAGCAATAAAAATATTTATGATGCAACGCAAGTAATTATAGCAACAGGATTTTATGATTTTCCTAATCTGATGAATATACCCGGAGAAGATAAATCAAAAGTAAAACATTATTTTGATGAAGCGCATCCTTATGCATATTTAAAATTAGTGGTTGTTGGTGGAGGAAATTCTGCTGTTGATGTTGCATTGGAAACTTTTCGGCGCGGGTCGGAGGTTACTATGGTTGTAAGAGAACCTTCATTGAAAGATAGTATAAAGTACTGGGTTCGACCGGATATTGAAAACCGGATTAAAGAAGGAAGTATCAAAGCATATTTTAATTCTGAATTATCAGAAATCCGCGATGATGAAGTCGAGATCAAAACATCATCAGGAAAAGCGTCAGTAAAAAATGATTTTGTATTTGCAATGACAGGCTATCATCCCGATTATTCATTTCTCAAAAAAGCAGGAATAAAAATTTCAGAAGATGAGGAACAAATTCCTTCGTTCGATGAGAAAACATTCGAGACAAATATCCCGGGAATTTATCTTGCTGGTGTTGTCTGCGGTGGAATGGATACAGGAAAATGGTTCATCGAAAATGCGAGATTTCAGGCATTAAATATCTTTGATGATATTTCAGCAAAAAGCTGATTTTGTTGACTTAAAAGTCCTTTCTAATTCTTACTCCTGCCTACCGACATTCAGACTTTCTCTTCATCAGCATTAACCTTATTTTTAAACTACTTGGCATTGAAATTAATCATTACTAAAAATTCTATACGGAGTTAATTATGTTAAAAAAGATTCAGGAATTACTAGGCAAAGAAGCTGACGAGTTGTTAAGCTACAAAGCAAAATTTCCAAAAGAACAATTGCATTTACCCGGTCCTGATTTTGTTGACCGGATTTTTTTACAAACTGACAGAAGTCCGAATGTTCTTAGAAACTTAAACTGGATTCTTCACACAGGGAGATTATCCGGAACAGGTTATGTTTCCATTCTTCCTGTTGATCAGGGAATTGAACATTCTGCGGGTGCATCTTTTGCACCAAACCCAATGTACTTTGATCCGGAAAATATTGTTAAGCTCGCAGTAGAAGGCGGATGCAATGCCTGTGCATCAACACTTGGTGTGCTTGGAATGGTTTCCAGAAAATATGCACATAAAATTCCATTCATTCTGAAACTCAATCATAATGAGTTGTTAACTTACCCGAACAAATTTGATCAGATAATGTTTGCAGGAGTTCAGCAGGCATTTGATATGGGAGCTGCTGCTGTTGGTGCAACAATTTATTTCGGTTCAGATGAGAGCACAAGACAGATCGTTGAAGTGAGCCAGGCATTTCAGTTTGCACACGAGCTTGGAATGGCAACAGTTTTATGGTGCTATCTAAGAAATTCTGCTTTCAAATCTGATAAAGATTATCACGTATCAGCAGATTTAACCGGACAGGCAAACCATCTCGGTGTTACAATTGAAGCAGACATTATCAAGCAGAAACTTCCAGAAAACAACGGCGGATACAACGCTTTGAAGTTCGGAAAAACAAGTAAGAAGGTTTACACAGATTTAACAACTGACCACCCAATTGATTTAACACGTTACCAGGTAATAAATAATTACATGGGAAGAGCAGGATTAATAAACAGTGGTGGTGCTTCCGGTGAAAATGATTTTGCCGAAGCTGCAAAGACTGCAATTATTAACAAGCGTGCCGGCGGAATGGGATTGATCTCAGGAAGAAAAGCTTTCCAGCGTCCGATGGCAGATGGTGTGAAGCTGCTTAATCTTATCCAGGATGTTTATCTTACCAAAGAGATAACAGTAGCGTAAGTTTCTTATCACTAAAGGTGAGACTCACCTCGAAGGTGAGTTTCACTTGATTATTAAAAATCTTTCCGCCAAATTCATTTATGCTGAACCTGCCTGTCCGGCAGGCAGGCTTGTTTCTCCGAAGGAGTCCTTTGGACAGCATCTTTGGAGATATCACATTAAGATCCTGAAATAAATTCAGGATAAATATTAATCCCTCAAAATTAATATCGCACCAAGGAGAATAAATAAAACAGCAATGGTTTTCTTGAGCAAGTTAGTGTCTTTAAAAATCTTTCCGCCAATTACCGTTGCCCACAAAACCGAAGTTCGCTTCACTGCAAGCGTCAGTGCGACTGAAGCAAGACTTATTGAAACAATCTGTGTGTAGCGATAGCCAATTGTTAAAACAGAAATCAATAAAATCCAGAGAACATCAGTTTTATTTATTTTCGGAGAATGATTTTCAAGCTTTCCTTTAAACGCAAAGTAAATGATGAAGAACAGTCCGGCGAAATAAGCGTGCTGAAATGCTGTTAATGATATTGGTGTAAGATTCATTTTTGCTACAAGCAGTTTATCCATAACAGATGAAGCAGTGAACAACAATAGTGCAGCAAGAATGTATTGATGATACCTCGACTTGAAAAATACATTCAGCGGGAAAAGAATTTCTTTCAGGTTTTTACTTTCGAGAATGTAAGTTCCAGCGATTAAAGAAATCAAACCAAGAACTTCATAAAATTTTAGTGCTTCTCCAAGAAAAATAAAAGCAAACAGAGCTACAAATCCCGGAGTTAGTGCAAGCAAAGGCAATGCATTACTAATTTGTAGATTCTTCAGAGAGGTCATCACACATAAAAATGCTGCAACACCAATCAAAGATTTTATAAACAGCACTGATAGATTAGAAAAGTTAATCGCGTTGTAATCAACAAAAAAGAAAAAGGGAATAGACAAAACCAGGTTTGCGATTGAAAGATAAAACGAAAACTGAACTGGATTAAGATTGAACAGAACTTTCTTCTGAGTTATCGCAGCAAACGCAGAAAGAAAAGATGAAAGCAGTGCAATGAAAAACCAGGTCATAAGGATATTTGTTTATTAATTACTATTATTTTCCTTTGTCATTGCGAGGGAGGAACGACCGAAGCAATCTTTAACTTTATTTAGGAGGAGATCACTTCGCTCCGCTCGTGATGACAGGGGTAAAAAACATCAAAACTCCACAGCTAATTTAACGAATATATTTCTGCCCGGCTCGATGGTAATACTTCCTCGTGTTGTAGATAAATGATTCCGGTATGATTTATCGAAAATATTTTCAATACCAGAATAAATTCTGAAACTTATGCTTGAAAACTTTATCGGAACAGTATTCAAAAGAAAATTAAATACTGCATAACCTGGAGTTGCAATTTCACCTTCAGCAACATCATTCTGCTCAGCAAAAAGTGTGAGGTAAATATCTGTATTCAAATAATCAAACAAACCAAACTTGAATCCGAAGTTTCCGTTTGGAGCCGGAATTTGCGGAAGATATCCGTTGTTTGTTAAATCATCGCCCTTGACGTACGAAATTGTTGAATAAAAAATAAAATCTTTCCAGAAATTATAATCTGTCCGGAAATCGAATCCATAAATTCTTGCTTCACCAATGTTTGTTTTGATTAATGCGTTTCTTCCATCAAAAGTACCGGGAACTTCTGTTACAAGATCATTATAGTAACTGTAAAATACATTAGAAATTATTTTAAGATTGTTTGAATAATATCTGATACCAAAATCTGTTGTGAGACCTTTCTCAGGATTTAACTCAGGATTACCAACTCGAACAACGCTTCCCTGATCTATGTATTGAAATCTTTCTTCAAGTGACGGTGAACGAAACGAAGAACCTAATCCTAATGTCAAATCCAGATCAGTAAAGACTGAATAAATGAAACCAAGATTTCCACTGTAAGAAGAATTGTTTGCTTCAGTGCTTTCCCACAAAACTTCCTGACTGGGAGGAGTTGTATCTAAATTACCATTTGTAATTACATAAAGTGGATTTAAAGTTTCCTCTGCAGATATATTGATGTAATCATAACGCAAGCCAATCGTGGTCGATAATTTGTCATCAAAAAGTTTAAATTCATCCTGAGCAAAAATTCCAAGACTGCTATATTTTGAATTCGGAATTGGTTTTTCACCTACAACCCTGTTTGTTGTATTAACCACATTTCCATTTGAGTCCAGAATTTCGATTAACTGATATCGCTCGCGTTCACCATTGTAACTTCTATCCCAATAATCCAATCCTGCAACGAGATTATGATCATCGAACAGCCAGAAATTTCCCTGGAGTTGTGCATTATTATTTTTATGATCAGCACCCGGTGTGATTTTTAAAACACTTATTCTTCTCGCAGGATTATTTCCCGATGCCGGAATATTCTGAACGGTGTGAGGGATGTTTTCAACATCACGGTTAATAAGCTGATAGGAATATTTTGCTGAAAGCTTATAAAATGTTTTTGAAATATTTTGAATATCATATCCTGCAGAAATCAATTGACGTCTTTCAAAGGGATATCTGACATCAGCATTATCGGGGAATACTGAAGCACCCGGAACTCCAACATTGTCTGCTCTGAATAACTGGTAATCAAGTATTAATTTGTGATTATCAAACGGATAAATATTCAATGCACCGGAAAAAGTATAATCTTCAAACTGACTATTTTTCAATTCGCCGATTGGTGTCTGAATGTTCTTAGCATTTCTGTATGAGCCGGAAATTTTTGCTGACCAGACAGAGCTGCCACCCAAAAAAGATCCACTGAATATTGAAAGATCATTGACAGTATTATATTCACCTGACACATTCCCGTTAAGAGAAAATTTATTATAAAACTGCGGTGACTTTGTAATTATATTTACAATTCCACCTGTGGCTCCGGATCCGTAAATTGAAGAAGAAGCGCCTTTAATAACTTCAACTCTGTCAATATCATTTAAATCAATCATTGATAATCTTGCTGCAATATCTGTTGAAGTT
This sequence comes from Ignavibacteriota bacterium, assembly GCA_013285405.1. Classification (NCBI taxonomy): domain Bacteria; kingdom Pseudomonadati; phylum Ignavibacteriota; species Ignavibacteriota bacterium. The sequence goes on along the minus strand of CP053446.1, from coordinate 930,559 downwards.
ACTATCCGGTTTCCATTTATTAATGTGACAATATTTTCACGACTTAAACCTCTGATGTTGAGTTCCGTTCCCCAAATTCCATCACGCACTAAAGAAATTCCCGGTTCATTCTGAAGAATATCAGCTAATGAAACTGCTGGTCGTTTCTGAATTTCATCATTATCAATTACTAATTCAGCAAAAGGGGAGTTGCGAAGATAATTTTCTGTTCTGTTTGTACTAACAACAACCTCATCCAATTCGATTAATGATGGCTCAAGTTGAAAATCTTTTTGAAGTGAAGTTGAATCAATTTTTATTTGTGTCGAAAGAGGTTTATATCCGAGACAGGAAATTTTAATTTCATGCAGTCCTTGTGAGAGTCCATCTATTCTATATTCACCATTACCATTGGTGTATGTGAAGTAGTTGAAGGAAATAAAAACAGAAGCCCCTTGAATGTTATTTTCGTTTTTTGAATCGATAATCTTTCCAGTTAAAACGGAACTCTGACCGTTTACGAATTGCGCAATAAAAAGAATGAGTACGATTGGAAAACATTTAATTTTCATATACCAAATTTAAGCTGAAGTTAGCTTTTCCCCGTACATATTTTCTGCTCTAATGATTATGGTCACAAACTAAATTCGATTCATTTTTAAGTTCACCCTTTATGAACATATTCACGGCATCTTCAATCATTTCAACATCTGTGAAGAGAGTCGAAATGTTGTGCAGCTTTAAATCCTCGACAACTCGCCATCCTCCTCCGCTTGATATTAAATATTTACAATCCTTTAATCCTTCAATCAGGTGAGTGTGTTTGTGTTCACCGCCTTCTCCATGAGAATGGTGATGTTCACCGCCTCTTCTGTGGTTAGTGAAATTATTCTCTCGCAATTCTTTATTCACAATTTTTTCACCATCAATTTCATAAACCATAAAGGCTCTGCACCTTCCAATGTGTCCTGTTACTCTATGCTGGTCGTTCGTTGCGATTGCAATTTTCCCTTTGAAAGTATTTGCCTGGTTATTCATTTTAATATCTCCGTTTTTGAGTAGAACATTATATTAAGTTTTTAGTTAATGATTTTCATTTATCCTGATTGCCTTACCGTTTAAGATTCCATCAGTAACTTTTTTTCGTGCAGCTTCAACGATCCGTCCGAAGGTAGCCCTGGAAATTTTTATTTTCTTTGCTGCTTTTTCGTGAGAATAGGCAAGTAGGTCAGCAAGTCTCAATGATTCCAGTTCATCATGATCAAGAATAAATTCCTGTAGTTCATACATTGGAATTTCCCGAGGCTTGAAATAATATGCTGATGGATTACAACAGATTCTTCTGTGTTTTCTTGGTCTTGGCATTGTTTTCTAAAAATAAATTATGAGCATATGCTCAAAACAATTTAAAAAGAAACTCAAAGGCAAATTAACTTTTTATTTTAGATATTGAATGTAATCTAAGGTTGATAAGCTCTAATCTTATGAATAAAGTTGAAAGTGATGATTAAGATAATGTTAGTGCCGTCAGTCCAGGTGTAACACGAGATCCACAAAATTACACAGGGTTACAAAAAGTAGTTTCAAAATATATTTTTAAAAAAGAAACACTACTTCTGTAAAAGATAATCAACAATCTTTCCGAGATCTTTTATATTTTTATTTCCATACGGAGGCATAATCTGGTTTGGATACTTTTCTCTGTATTCTTTAAATCGTGCTTCATCCATAAAATCATTTGGGTTTCGTAAATAATTAAGAAGAGATTCTTTTCCCCAATGTTGAGACAGATTTTTTAGTGCTGGAGCCATTTTAGTTCCAGCAAGATCACTGCCGTGACAATTTGTGCAGCCAAAATTTGAAATAAGCTGAGCTCCATTTAACTCCGTTGTATTTTCTTCAGTCATTTGATTATTCATTTGAGAAGAAAGATCACGTGATGGAGCTTCTTCTTTTTTCGTTACTCTCTGAAGTATAAAAAGTAAAATAAACGCTGCTAAAAATGCTGCTACCCATATCTGTGGTTTCGTCATAAACTATTCTTTTGTCTCTTTTAATTTCTAATTATTGATGTGGAAAATTATCAAAACAAGCCTACTTAAACAATGCGAAAGGTGATTCATAAATCGTTTAAATGCTTGCAAGAACTCTCTCTGATCCCTTCCTTTGCCAGCAGGCAGGTCTCTCTTAGAAAGAAAGAGAATTATTGTCAATCGGATGTGTAATTGATGTTGTTGACAAGCTTCCTAATTATGCGACGTGAGTAGTAACAATCCCTTCTCTTTTTAAGATAAGGGTAGGGTTGAGTTGAGTATTAACACTAACTCTTCTTCGGTCTGTAAACATGTGTGCTCTGTCCAAAGAAAACCTCAGCGGCTTCCATAATTGTTTCTGATAAAGTAGGATGAGGATGAATTGTAAGTTTAAGATCGGTTAAGTTTGCGCCCATTTCAATTGCAAGAACTCCTTCAGCAATTAATTCACCGGCACCAGGACCACAAATTCCAATTCCAAGAATTCTTTGTGAAGATGGATCAACTAAGATTTTTGTTACGCCATCATTTCTGTCAAGTGTAACTGCTCGTCCAGATGCAGCCCAGGGAAATTTTGCAACTTCATAATCAATCTTTTTTTCTTTTGCCTGATTTTCTGTTAAACCAGCCCACGCTATTTCCGGATCTGTAAAGACAACAGCAGGAATTGCCATTGGTTCAAATGCTGATTTGTGTCCTGCAATTACTTCAACAGCAACTCTTCCTTCGTGAGAAGCTTTGTGAGCAAGCATCGGTTCGCCAACAATATCACCAATCGCATAAATATCAGGATCGTCTGTCTGCATCTGGTTGTTAACTTTTATCCATCCCCGTTCGTTTACTTTTACTTTTGTGTTTTCTAATGCAAGCCCAGTTGTATCAGGTCTTCTTCCAATAGACATTAAAACATAATCATAAATTTGTTCTGTAATCTTTCCTTCTGCATCCTGAATCTTAACTTGTATTCCATCTTTCACTTCCTTTCCCGAAGGAACGGATTCCCGCATCTCGACTACTTTTGAGTTGAGCAGAATAGTATCAAATTTTTCTTTTAATCTTTTCGAGAGATGGGAAACAAGATCGCGGTCAGCACCGGGAAGCAATCCATCAAGCATTTCAACAACAGAAACTTTTGAACCGAGTGCCTGGTAAACTGAACCGAGTTCTAATCCAATGTATCCTCCTCCAATTACCAGAAGTGATTTTGGAATTGCCGGAAGGTCAAGTGCAGAAGTTGAATTAAGTAGTCTTTTACTTTTAATATCAAGTGATGGAATAGTTGTAATCCTCGAACCTGTTGCGATTATTATTTTATCAAAACTCATTTCTTCATTTGTGCCATCACTTTTTTCAATGATCAAAGTTTTGGAATTTTTAAATGATGCAGTTCCCTGTATGTAATTTACTTTTCTGAATTTTGCGACTGAACCGACTCCGCTTGTTAATTTTTCAACAACTTTATTTTTCCATTCACGAAGTTTATTAAGATTTATATTCGGTTTCGAAAATTCTATTCCCCAGTTTTTTGCATGTTCAGTTTCATCAAGAAGTTTTGCAACGTGAAGCAGTGCTTTCGATGGAATGCAGCCACGGTAAAGACAAACACCGCCCGGATTTTTTTCTTTATCAATTAATGTTACATTCATTCCAAGATCAGCCGCAAGAAAAGCAGCAGCGTAACCACCGGGTCCGGCACCGATTACGCATATTTTAATTTGTTCACTCATATTAGTTTCTTTTAAGAAATGGAACGCAGATAATGCAGATTTAACTGATCTGCGCTGATCTACTCAATCAGCGTCATCAGCGTTCTATTAAAATTATTGTAACTTACATAAAAATTTTCAATGGCTCTTCAAGTGCTTCACAAACCCATCGTAAAAATCTGATCGCATCAGCACCATCAATAATCCGGTGATCGTAAGAAAGAGAAAGCGGAAGCATTAGTCTCGGCTCAAAACTTCCATCCTTTTTGTAAACAGGCTCATAATTCCCACGGGATATTCCTAGAATTGCAACTTCAGGTGAATTAATTATCGGAGTAAAATATGTTCCACCGATTCCACCAAGATTAGTAATTGTAAAACAACCACCTTGCATTTCATCAAGTGATAATTTTTTATCGCGTGCCTTCTGAGCTAACTGGTTCAGCTCAACAGAAATATCAATTAGATTTTTCTTATCAGCATTTTTTATAACCGGAACAAGCAAACCATTCTCCGTATCAACAGCAATTCCAATGTTGATGTACTTTTTATAAATGACTTCCATCTTATCCATATCAATACTGCTGTTGAACTGGGGGAATTTTTTCAATCCTTCAGAAATAATTTTGATAAGTATCCCTGTTACAGTCAGCTTTGCACCGTGCTCTTCAACTCTTTTACTTAGTTCTTTTCTATCTTTCTCGAATTCAGTAATATCAGTTTTATCGAATTGTGTAACGTGAGGAATAACTGACCATGCATAACTTAAATGAGTTGCAGTTTTCTCACGAATTTTGCTCATTGCCGTGCGTTCAATTTTTCCGTATTTGCTAAAATCCGGTAAAGTTTCTTTCTTTATTCCAAATCCGATTGCTTCGCCTTTGCCTTGCATGATTTTTTTCACAAAAGACTTAACATCATCCATTGAAATTCTTCCTGCCTGACCTGAACCAGGAACTTTATTTATATCAACTCCAAGTTCACGGGCAATTCTTCTTACAGAAGGAGCTGCAGGGGCGGAGCCTTTTAATATCGGCGGCTGATCATCATGCTCGCCAACTTTCAATTCACTTACTTCACCTTTTGGAATTTCAATTGTAGCAGGAGATTCAATTTTAACTTCTTCTGTTTTTTCTTTCACCGGTTCTTTTTTAGCGGCCGGAACTGAAGAAGTTGATTCCACTTTTATAAGTATATCGCCGACTTTTATTTTATCTCCGGCTTTCACATTCACGTTGATAATCTTTCCTTCGACTGAAGAAGGAACTTCAATAGTAGCTTTATCGGTTTCAATCTCAATTACACCCTGATCTTTTGCAATGGTATCACCAACTTTAACAAGAACATTAATCACATCAGCAGAAACTATATTTTCGCCCAGATCCGGAACTTTGAACTCAACAATATTTCCTGAACCGGTTTGAGTTTGTTCTTTAATCTCTTTTTTGGATTCAGGTTTTTTCTCTTCTTTCTTTATCTCTGCTTTAGCTTGTGACTTTGATTCAGTTTTTGATTCTCCTTTAACGTCTAACCCTTTTAAGAGGGCGTAGTCGTCAGACGAAGCCCCTTCATCAACTTTAATAATTGTTTGTCCGACTTTTACTGAATCGCCTTGTTTAACAAGTACCTCAGTAATCTTTCCGGAAACATTCGATGGAACTTCTATAGTTGCTTTATCAGTTTCAATCTCGATAATTGATTGTTCTTTTTCAATCGAATCGCCGACTTTTACCAGCACATTTACTATATCGGCTGATTCAATATTTTCACCAAGTTCAGGTAGTTTAAATTCTGTTGCCATTTATTTTATTAGATTTTTATTTCAATCAAAATAGCCCCGACCTTCAGGTCGGGGAAAAATTAGCCATCAATATTTTCCTGGCTTTAGCCAAAATAAAAATAGGTTTTGGTTAAAACCAATTTATAGCCTGGCTATGTTAACCACGAGCTAAAGCCCGTGGCTATTCAATCTTATCTACGATACCATCGGGTTTAATTTATCCGGATTTATATCCAGATCTTTTTTTGCTTTTTCCAGAACAGTATCTTTTATTTTTCCTTCTTTAACAAGAGCACCGAGTGTTGTATAAACAATATGACGGTAATCAACTTCGAAGAAATCCCGTAATGCTTTTCTCGATGCGCTTCTTCCAAATCCATCAGTTCCAAGTGAATGCAATTTACGAGGAAACCATTTTGAAATAGAATCGGGTAACGCTTTTACATAATCAGAAGCTGCTACAAATACACCTTCTTCCTTCGCAAGTATTTGCGTGATGTATGAATCTTTTTGCTTTTTATCTGGATTGAGCATATTCCATCTTTCAATATCGAGTGCTTCTCTTCTCAATTCTTTATAACTAGTAACACTCCACACATCTGCTGAAACATTGTAATCCTTCTCAAGAATTTCCTGTGCGTGCAGAACCTGATTAATAATTGTTCCGCTTCCAAATAATTGTGCTTTCAGTTTAGTGTCCTTCATTGATGAAGACTTGAACTTGTACATTCCTTTCAGAATTCCTTCCTTCGCACCTTCAGGCATTTCAGGCATCGGGTAGTTTTCATTCATCAAAGTAATGTAATAAAAAATTCTTTCCTGATCTTCAAACATTCTTTTTATTCCGTTCCTTATAATAACTGAAAGCTCGAATGCAAAAGCAGGATCATACGCAACCATATTAGGAACTGCATAAGCAAGAAGATGACTATGTCCATCCTGATGCTGCAAACCTTCGCCATTCAATGTTGTTCTGCCGGAAGTTCCACCAAGCATAAAACCTCTCACTCCGGCATCACCGGCAGCCCAAACTAAATCACCAACTCTCTGCAATCCAAACATAGAGTAATAAATAAAAAACGGAATCATATTCAATCCGTGAGTAAGATAGGAAGTTCCTGCAGCAATGAAAGAAGACATAGAGCCAGCTTCGGTAATTCCTTCTTCAAGTATTTGTCCGTTTTTAATTTCTTTGTAATAAAGCAAACTATCGGCATCAACAGGTTCGTATAACTGTCCAGCATGCGCATAAATTCCAATCTGTCTGAAGAGTGATTCCATTCCAAATGTTCTCGCTTCATCAGGAACGATTGGTACTATTAGTTTTCCAACTTCAGGGTCTTTAAGAAGTTTAGCAAGAATTCTTACGAACACCATTGTCGTTGAAACTTCTCTACCTTCAGTTCCTTTATAGAATTCTTCGAAGAGAGATTCATCTGGTGTTTTTAACGGTTTAATATCTGTTTTTCTTGAAGGAAGATAACCGCCGAGAGCTTTTCTTCTTTCAGTAAGATATTTTATTTCAGAGCTGTCTTCATCAGGTCTGAAGAAAGGATCATTAATGATCTGTTCATCAGAAATCGGGATTCCAAAACGTGCACGAAATTCTTTCATTTCATCTTCATTTAATTTTTTCTGCTGGTGAGTTATGTTTTTCCCTTCACCACTTTCACCGAGTCCGTAACCCTTAATTGTTTTTGCCAGAATAACTGTTGGCGAACCTTCGTGATTTACCGCAGCGCTGTAAGCCGCATAAACTTTTTCAGGATCGTGTCCGCCTCTTTTCATTTTTTTCAATTCTTCATCAGACATATTTTCAACCATATCTTTCAACTCTTCATCAACACCAAAGAAATGTTCTCGAATGTATGCACCGCCTTCAACTGTGTATTTCTGGTACTGACCATCAACAACTTCACCCATTCGCTTAATAAGCTTTCCATCTTTATCCTTTTCAAGAAGCGGATCCCAATCTTCGCCCCAGATAACTTTTATCACATTCCAACCTGCGCCGCGAAAAGCTGCTTCGAGTTCCTGAATAATTTTTCCATTTCCGCGAACAGGTCCATCAAGTCTTTGAAGATTACAATTGATTACAAAAATTAAATTATCAAGTTGTTCTCTTGATGCAAGCGTGATTGCACCGAGAGTTTCGGGTTCATCTGTTTCACCATCACCAAGAAATGCCCAGACTTTGCTGCCAGTATCTTTCTTTAATCCACGGTCTTCAAGATATCTGTTGAATCTTGCCTGGTAGATTGCCATAATTGGTCCGAGTCCCATTGACACAGTTGGGAATTCCCAGAAGTTTGGCATCAGCCATGGATGAGGATAGGACGACAATCCACCACCTTCTGCAAATTCGTTTCTGAAATTTTTTAATTGTTCTTTTGAAATTCTTCCTTCGAGAAATGCACGAGCATAAATTCCCGGAGATGCGTGACCTTGAAAGTAAACCTGGTCACCTTCATATCCATTTCCTCTTCCTCTGAAAAAGTGATTAAAACCGATTTCGAATAAAGTTGCAGCACTTGCATAAGTCGAAATGTGCCCTCCTATACCTGCTTCCAACTTGTTTGCTTTAACAACCATTGCCATAGCATTCCAACGAAGAAGTGATTTTATTCTTCTTTCAATTTCACGGTTGCCCGGAAATGGTGGCTGCTTTTCTCTTGGAATTGTATTTATGTACGGAGTGTTTGCAGTGAACGGAATCTGAACACCGGCTTTGTGAGCGCGGATCTGAAGCTGCTGTAAAAGTTCTTTTACTCTTTCTGGTCCGCCGTGTTCAAAAACATAATCAAGCGAGTAAAGCCATTCTCTGGTTTCTACTTCATCAATTTCAGGACTTTTTTTATAATCATTAGCCATAATTTTCCTTAGTTATACTCTAATAAATGTTAGAATTTTTACTTATTACTCCAATTAGCTTGGAACGAGAGTGTTGTCATTCTGGCTTGTCCAGCATCTGAGGGGCGTTCTGGTGAACCAGATTCCTGACTCTTCCGACTATGTCGGAATCGCCGGAATGACAATTACACTAATCAGAGCAAATTTCCTGTTTTTTTGTTTGTTTTAGTCAGAAATCGAAACATCAAATTAATGGATTGATGAGTGAAATACAAGGATAAGAATCACAGAGTAAGAGTAAGAGAAAGAGTATGATTAAGAGTAAGAATACGCCTTTCTTTCTCTTACTCATACTCTTAATCTTAATCTAACGTGACATTCACGTTTTATTTTCTTAAGTTTCTGTTAAGTATAATTTTATTGGAGTGTAGAATGCGAATCCTTAAAATATCTCTCATGGTTTTTATTCTTTCGATTACTATATCTGCACAGAATGCCTGGCAACAAACTAATGGGCCGTATGGTGGTGGAGTCACTTCTTTTGCTGTTGGTGGTACAATGATTTTTGCTGGAACTTATGACGGCATTTTTCGATCTACAAACGATGGTCAAGATTGGATAGGGGTGAATACGGGATTATCAAATACCATAATAAGTTCTTTTACTGTAAGTGAATCAAATATTTTTGTCGGAACAGGCGATGGAATTTTTCTTAGCACAAATAATGGATTAAATTGGATTGAGATGAGTCTAGGCCTAACAAATAAATTCATCTCATCTTTA